>JAGVOT010000063.1 GCA_020052615.1 Nitrospirota bacterium | reverse complement strand
TAAAAGCTGTTGATGGACGCGCCTACGATCGCGCCGACGATCAGCAGGACGGCGACCATGCCGCCCACCACGAGCAGCACCGCAGCGAAGGAGGGAACGCGCTTCCGCTCGAGCCAGAGCACCGGCGGCGTCCCGAGCGTGGCGAGGAAAACAGCGACGAGGAACGATACCAGGACCGACTGCGCCTGATTGATGCCCCCGATGATGATCACGAGCGCCGCCGCAATGACAATGAAGCGAAATCCCTGCTGCGAATTGCTCTGGCCGGTCATGGACATTTTCCTCCTCGGACCCCGGCGAGAAAACGCCGCGTCTTATCCTGTTATCCTGCTCCTTCCATCAAGGATCGGATCATGATTTACGCCGGCCCGGGAATAACGGGAACAACAACGCCGCCGGCCGCAGCGTTGGCCAGCCTTTGATGGCAAAGAACACGGCCAGGCACAGACACATACCCACGCTCAGGCCGACCGACACGAAGGAAAGCGCGAACGCCGCAAGGTACAGCAGCGGCCCGTACCGGTATTGCATGGTGATCTGCCGGATCTCCCTGTCGTCCACGTTCTGCGCAAGCAGTCTTCCGTTCTTTGACGCATGATGCCACAGGCCCTTGAACGCAAATGCGATCGCGGCGTAGGTGCCGGCAAATACCGCTCCCGCAACGTTGGCTTCGGAGTGCAGGAGGTATTCCGCCAGCAGGGCCGTCGGAAAGGGCATGAACGTTATGAGCAGAAGCAGTACGCCGTTCCAGTACAGGAAGGGATGATCGGTCCCCTGGATAAAGCTGAAGATCCGGTGATGGTTCACCCACTTGGCAAAGATCGTCATGAAGCTTGTCACGAAGGCAAGGTAATGAGGCCACTGCTTTATCAGCGTTGAACCGAGGCTGCCGCCTGCGCCAAGTTCGCGAACCTTCGGCACATTGATGCCGAGTACCAGCAGCGTGATGGCGATGGCGAATACCCCGTCGCTGAACGCCTCAATGCGCACGGTTTCGTTTCGTTCGAACGTCGCCGGAACCTTGATGGCGCCCTCGGGAGTCAATGCTTCTGTCCTGGCGATGATGTCAGCGTTCCCCATTTGGCCTCGTTCCCTCTCACTGCGTCCTCGTCCCTGCTGCCGTGCCCGGTTATGATGAGCCTGTTGCGCAAGTGGCTTTTGACAAGGCGTCATTCCGAGCGCGGCGAGTAATTCCGTATCTCCAATGGGCCGAGGGAGCCTTCGCTTTTCTCAGAGCCTGCCCTGAGCGACTCGAAGGGGTGGCGAATATCAGGTTTGCGCGGCAGGCGTTCATATCTCTTTGACCCTGTTCCTTCCGTCACCTGTGCGCTGACATAGTTCAGATATCCCTGTATATCCTGGCTGGTCCAGTTCGATGGCTGCTTGCCTGTCTGTGCTATGAATTGATCAAGAAGCTTCATGGGTTTTTGTCTCCCTTGATCTCGTCATTTTGTGTATTCCGTGCCAGTTGCATGCTGTCGTTAACGGTCCCCTCGCTTCTGTTCATGTGCTCCATCTCGTCGTCATGCCTGTCGGCAAGCATCCATGCTTCCCTGTAGAGATGTTTCGGCTGTTTCAGGATTACCCTGAATTGCCCGTTATCCAGGTCCACCGGCATGAACAGTCCGGCCTCTCGAGCGAGTATGTTGGCCTGCACGAACGCCCACTCGCTGCCTGTTGAAAAGCCGCTGTTCCGGCCGACCGGAAAGCCGGCCGCAAATCCCGCCGCCAATAAAGCGATCGACAATGCAATTCGTATTACTATTTTCATGGCGCCTCCCTGTATCAGCGGCAAAACCCGCATTGCCGTGTTCCTACAACCGCGTCTTTATCCCGGTCGGAGGCATTCCCGGGATCGTGCCGCCCTCGGATCCGTTCACTCCGTTATCGTTCCCATCACGCCCGCGCCGCTTTTATCGCCTCCAACCCTGTCGTGGATGCAATGGTGTTGAACCTGATGTCCGGTTTTGCGCGGAGCAGCATCATTGCACCGTTCAAAACACCGAAATGGTCGGACCGCAGATGGCTTTCCAGGTCCTCACTGGTCTTCCACTCCTCCTCGAAGAGGAAGACGCGTTCATCCTCTACATCCACGTAGCAATTGCAGCTTATGCAGCCGCGCTCGAGCCGGATCGGGCCAAGAATCGCTTTTATCGTTTGAAGGACTTCCTTCCTTTTTTCAGCCGGCACCGTCATCTTAATGAGGGTTTCTATCATGGACGACCTCCTTGAGGCGTGAAGCGATTGATGGCAAAGAGGACTTGTGTGAATCCGGCCGGGTTCCGTGCTTGCAGCGACAACGGCGGCCGGAGGAACTTTCCGGCGCATGATCTTCGCCCCTGCCTCGCGCCCCCATCGACTATAGTATTTTACGTCCCTGAATGACCCTCACCAGCACGACAACGACCGCGATCACGAGCAGTATGTGTATGAACCCGTTGATCGTGTATCCGCTGACGAATCCCAGCAGCCAGAGCACGAGAAGCACCACGGATATTGTCCACAACATTGCATCCTCCTTCCGGATCGCTCCGGTTCTACGAGACAGGCATCGCTGTACTATTTCACGACAACCTCAAAAAGAACCCGCATGTTAGCCTTCGCTTCCTTCGTGTTGATGTCTCCGGGGGACACTTCATACAGCGCCGGTTTTGTTCTGCCATATCCGATTATCGTTATTCTATTCGGCGAAATGCCCTTTTCGATCAGGTAGTACCGCACGGCGTTTGCCCTTCCTTCGCTCAGCGCCTGGTTGCTGTCTTCCGTCCCTTGAGCCGAGGTATATCCCGCCATGCGGACCTTCATGGCCGGATTTTCTTTCAGGGTCTGCACATCCTTGTCCAGAAGCGCCTTCGCCTCGCCGGTAAGGGTCGACTTGGCATAATCGAAATGGGTGTCGCCGAAAGCGACTATCTTCTCATCGGCATTCCGGTCAAGCACAAGCATCATGACCTTCAGATCGGACAGGTTCTTTTCCGATAGTTCCATCTGCGGGCCTTGCCTGAACAGCATAAGCAGGAGGATCACCACGATAACGCAGAGAATCCCCACGATGGCGAGAAGGATATTCTGCACCCGCTTCCTGCGCAGCAGCCTGGTCTGTTTTCCCGTCTGGCGTTCCGCCTCAAGCCAGTCAACAAAATCATTTCCGTCCTTAAACCCGTGTTTCACGTAAAGTGCATAGGCCTTGGCCGTTATTTCCTTGTTTTCTTCGTTCAGCTCTTTTTGTATCATGATGCCACCTCACTTTCAATTTCGATACGTTCCTCTAATGGTCGCATATGCCGACGAGCTCACAGAGAACGCGTTGGCGATGGTTCGCCATCCTTGACATGCTCTCTGCCCTCCGGATTTCTCCTCCGATGGGTCGTGACACCCTCCGGCTAAAGGCGTTTCCGGCCCTGAATGATGTTGAGCAGCACCACTACGATCGCGATCACCAGCAGAATATGGATGAAACCACCCATGGTGTAACTGCTCACCAGCCCGAGTGCCCACAGAACAAGCAGTACTACAGCGATAGTCCACAACATTTGATCCTCCTTCCGATTGCTCAGGCCCGTTATGCACGCGCTTTTTTCAACTGTGCATTGAACTCTTCTTCGTACGCTTTTCTTTTGCCCTTCACAGCAGCCACCTCCCGTATTGACGTTTTGATTCTTTTCGCGGTTCTCTCTTGCCTCCCGAGGCCAGCAGGACTATGCCGCCTGCGAGCGCGAGGGCTCCCGCGATCGGGGGCACCGGAAGGGGACTCGCCCTCTCCGCCGCAAGATGCATCGGACCGGGATCGCCGGCCTTCTCGCTGGTCGTGCCGGTTATGCCCTGATACGCAAAGGCCATGATCCCCGCAGCAATGAGGATGAAGCCTAGCAACGCGTATGTTTTCATATCAAGTCTCCTCCTTGTCGCCAGTCTGGTTTATGCAACTCCGGACGCAAAGACCCCTTTCGGTTGACAACGTGCGTCAGGATTCACTCGTTCAGATGTCACTGACAGCCGACTTTTACTCCAGGATCCCGATCGAAGCACCCAGAGCCGCTTTGAGGTGAACCGCTGCCTTCGGGAGAGTTCTTTTTGTACCTATCGGTCGTTTCTTCCAAAATCTCGGCGATACCCGATTTTTCCATCCACGCTTTCTCATCCATGGCCGCATGGAGCGCAGCAGAACCGATGGCCACATAGGCACTACCCAGGAACATACCGAGAACCGCTTTGGATTCCACGGACCAAGGCAGCAGGATGAACAGCCCCGCGTGGAATAGCAGCGCGCCAACCACGATGAGGCCGATCTTGAGCCCCATTCGCATCAGTCCGATCGCCGACAACCTTGCCATCCGTACGCCTTGCACGTAGACCTTCGCCGCCTCGATCTCGAGTACTTTGACCGACAAACGTCTGAACCTGTCCAGCAGTTTAATCGTAATTCCAGCCAGAAAACCCCTGATCAGGTACTTGAACATAGGCCCTCCTGTTGGACGATGCTACTTGCGGCTCTGGCCCAGAATGAAGCCCAGCAACACACCGGCCGCCGCCGATCCTGCTATATAGGGCCACGGATTCTGATGTACGTTCTTGTCCACGTCACGGGCGACTTCACGGGCCTTTTCGACGCTGGCGTCTTTGACATGAGCGGCTGTCTCGAGCGCCTGTTCTTTGGCGCCGGTCAACGATTTTACGAGACTGCTTTCTTTCTCCAGGATCAGACCCCGCAGATTCGTGTACTTATCAGACAGAACCGCCCTCAACTCTTCCTTTTTCTGTTTGGCCGCCTCTTCGAGAAGTTTCAGCGCTGCCGCAAAGTTCTCACTGCTTGTTTGTGTTTGTTCCATGCCGAACCTTCCTTTCCTTTGTACAGATGTTTTTTTTAACGGGTCTGGAATTGCTGCCGGTGGATACGTTACGTGCCCGTCAACAACAATCCGTGAATGCCTTCTTTTTGCTTTTTGATGGCCTGCTGCGCGGTATTTCTCGCTTTGTCCGCGAACTTCCGGGCGGACTCCTTTTAGCCTGCCGGACGCCCGGCTTGTCGTTACCGGTGAACGCCGCCGCAGCTTGCTCGATGTGACCCATCAATTACCAACACGAATCGACGAGAGGTTTCCTATGAGTCCGAAGACACTCAATAGCCAGATAATCACTGCAATGATCACTACCACATTCAAAATTTTCTTTATGGTAGTCTGCATCGGTATGTAGCTATTGATCACCCATAGGATCACCCCAACGACGACCAAAACAAGTATTAATTGGATCAACGGCATGGCACTGCTCCTTTCTTGTTTTGCTTGTTCACCGTCAAAGATGGTTATTCAATCCCTGCTTCAAGAGCTTCCCAAAGCGCTTGCCTCTCTTGCCTCTCTCCTTTCAAGCCGAATTCAATCCCTTCAGATCCGCCCCATGAGGAACGGGAGGGTCAAAATCAGAAGGATCAAGCCGAGTCCGCCGCTGGGATAGTATCCCCAGCTCCTGCTGTGAGGCCAGATGGGCAATGCTCCCATAACCACGAGGACAAAATGATGATCAGTATTGTTCCCATCCTTTCCTGTTCGTTGTTCTCAGCCCTTTTTGCTTCCCGTGACCAGCAGTGCGATGCCGCCTACGAGCGCAATAGCGCCCACGACCGGAGTCAGCGGAATCGTCCTCGACCTGTCAGCCGTCATTTGTATTGGACCGAGATCCACGACCTTCTCTCTTGTCGTGTAGGTAATGCCCTGATACGCAAAGGCAATGACCCCTACAGCAATGAGGATGATGCCTAACAACGTGTATGTTTTCATTTTGCGCTCCTCCCTGTCGACGGTCCGGTCTATGACCTGCCGCAACCTACCCGGCTCTGCGCCCTTGCAGGAACCCGACGACCACCATGATAAGAGCAAGTACCAGCAGGAGGTGAATGAACCCTCCCATGGTGTAACTGCTCACCAGCCCTAACGCCCAGAGGACCAGCATTACTACTGCGATTGTCCATAACATATGAGCCTCCTTTCCGGTTCACTGCCGACCTGCGCATCTCCTGTCAGCCGGCAACGATCCAGGGTCTATTTGGATGCCTCGATGGTCATCCGGTTCTTTACGCTCTTCACACCGTTTACGTCTCTGGCGAATTTGGCGGCCAGGTCCTTTTCGGCTGCATTCTTGGCCTTGCCGCTCAACGTGACCACCCCGCGCTTCGTCGTAACCGAGGTATTGAGGGCGCTGGTCGAGCGGTGATAGAGCAGCGTCATCTTGACCTGGGCGGTAATAGAAGCGTCATCGATCTTATCACCCGTTGTTCGGGACGTCTTTTTCGAGGTCTTTGATACGGTCATTTCATTGTTGACGTCTTTGACCCCTTCGATATCCTTGGCATATTCGGTCGTCAGGTCCTTTTGCGCCTGGCTGGTCGCCTCGCCTTTCAGGGTCACGATTCCGTCTGTGGTGTTAACCTCCGTCATGCCGCTCACGTTCTGATGAAACAGGAGTATGGTTTTCACTTTTGTCGTGATCCAGGCATCCGACTTCTCAGCGGGGCGTTCACCTTTGATTTCCAGCCTGTTGTCCACGCTTTTCACTCCAGGCAGGCTCGCCACGGTCTCCCGGGCCAATGATTTGTGGGATTCTCCGGAAACGGTTCCCGTCAAGGAGACAACGCCGTCCTTGGACTGGATTTTAATATCTTCGTCCTTGAGGTAGGTCTTGAACACATACGACTTCTTGGCAGATGATTCGATGCGGTCATCGGTCTTGGAAGCATACGCAGGCACATCGATCATCAGCAGGGCCGCAGCGGCCACCATCAGAGCTACAGAATATATTGTTTTCATGGTATTTCCTCCTTATCATCTATTGTTGTTAAGTTGCCACGCACTCCGCTGTACAGCTTTATGGGGGACTTCAGTGCCGGAATCCCAGATTGAGCGTCGCGGTATACCCGTCCAGCTCGATGGGTTGCCCCCCGTAATCCGGCTTGACTTTGATATATCGTCCTTCAAGCCCAAGAAAGAAGGTGTCGGTAAAATTGATGTTAAACCCTGCCCCGCCGTGAAGCCCGTAGGTGACCTCTGAGGATCCGCTGAAGTTGCCGAGATTGCCGTGAACATCCAATTGGGTAAAGTAGGCACCGATCCCGAATTCGCCGTAGGGTTCGAAAGCCCCGAGGGGAAGGAAGAGTTTGGCCGACAATTGCGCAGGCACGACCTTCAGCTTCATTTCTCCCGGCTCGATAGCGGATGAACTCGTGCTCTCAAAATATCCGACTCCGAATTCGAGTCCGAAGATGGGCGCCAGGTAATGACCGAAGGCAATCTCACCGTTGAAGCCTTTCTTGCTTTCCAAATCGCTTCTTGCGCCTGCGGTATTGAAATCATTGACGCTATAGTCCTGGTTGGGAGAGTAGTAGCCTCCCTTGAACACGACATAGTTTGAGAGAGGCTCGGCGAGAGCGACAGACGGCGATTGGACGGCCGCTGCCGCGACGAGAAGTACGAATAAAGCAATAATCTGTTTGCGGCGTCTGGTATGAACTCTCATGATAGTCCTCCTTAATAGTAGTTGTTGCTTTTTTGCTATTCCTTACTATTACCTTTCACGAAATGTGTATTACATTAATCGTGCCATGTGATAACCACGTTCACCTCGAGGCAATGCGTTGATTATTCAGGATAAGATGGAGGGTGGTGGATAGAGTAAAAGGGGAAGCTGTCTAAAGCGGCCGTCACATTTAACAGAACCGTCAAATGTGACGGACCGCGAAGAGAGAAAGATGACTTGCTGCAACCTACCCGGCTCTGCGCCCTTGCAGGAACCCGACACCACCACGATAAGAGCAATTATCAGCAGGAGGTGAATAGAACCCTCCCATCGTGTAGCTGCTCACCAACCCCAACGCCCAGAGGACTAACATTTACTACAGCGATCGTCCATACCATATGCTCCTCCTTTCGGCTTTTTCTGCCCGCTGCCTGCTCGCTCATCGCTCCGGCAATCGCCGCGGATGAACTCAACTACCCGATGGTCATCCGGTTCTTCACGCTCTTCACGCCGTTTATGTCCTTGATGAGCTTGGTCACCAGGTCCTTTTCGGCCGCATTTTTGGCCTTGCCGCCCACCGTGACGGCGCCGCGCTTCGTCGTAACCGTGGTTTTAAGCGCGCTGGTCGAACGATGCAGCAGCAGAGCCATCTTGACCTGGGCGGTAATGGATGCGTCATCGATCTTTTCACCCGCTGTTTGTGATGTCTTTTTCGAGGCCTTGGACACGGTCATCTCATTGTTGACGTCCTTGACCCCTTCTACATCCCTGGCGTATTCGGTCGTCAGTTCCTTCTGGGCCTGGCTGGTTGCATCGCCTCGGAGGGTCACGATTCCGTCTTTGACGTCAACCTCGGTCTTGCCGGCGCTCACACTCCGATGGAACAGGAGCGTCACCTGAACCCCGTTAGAAAAGGGACAGAATATCAACATGATCGCCTTGGCTTCTATCCATTTCCTCTAACGGGGTAAACGCCGTACAGGGTTACTGCTTACGTCTTCATAATGTGCTTGCCTGCTGCACGGTCCTTTACCGGACCTTTTCCACCAGGTGTCTTTGCGGCGCGCACTTTGGCTGCCGTCATTCTGCCGCCTCTGCTTTTCTTTGCCATTTTGAACACCTCCTTTGTCTGCTTGGTCTCTTTGGTGCTCGCAATTAATGTCTCACCGTATCATAGATGCACATTCTACTCTCGGCCAGGGGCCCGAGGACGCCGGCGCATGATACGCCCCGCCCTCTCTACTTCCCCAGGACCTTCTTGACCTGACCGATCTTTTCCTGAACCTTGCCGCCTATTTTTTCGTCTTTTCCTTCGGTTTCCAGCCCGGAATTCGTGCTGATCTTTCCGGCGATCTCCTTGAGCTTGCCCTTTAGTTTGTGAAACGTGCCTTCCACCTGGTCCTGCGTGCCGGATTTCATGTTTTTTCTCCTGTCGGACATTGGTTCGGCTGGTTCATGCCGTCCCCTCGTCGCCGTATTCATTCACTGTCCGGGGAATCCGCCTGCCGTCTCTTGCTGCCGATGCGGCGCGGGAAAAAGGTTCCCGGAGAACGAGTCTCCGGGAACCCACGGTTCTCATGTTCTCTTCATGGTGAGCACTTGAGCAACTGAAAGCTCAGCTTACCTTGTTAGAGAAAGCGGCAACTCCTGCCGACAGTCATTGTTTTCATCAGCCTTCGCGACACCGGCCTTACTCGGTACACGTCACCGCTGTGCCGGCCAGGACGGCGAAGTTCGACGCAGGGCCCAAATCCGAAGCTGTTGCGGCCAATGCTGCGTGAAACGGCATCGCGGAAAGAAGCGCGGCAAAGACAATGGCGGCGATTTTTGCCGTACCGGTGTGGTGAGCGTGCGTTCGAGCCTTCAGAAACTTCTTCATGAGCGTGTTCCTTCTTGACTTCATTGGTTTTTTAACTTCTTGCCCCTTGACAGGTCCTCATCTTCGTCGATTACTGACCCGTTATGCTTTTGAAAAATCCCCTCGCTGGTATAAGGGAGGTCAGGAACCAGCGAGGGGCAAGTTATTCCTGGAAACTCTCTTCCGGGACCGTGGTGCCGGCAGGGGGCGGATCAACGGTGAAAGCCGTTCCGGTTCCCCGGTTTCCCGCATCTATTTCACGATGAGCTCAAACAATACTCTCTGGTTGGACTTTGCAGCCTCTGAGTAAATGTCCGAAGGCACCGCTTCATACTCTGCCGGTCTCGTTTCTCCGTATCCGATCTTGGTGAGCCTGTCTTCTTTAACACCGCCTTCTTTCACAAGGTAATTCTTGACAACAGTTGCTCTTCGTTCGCTCAGCTTCTTGTTGTACTCGTGGGTGCCGCTGGCGGAAGCATATCCTGCGACACGGATCTTCATTTTGGGGTTCTCTCTCAGGAGCTTGGCATTGTAGTTCAGTATGGTCTTGCCATCTTCGGAAAGTTCCACGCTATCGTGGGCAAAATGCGAGTCCTCGAGCGAGATCAGCACCGCAGGCACGATCTTCGGAGTCGGAACTGTGGTGAAGCTCCATACGTAGCTTTTTCCCAGCGCATTGCCTGCCTTGTCCTTGACCCCGGCCGAGATCGTCGCAGTATAGACCGTGCCTTTTTCGAGATCGTTTGCCGGTTTAAAGGCAGCATTCAATCCTGCGAAGGTCACTTTGCCGGGGACAAGCGTTGTCCCTTTCTTTACGGTAAAGGTTGACGTGGTGAACGCCGAAAGGTCCATCTCCTCGCTAAAGGTCGCGGTTACGTTCCTGTCGACTGACCAGCCGGTGACGCCGCTGCCGGGGTTCGTACAGACCACGTCTGGAGCTTCAGTGTCCTTTGCAAGGGGTGCGCCTGCGACCGCTTTCTTCTCTGCGCCGAGCAGGAAGGTCAGGCCGACCGTGTATTCCGTATTGAACCGGGCGTCGCCTCCCTGTGAGAATAGCGCCTGCTTGACATCGCCACGCAGTGCAACCGTCTCGGAGAGAAAGTACTTGAGCCCGACCCCGTAGTCGAACATCCCGCGGCCGTGGTCAGGCATGCCCTGTGAACCATTGTCGGTTTGCGTTGCGCCTAATCCGACCGAGACGAACGGCACAAGGTTGCCCTCCGGGTTGAAATGATACAGGGCGTCTATACCTACGCGATAGACCTGGACATCCCGATCGGCATACGCCATGGATCCGGTCTCCGTGGGGATATAGCCGAACATGGCCTCCAGCGCCAGGCTGTCGGTGAAGTTGTAGCCGGCGCGCAGGCCGTAGTACGACCGTGCGTCCAGTTTCTGTTGCTCCCGGTCAAACGTATAGATGCCGGTGAACGGGTCAAGGGTCATTGTCCCGCCCTGGTTCCCGGCATATCCGGACGCGGCAAGGACAAGTACGAGCAGACCGATCAGGATAACCATGTATATTTTTCTCATTGGAGTGTCTCCTTTTAACGTTAACGGCTTTTTCAGATTCAGATATATATGTTCCGGTTTATCCGGATCGAAGCACATCAAGGTTCACATGAATACAACCGCAAGTTTCGCATTCCACTTGGAACTGCCAGGTGCCCCCTTTTGTTCCGTCGCCCAGCCGGAAGAAAATACGGGGACAGACAGATTGGTGCCTGTCCCCTCTTGTTAGCTTGACTTCATGTCCGATGCCTCATGCCTACTCGCAGCCAGCGGGAGCACTGGGATGGCCCGGTACGGAGACGACGTTCGTGTCAAATATGAACGCTCCGGCGCCGCCTACCCACGCCCCTGCCATCGATCTGCCGCAGGCTGTTGAACTGGTCTTCATCGTGATGTCGAAGGCAGCCAGAATGTTGCCATAGAATTCAGCGTTCGTTCCGATCGTCGCCGAACTGCCGACCTGCCACCAGACGTTGGACGCCTTGGTGCCGTTGGTCAGGAGAATGCGGCTGTGCACCAGGGGAGCGCCATCCGCCACGGTGAGAGAGCTCGCTGACTGGAAGATGAAGGTCGCGTTCGGGTCGCCCAGACCGTCGAGCGTCACGTCCCCGGTTATCAGCATCGATGTGATGGACGTGTAAACACCGGGAGTGAACAAGTTGTCCCCGAGCACGAGCGGGCTCAATGCCGGTTCTCCCAGCGTCGTAGGAGACGCGATAGGAGTGCCCCCTCCCAATCCACCGGCTGCCGGCGGCCCTGCCGGAGGAGTGATGCTGAGGAACGCCGCATTCAGGTCCGCCTTGACGGCGGTTGACGTGGTGGTGTCCGGATACAGGTTCGTGATCACTGTCCCGTTGATCGTCGGGGCCATGCCTCCGCAGAGACCGAAACCTCCCGCATTGTCAACGGTCACGGCATTGCACGTCTGATTCGGATCCAGCACCACGTTCCCATTGATATGGGTAAGCGGGGCTGTTATGGTGTTCGTTACCCCGGCCGTAGCCGCGATCGCAAACGGGGCGGCCAGTCCCATATTTACCGAGACAAAGGGCAGCGTTCCTGAAATAGTTGTAAAGATCCAGGGATTCGGCACGTTGCCGATTACCCATGGATTGCCGGCCAGGTCGCTCGCCGCGATCACGACGGTATAGGTGGTACTGGTGGTGAGCAGGCTCACCGGCTCAAAGGTCGCCGTTGCCCCAAGGTAGCTTATATTGCCCGCGATGGTTCCCGTCGGTCCGGTCACCGTGTAGCTGAGCGGGGTGATCGTAGTGGGGTCCATCGGCTCATTGAAGGTTGCGGTGATCTTCTGGCTTATCGGCACGTTCATGGCGGTATGCACCGGTGCAGTGATAAGCAATAAAGGCGCGGCGACGTCTGTCACCGTACCTGTTGTAAAGGTCCAGAGATAGTCATTCGCCAAGGAGGTGCCCGCTGTATTCCTGGCCCCGACGGTGATCGTGCCCGTATAGGTCGTGTTGTTCAGGAGATCGACTGTCGGCGTAAAGAGTGCAACGCGGGTTGCGGCATCATAGGAGATCGTTAATGCTGTTACGGGGGTCAGGCCGGGACCCGTCACCGTAAAGTCTGCGATATCCGTGACCGTTGCAGCGTCCATCGGCTCGCTGAAGGCTGCGGAGATCCTCCGATTGAGGGGCACGCCCGTGGAACCATCGGCCGGGATCGTGAAGATCACCGTGGGTACGGTATTGGCCGGTGGAGCTGTCGCACCATGATCTCTGTCGCATCCGGCCGTAACAACGGCCAGGAGCAACGCCATAATCAACATCATTGCACTGGATAACTTTTTATTGCTTGTGTCTGTACGCATCGGTGTTTCCTCCTTTTTAGTTTGAAAAGAGCACATGATAAGGCTTTTCGTCTACCGGGAGCTGCTCGAGCCAGACAGCCTGCCGCTTCCTCCGGGTCAATTGTCTTCACACTGCTTTACGGTACGGTAACCGTAGCGGCACCAATATTGACCGCAGTCTGCGCAAGCAGCCTGCCCTTGATCGATGCTTGATCCCCGAAGGTCATCGACGTCTGCCCCAGAATGATCCCCTCGAAATGGGTGTTTGCTCCGATGTTCACGGCCCCGGAGACCTGCCAGAAGATGTTCCTTGCCTGTGCGCCTCCGATCAGGATAACGTTCTTTGCAGCGGCCATGTCGAGAGTTCCCGCCACCTTGAAGATCCAAATATCAAATGCGCTGCCATTCAGCGTCAGATCCGTTGGTATGGTAACCGCTGTCCCCCATTCGTAAACGCCGGGAGTGAGGGTCAGGCTGGTAAGCGTTCCGTTGCCTACGTTGGTAGTAGCAGCGGATGTCGCTGTCCGGCCTGCCGCGTCGGTATAGGCGGTTTGCATGCTGCCTATGGCTGCGGTCAGATCAGCGGAAGTGGTCCCCCCCACGTTGTCGGAGGCGTATAATTTTCCCGGTGCGGCCACCTGAGCCGAGGTAAAATACCCATCGGCGGGTTCAGCTATTAATGACCATCCCGTCAGGAAAGTCCTGGCGGCCGGACTCAGGCCGATGTTTCCTGTTACCGCGGAGATGGGAACGGTATCGACACCCGTTTTTGCCAGAATCGCGTAATTGGCGGCCGTTCCAAGAGGCACGCAGCCCGCTCCCTGACATGCTTCTCCTGTTGGGCCTAAGCCCAGGTTCGCATTTCCTCCTCCATCGCTGCCGCATCCTGTCAGAAAAACGGCCAGGACCAATGCTACAAACAACATTTTGCTCTGTACTGTCTCACGCATGCATGTCACCTCATCATTGAATTTGCGCAAACCTGCTGGTCTGTCACAGAAGAACCATTGCATCTTGAATTTCAAGAAGGAGTATTACAACTATCGTGCCAGTGGAAAATCGCGCGCTCTGGAGGGATAAGACCTTGATTGAACAGGATAAGGTGGATACTGAAAGAGAGAGGAAAGAAAAAGACCGTCAAGGACACCCGTCGCATTTAACAGTCCCGTCATATGATGCGGCTGTGCGATGGACAATTTCAGCTGTTTCGTATTGTGTTTTATCGTGCTTTTTTATAATTGCCCGTGACGTGACTTGATCACGAAATGACAGGGACGATCTTCTCGCCACAGCGCAAAGATGCGACAAACAAAGCGGAGCGATCGTCGATCAATGATATTATTTCCGGAATCAATTACTTGCCGAATTGGACTTCAAGAGTGGCCATAAAGGCGTAAACGGGCTCTCGCTGGCCGCTCGCGGCTTTCGGCCAGGTGACTTCAGGGGAAAGCTCGAAATAAAGCCAGGGACGGTAAAAATTCCGGCGATAGAGCGATCCGACGCGATAATTTTGGATGACCCAATCGGGATGATTCACTCCCCACATGCTCGTATCATAGGAAATTGCGCTCTTCGGTGTCAATTGAGTGAAAAGGCTGACGCCGGTATTCCAGGCTACGCCGGCCGTGCCCTCGGTGTAGGTCACGTTATTGCCCCACCGGACGAACGTAAACGTGGTGAACTTTCGTTCAAGGTCGAGCTGCGTCGTATTCGTGAAGTGTTCAATGACCTGATACATGGCGATTTCGGAAAAGCGGAAGAGGTAAACCCCGCCAAAGGGCAGTACGTATTGATACCGCATTCTGATATGGGCATCGGGATGTATACCGATTTTGACACCGGTATCAATGCTGATCAGCGCACGGAGCCTGGTATACAGGTCCGCTCGCACCCCGATAGTGGGTTTTCTGACCCCCGTTTCCCTGTCGACTCCCGGGGGGACGGGCTGGCCGGGCTGGATACTGTATCTGTCGGCAACTGATCTCGACTCGAAATATAACTTCGACTTTTTCAGGAATTTTTTCCATTGAGGCAACCTCCACTCGAAATGGTAATCGAACATTAAAACGACACCCTGCTCTTCTGTCCACCGGGCTGAATTTCTTAATACGATGAGCGTGCCGGGCCGGAGATCGAGCAGAACATGGTCCTTCACAAAGAAGGTATCGAACCATACCGCCGGCTCACAGGTGTTATCCTGCACGAAGCCATGCACCTGGTCCATCCAATTATCTCCGGCCACCTCGACGGTAAAACAGGGGTCTATTTGCGGCCCCAATCGCTTCTCGGCTTTAGTTTCCGCCGGATGAGGCGCTTGGTGGGTGTCAGGCTCCTGCTGTGCTGCAGGTGAAGGCGGGGTCTGCGCGGTAGGCGTCTCCGCGCTCGCCGGGAAGCTGTCCGTCGCAGGTGAATCTGTTCCAGGCTGACCCGGGATTCCAGCGATCGCGCGGTGAAAACCGGCAAGAAGGAGGATGAGGCTGAAAAAAAGTATGCACAGGGAATTACGAGGATGCCTCGCAGCAATAATTAATCGGTCCCCGGTTCTGATGTACTCCTCCATCGGGAGGGGGTGCTGAAATTGCCGTCTCTCCCATCGTGGAGAGGATCGAGGACTGTCCTCGAATGACTCAATCGGGGGGGAGCAGGGCATGCCGGTTCCAATTTAGGCTCTCTCTTGAGAAATCGCTGATACAATCTTTTAGCCGTCTTTGCGAACCCCGATCTCGGGATAAACTCCGCGACGCAACCTCACGGTTGCATTCATCAATGAGTTCGATATTGCCGCATCGCGAAAAAAGCTCCTGGCAATGACGTAAACGGTGTTTTTCAGCAGCCTGTCAGGCTATTCATGAAAGGCTTGCTTTCCTGAATGAACTTTTTATGAACGTCGGATGCCGTCTTTCCGCATCCGTCCGCGAAGCGTGCTGGGATTGAGGCCGAGCATCGCCGCGGCGCCTTTTTTCCCTTCGATCCTCCACCC
>JAGVOT010000051.1 GCA_020052615.1 Nitrospirota bacterium | reverse complement strand
GGCATGCCGCGCCCCCGTCCGCCGCGCCTCTCCGAAGCGGCAGGCGGCCTCTGGGGAATGCCTACGAACCTGAACAACGTCGAGACCTTCGCGAACGTTCCGACCATTTTCACCAAGGGTCTGGATTATTACATCAACATCGGCACGGAAAAATCGAAAGGCACGAAGGTCTTCGCCCTGACCGGCAAGATCAAGAACACCGGCCTTATCGAGGTCCCCATGGGCATCACGCTCCGGGAGATCATCTTCGACATCGGCGGAGGCATGCTGAACCCCGAGAAGGAATTCAAGGCGGTCCAGACCGGCGGCCCGTCGGGCGGCTGCATCCCGGCCCAGTTCCTCGACCTGAAAGTGGACTTCGACACCCTGGCGACCGTGGGCTCCATCATGGGCTCCGGCGGCATGGTGGTCATGGACGAGGACGACTGCATGGTGGACGTGGCCAAGTACTTCCTCTCCTTTACCAAGAGCGAATCCTGCGGCAAATGTCCGCCCTGCCGCGTCGGCACCTGGCAGATGTACGAGCTCCTCGACAAGATCACGTCGGGCGGCGGCGAGAAGGGGGACATCGAGCGGCTCGAGAAGATGGGCAAGATGATCGTCGCCGGCTCGCTCTGCGGCCTCGGGAACAGCGCGCCGAATCCCGTGCTTTCCACCATCAAGTATTTCCGCGAGGAATACGAGGAGCACGTGAACGACAAGTTCTGCCGCGCCAAGCGGTGCCAGGGCCTGGGCATGTTCCGCATCCGGCCCGAGCACTGCATCCTCTGCGGGCTGTGCAAGACGGCCTGCGCCTTTGACGCGGTCGTCGAGCTTCGCGACCGGTTCTATATCGACCAGGACTACTGCACCAAGTGCAAAGCGTGCTACGGCGTCTGCCCCACGCAGGCCATTGTCGTTGAAAAAGGAGGGGCCCATGTCAAAGCAGGAAAGTAAGTGCCCCGTAAACAGCACCCGGCTCAAGCTCGCGTTCTTCTATAATGATCCCTCCAAGGACGGCATGTGCTCAAAGTGCCACCCCTGCAAGCTCGGGATCTTCGACGCCATAAAGATCTTCGAGGCCATCCAGTCCGGCCGGGGCAACGCGAAGCATGCGGCCCAGCTTGCCCGCATCGCTGCCGACGTGAAGGACGGCGGCATGTGCAAGAAGGGTAAGGACCACGCAGATATTCTCGCCGCGTTCCTCGCCCAGCACAAGGACGACCTGCAGCGGCATATCGACGGCATCTGCGATCACCGCGAGTGCGCGGCCCTCGTGACCTACGAGATCGAGCCGTCCAGATGCATCATGTGCGACAAGTGCCGCGAGGTCTGCAAGGACAACGCCATTGAGGGACAGAAGGCGGTCGGCTACCAGGGCGGGTTCACGCCTTACCGCATCCGTCAGCAGCGCTGCACGCACTGCGGCGAATGCATCAAGGTATGTCCCGAGGGAGCAGTGGTCATCGTGGAGAAGGTCCGCGAGGAAAAAAAGAAAGAGCCCCTGCGTACTCTGGTCTGCACCTGCGATGTCAGCGGACGGCCGACCGGCAAGGCGCCGGTCTGTTCCATACACGATATGGCGGAGACCATATCACCGGCGAAATAGTAAGATGCCATTGAAAGTCGGAAATTGAATAATGAAGATTTAAGATTTTCACTCTTCAAGCTCCAAACCTACCTTTTCAATAATTGATGTCCATTCGGAGGCTGCTATGACGAAGAAGATGGTGAACATGGAATTCGACGGCAAGGCATACCAGGTGCCCGAGGGCATGACGCTGGTCGACGCTGCCGCGACGGTGGGGGTCCACATCCCGAACCTCTGCCATATCAAGGAACTCCGCGGCGTGGGCGCCTGCCGCATGTGCATGGTGGAGATCGAGGGCTTGAAGACCCCGGTCACCGGCTGCACGACCCGCACCAAGGAGGGCATGAAGGTCCAGACCAAGACCCCCAAGGTGGAGGAGATCCGGAAGTTCGTGACCGACCTGGTCCTGTCTTTCCATCCCCTGGACTGCATGACCTGCCCCAAGGCCGGCACCTGCGACCTCCAGCGCTACGCCGCAGACCTCACCATCCGCGAATCATCCTTCGGACGGAAGAGCTTCAATTATGAGCTGAACGACCGGAGCCCTTTTATCACCATCGACAACAACTACTGCATCCTCTGCGGCCGTTGCGTGCGGGTCTGCAAGGAGCAGAACACGAACGTACTCGACTTCATGGGCCGCGGCATCACCTCAAAGGTCTCGACGGCCATGGACAAGCCGCTTCACGAGTCCGGCTGCACCTTCTGCGGGAGCTGCGTCGACGCATGCCCGGTGAACGCCATCATGGAGCGGGACCGCTGGCAGCACGGCAGGGAGTGGGACCTTGCGAAGCATGAGTCGGTCTGCACCGCCTGCGGATCCGGCTGCAGCGTGGTCGTGAGCAAGAAGGACGGGAAGATCGTCAAGGTGAACGCGAAAGAGGACAATGGTTATATCTGCGTGATCGGCCGGTTCGGTTTCGACGCGCACCGCTCGGCGAACCGCGTCACGACCCCGATGAAGCGGGAAGGCAAGAAGCTCGTGCCGGCGACGTGGAGCGAAGCGCTCAAGATCGCGGCCGACGGTCTGAAGAAGGCCGGTGCAAACGCGGGCTTCATCGCCTCGGGCTCGCTTACGAATGAAGAAGCCATGGCGGTGCAATCCCTGGCGCGCGACGTGGCCGGGAGCGCCAATATAGACACGACGGCCTCGGCCTACGCGGGCGGTCTTATCAGCGCCCTGCGCTCGGTATACGGTGATGCCGGGATCGGCATAGCGTCCCAGGCCGATCTGAGCACGGCCGATGCCGTGGTCGTCATCGGGGCCGACCCGTCCCAGAAGAAACAGACCATGCAGGAAGCCGATGTGATGATCAGGCGTCGTGCCCAGGCTGGCGCCAAGGTGATCGTGGTGAGCACGGAAAAGACGGACCTCGCGCACCATGCCAACGCCATCCTGCTGCAGCTCAAGGCCGGGACCGACGCGGCACTGCTCGCCGGCCTCATGTCCGCAGCGCTCGCAGAAGGCGCGGCCCCGTCGGCAAAGGGGCTGGATGCCCTGAAGAAGTCGCTCATCGCTGTTGACGCTGCCGCTTCGGCGTCAGGCGTTTCTGCGGAACAGATCATGCTTGCCGCCAAGGCCTATGCCGCGGCGAAGAATCCCGTTGTCGTGATCGGTACCGGCATATCGGCCAGCGAGGAGGCATCGCTCCAGGCGCTGAACCTCGCGTTGATGAAGAACGCCGGCGTGCTTCCGCTCCTGCCCGAGGCAAACGCGCTGGGCGTGATGCAGATGGGATGTCTGTCCGACCTCGGACCGGGATTCGCCAAGATCAAGAAGACCGGCAAGGCCTACGCGGACATGCGGTCCGGCATGAAGGCGCTCTTCGTCGCAGGAAGCGTTCCCGATGCGGACCTGAAGGCCGATTTCCTCGTCGTCCAGACGAGCCACCTGACGCCGCTCGCCGAAAAGGCCGACGTGGTGCTTCCCATGGGGGCGCTGTACGAACGGGGAGGCTCGATCATCACGATCTACGGGGGCCAGAAGACCTTCGCTCCGGTGCAGGACCCCGAAGGCGCGGCCAAGGACGGCGCGGAAATTGCGGCCGGGCTTTCCCTCGTGTTGAGCAAGACCAAGGGATTCACGGTGAAGGACATAACCGCGGCCGCAAAGAAGGCCAAGGCAGCGAAGCTTGCCGCCGCAGCGTTCAAGCCGGTACCGGCGAAGGCGGGGAAGCCCGTTTCGAGGTCCACGACCGAGATCCTCATGGCGCTGAACGCCGGGCTGCTTGGCCAGTCGGCGGTCAAGAAGGTGCTGGTTGTGCAGGAAACAGTAGCGAAGCGTTAAACGGGAAGGGCTAAAATTGTTGATGAAGAACTCCTCTAACCATGATTGCATGCGGCAAGGGTCATTTCGTAACTTCTAGTAGCATTTTTTTATGCTGTTTTGTATAATGCACCGCGTTCAAAGATTATCGGGTGGAACTCATTCCCCTTTTGATACGTGCCGACTGAAAGGAGATCGCAACGACCATGAAGGAAAATCAGAGATCCGTTGATCCGGCAGCCCAGGTCCTCTTGAAGGTTGCCGGTCAGAAGAACATAACTACCTCGTTCGACCGGGCCGAGAAGCTGAAGCCCTGCCCCATCGGACACCAAGGCGCCTGCTGCAAGATCTGCCATATGGGCCCTTGCCGGCTCGTTGGCAAGGAAGACGAGGCCGAGGGCGTATGCGGCGCGACGTTGCCGGTCGTGACGGCGCGGAACTTCGCGCGCATGGTAGCCGCGGGTACCGCCGCCCATTCGGACCACGCACGTGACCTGGCGAACACCCTTCTCGCGGCCGCACGCGGCGAGGCCAAGGATTTCAAGATCAAGGACGTACGCAAACTGAACCGCGTTGCCGGCTACCTCAATATTAATATCGAGGGCAAGTCCGTGAACAAGGTGGCCGAAGAAGTGGCCCTCAAGTTCATCGAGCAGTTCGGCCAGCAGAACGGCGAACTGGTATACCTTTCCCGGGCGCCGAAGCGGCGTCAGGAGCTCTGGCGCAAATTCGGCATTGCGCCCCGCGGCATCGACCGCGAGTGCGTCGAGATGCTGCATCGGACGGCTATGGGCGTGGACCAGGAGCCGAACAACATCATGCTGGGCGCCCTGCGCACCTCCCTGGCCGACGGCTGGGGCGGTTCCATGATCGGTACGGACATCTCGGACATCCTGTTCGGCACCCCGCATCCGGTCACCGCGACGGCGAGCCTCGATGTCTTTAAGGAAGACTATGTGAACTTCGTCGTACACGGCCATGAACCTTCCTTCGCCGAGATGCTCGTCGAGGCCACGGACGACCCCGAGATCGTCGCCTATGCCAAGTCCAAGGGCGCCAAGGGCGTGAACCTCGTGGGCATGTGCTGCACGGCGAATGAGATCCTGGTACGGCACGGCATTGCCACCGCCGGCGGATTTCTTCAGCAGGAGCTTGGGATCGTCACGGGTCTGGTCGAGGCCATGGCCGTAGACGTGCAGTGCATCATGCCGGCGATCGGCCAGCTCGCCAAGAAGTTCCACACCAAGATCATCACGACGACACCCAAGGGCAAGATGGTAGACGCGACGCACATCCAGTATGATGAACACCATGCCATGGACATCGCGAAGAAGGTCCTGAAGATCGCCATCGACAATTTTCCGAACCGCAAGAAGGAACTGACCAGCCCGGTCAAGCTCAAACAGCCCAACATGGTTGCCGGGTTCTCAGACGAGTACATCGAGTACATGCAGGGCGGACAGTACCGGGGCTCCTACCGCCCGCTGAACGACGCCATCATCTCGGGCCGCATCCGCGGCGTTGTGGGTCTCGCCGGCTGCAACAACCCGCGGATCAGCCAGGACAGCATCCATAACTTCCTGTCCCGCGAGTTCATCAAGAACGACGTCCTCGTGGTCCAGACCGGCTGCTCTGCCCACGCTTCGGCCAAGGCAGGCTACATGACTCCGGAGAACGCCCTGGAGAACGCGGGCCCGGGCCTCCGCCAGGTCTGCGAGGCCATCGGCATCCCGCCCATCCTCCACCTGGGCTCGTGCGTGGACAACTCGCGCATCCTGACCATTGCGTCCCACATCGCCGAAGAGGGCGGCCTGGGAGACGATATCGGCGGCCTCCCGGCGGTCGGCATCGGCCCCGAGTGGATGAGCGAAAAGGCGATCGCTATCGGCACCTACTTCGTGGCCTCCGGCGTTCCGATCATCTTCGGCGCAGGCTCTCCGGTAAGCGCCAGCAAGACGCTGAAGGACATCATGGAAAACAAATGGTGGGAGATGTTCACCGCGGGCTTCTATTTTGAAGAAGACCCGGGCAAGATGCTCGAGCTCGCCCTGAAGCTCATTGACACCGCCCGCGAGAAACTGAAGCTCCGGAAGTATGAGCCGGGCGCCTTCGGCACGGAACGCGTGCTTCTCGACATGGCCGCGCGCCGCGGCTCTTTCGCCACTCCGCACGGCGTGGACGTGTAGAGCAGATACGAATCTCGGGAATTACGGACGATGCAAAAGCCGGCTGGAAACACCAGCCGGCTTTCTTTATTTGCAGTGCGCTCGGGCAAGCAGACCCTCCAACGGAAGGACCCTTTGCATGCCCGCGGCTGTCCCATTCCATAATCCCTGTCCTCTATCGGGATAAGTCACAAGGTCTGCTGATCAGGGAGAGCAAGGACCACTTCAGGGGCCGACCGTAGGAACGATCACGAGAAAAGTCGAGAGAGGAGCACAAGTGAGCGGCAGGCGGTGAGTACCCCTCCTGCGAAACAATTTCGATCGATGGCTTCGCCCTGGCGAGCATGGTCTCTTGGTCGTTATCTGCGATATCGGTCCGTCTATGCGGCAAAAAAAGATCCGCATGTGGCGTATATGTTGTATTTATTTAAATCAAAAACACAAGATGCTGTATGTCATTGAAAATAATATAATATTTTTTACTTTATCCTTGACAATCTAATTAGTTTCGTTATCATACTAACTATACTTAATATATATAGTACTGTCAGTAAGGTCAGAGGGGCTGCAATGGTCAAGCGCAAAAATCCGAAGATCTATAAAACGAAAGATATTTGTGACCGATTCGATATTTCGAGAGCGACCCTGTTTCGCTGGGAGAGCGAGGGATTGCTTGCGGGAGTCGGCCGGGACTGGCGCGGCTGGCGAGTGTACAACGAGAACAACCTGAAAGTGATCGAAAAGATCATCCGGGGCAAGAGCGCCTGATGATCATCTCAGCGGGATAACCGCTTCCGGGGTGAGCATGCTGTTTTCCAGAAAAATAGAACCGATCGCCCTTGACATCGGGTCCACCTTTATCAAGCTGGTCCAGCTCAAGGCATCGGGAAAGAACTACAGCCTCGCCAAGTTCGGCATGATCCCTCTTCCGGCCGAGGTGATCGTCGAGGGCGCGGTGATGGATGCGAACCGCGTGTCCGAGGCGATCAAGGAGCTCCTGGCTGCCCAGAAGGTCAAGACCAAGGAGGTCGTCCTGTCGGTGTCGGGAAGTTCGGTCATCATCAAGCGCATCTCGATAGCGGATATGACCGACGAAGAGCTTGCAGAATCCATCAAATGGGAAGCAGAGCAGTATATTCCCTTCTCCATCGACGATGTGAACGTCGACTTCCAGAAGCTGGGACCCGGCGCCGCAGAGGGACAGGCCGACGTGCTCCTGGTCGCCGTGAAAAAGGACAAGATCAACGATTATGTCAACCTGGTGAAGGATGCGGGACTCGAGCCCGTCGTCGTGGATGTGGACGCTTTTGCACTCGCCAATATGTGCGAATTGAACTATGAGGTGGAGGCGGGGATCACGGCGCTGCTGAACATCGGCGCGTCGGTGATGAACATCAATATCCTGCGCGACGGTGTTTCCATCTTCACCCGCGACATCACGGTGGGCGGCAATCGCTACACGGAAGCGCTCCAGCGGGATGCAGGCCTCAGTTATGAAGATGCCGAGAAGATCAAGCGCGGCGAGGCCGTGGACGGGGCCGACATGGACCAGCTGAACGCCATCATCGCGACCGTGACCGAAGACATCGTGGGCGAGATCCAGAGGTCCTTTGACTTCTTTCGTTCCACTACCGGAAGCGACAAGGTCTCCCGGGTGCTTCTCTCCGGCGGATGTGCCAAGATCTCCCAATTCACCAGGGTCCTGTCCGAACGGCTTGAGATCCCGGTGGACATCATCAACCCGTTCAAGAACATCAAGGTCGATCCCAAGTATTTTGAGGCGGGATTCATAAGCGACGCGGCGCCGCTTGCCGCCATCGCGGTAGGTCTTGCAATGAGGAGGCCGAGCGACCGATGATCAAGATCAACCTCCTCCCGACCAAGCGGAAGCCTCCGCGGAAAATAACCGAGCTCCAGAGACATCTCATTATCGCTGTTATCGTAATGGGCGGCGTGTTTGCCGCAATGGCCTTCTACTATCTCAGCCTGAATGCGAAGATAGCCGCTCGCGAGAAGGATAAGGCCGCGGCCTTGGCCGAGGTCGCGAGACAGGATAATATGCTGCGGGAAGTCAAGAACGTCGAGGATGAGCGGAAAAAGGTGACCGATAAGATCGGGATCATCGAACAGCTCAAGAAGAACCAGCAGGGGCCCGTTCGCCTCCTTGACGAGATCAGCAAGGCGATCCCCGCGACGGCGGATATTACTTCGATGACCGAGGCCGGCGGGAACATCAACCTTAGCGGCGAGGCATTTTCGAACGAGGATGTTGTCAAGTTCGTGGACAAATTGAAGGCCTCGGCATTCTTTACGGATGTGTATCTCCTGGAAACGAGCCAGAAGTCCAAGGACGGTTACGAAATCTACGAGTACAAGCTGCAGTTCAGATACAAGGGGTTATAATGGCCACGCCAGCGATACTCGATAAATTGCAGAAGATCCCGACGAAAACCCGCGCCATTGCCTTCTTCTCTCTCATCGGCGTGGTCGTGGTGCTTTTTATCTGGCAGGTCCACATTCCCAAGACGACCGAGATCCGGAATCTGGAAACCGAGATCGCCCAGCAGCAAGCGAAGATACGGGAAAACGACGCGAAGATCAAGAAACTGGACCAGCTTCGGGCAGAGGTGAAGTCCCTCCAGGAACGCCTCAAGATCCTTACGGAGCAGCTTCCTCCCGAGTCCGAAGTATCCGGGCTCCTGCGTCAGATCCAGGGCCTGGTGAACAAGGCCGGTCTTTCGCTCAAGCTGTGGAAGCCCGATAAGCGCAGGCAGCATGCGAGCGGCATGTACGAGGAGATCCCGATCACGCTCAAACTGACCGGCGGTTATCACAATGTGGCCTTGTTCTTCGACAGCGTGAGCAAGCTTACCCGGATCGTGAACATGCTGAACGTAAAGATGGATCAGCCGAAGCTCGGCAGAAGCGGTACCATGGAGATCAATATCGACTGCACGGCGATGACCTTTGCAGCAGTGGAGAAGAAAGTTGACACAGCGCAACCAACGGCAACCAAACAGGTTAGGTAACCGGCTGTTCGCGATCCTGGCGGCCCTGTTCCTGACTGCGGCCGGCATGGTCGGCTGCTCGGATTCGACGAAGCCGGCATCGCCGCCGCCGGCGCCGGCGCAGCAGCCAAGGTCCGCGGTGACCTCTACCGTGCAAGCCAAGGTCGAGGAGCAGCCGGTCGTAATTTATACGTATTCGGCTGCAGGCCGGCGGGACCCCTTCATGCCCATTATCATCAAAGAAGAGAAGAAGGGCCTGTCCGGCGCCAAAACGCCCCTGGAGCGTTTTCCCATCAATGAGTTCAAGCTCGCCGGGATAGTGTGGGGCGGGCTCGGCTATCATGCAATGCTTGAAGGGCCTGACGGCAAAGGGTACTTCATCCGGGTAGGGACGAAGATCGGACCAAACCAGGGGGTCGTCAAGAAGATCACTCAAACGACGATGATCATTGAAGAAAAATATAAGGACCCGACAGGGGAAATAAATCGCAAGGAAATCACTATTGAGCTCCGTAAAAAACAGGAGGGGACACCATGAAATCCATTCAACCCCTTAGAAACATCAGCTCCCGGGGTAAAGGCGGATCAGGGGGCAGGGGAGAACAGGAAACCGGAAGAGCGCGCTGCCGGCCTGTCGCCTGGGGCATGTTGCTCATCATGGTCTCATCCCTGCTGTTCGCGGGATGCGGCGCCCGCAATGGGCCGGAGGCTGGCACAACCGGCGCCAAGGTCGCGATACAAGCGATCACACCGCTCGAGAGCGATACGCGGACAGAGATCGTGATCGAGGGCAGTGATCAGATTCTCCAGTATACCTCGTTCCAGCTTACCGAGCCGCTCCGGTTGATCGTTGACATCACCGACGCGGACCTCGCGAACTTCAAGGAGAAGATCGTCGTCGACAAAGGACCGGTCGTGGACATAACGCCGAGCCAGGTTGATAATATCGCCCGGCTGGAGATCGCCCTTTCCCAGGCTGTGGACACCAAGGTCTATCAGGCGGGCGGCAAGCTGATGATTGAACTGGCAAAACCGGTCGAAGCGGCACAGGCGACGCCTGAAGCCGTGACACCGGCGCCGGTCACGGAAGCTCCCGCAGAGGCGGCCGCTCCCGTCGTCGCGCCGATCGCTGAAGAAAGCGGAACTGCCAAGGTCGTGAAGTCGGTGCAAGCGACCGGCAGCAAGCAGGGCGCAAAAGTGGTGATTACCGCCGACGGGACCATGAAGCCGAACTCTTTCATGATCGAGGGCAAACGCCTCGTGATCGATGTCCCGGGAGCCAAAAGCCGGGTCAGGCCCAGTGTGATACCGGTCAGAAAGGGAGGCCTGGACAAGGTTCGGATCGGTCAGCACACGGCTCCGGAACAAAAGGTCCGCATCGTTCTTGACCTCACGAAGACCATGGAATACACCGTCACGCCCGAGGGGAACACCCTCGTCGTGGCCATGAACATCGCTGCGGCGCCGAAGGCGGAGGAAAAGCCCCAGGAGCGCGCCGCGGCCCAGCCGGAGGCGGCCGCAGCAGCGGTTGTTACGGAAAAGGCGGAGAAGGAAACGCCCGAGGCGGCTGCGCTGGTGCCGGCAACGGCGGCACAGGTAAAGGAGCCGGAGCGCGCACCATCCCGCCCGCAGTTGCTTGCCGGAGAGACCATGGTGATGGGTGCAAAGAAGTATGGCGGGCGCAGGATCTCCCTGGACCTTCAGGATGCGGACCTGGTGAATGTGCTCCGTCTGTTCGGCGAGCTTGCGAACCTGAACATGATCCTCTCTCCCGATGTCAAAGGGAAGGTAACGGTCCGGCTCGTCAATATTCCCTGGGACCAGGCCATGGAGATCATCCTGAAGATGAACGGCCTGGGGTACAACATCGAGGACAATATCCTCCGCATAGCGTCCATGAGCGCTCTTGCAAAAGAAGCGGACGATGAAATGCGGACGAAGGAAGCCAGGAAAAAGGCCGAAGACCTGATTACGCGCATCATCCCGGTCAACTATTCGACGGCAAGCGCCATCGAAACAACGATCAAGAAGTCCCTGTCCAACCGCGGCGAGACCGTGGTGGATGCCCGGACGAACACGCTGATCGTGAAGGACATTCCCCGGAACGTCGAGGATGTTGCTCTGCTCATCAGGCAGCTCGACAAGCCGACGCCGCAGATCATGATCGAGGCCCGGATCGTTGAAGCCTCGCTCAATTTCAACCGCACGCTCGGCGTCCAGTGGGGCGGCAACTTTAACGCCGGCGCGGGAACGGGGAACCCGACGGGCCTCCAGTTCCCGAACAGCGTCGGCGTCACCGGCGGACCGACCATGGGGGTGGTCCCTTCCGGACAAGGCAACTTCTTTGTGAACATGCCGGCACCGGCGGGCGCGGGGACCGGCGGCGGCGCCATCGGATTTACCTTCGGCTCGCTCAGCAAGACGCTCAACCTCGACCTGGTCCTGTCGGCGCTTGAATCAACGGGTGAAGGCAAGGTGATCTCGACCCCGCGGGTGAGCGCCCTGGACAACAAGGAAGCCAAGATCGAGCAGGGCGTTTCGATCCCCTTTGCCACATCATCGGCCGGAGGGGCGACCAACGTCCAGTTCATCGATGCCAAGTTATCGCTCGTCGTGACGCCCCATGCCACGCCGGACAACAAGATCTTCATGAAGATACAGGCCACCAAGAACGCGCCGGACACGTCGCTCCTCGGCGCGGGCGGCCAGCCCTCGATCAGGAAGAACGAGGCCCAGACGGAGATCCTCCTGACCGACGGAGAGACGGCGGTCATCGGCGGTATCCTTGTCCTCGACCGCGGACAGACGATCACGAAGGTCCCCTTTCTCGCGGATATACCGCTGATCGGGTGGCTGTTCAAAAGCAAGGCGGTGCGTGAGGAAAAACGGGAGCTCCTCATCTTCATAACTCCCCGGGTAGTGAAGCAGGAAGTGATATAGCAGCATATTGGCACGGAGGTCTTCCATGAGAACGATAACAAAATTTGCTTCGATAGCTGTGCTTTTGCTCCTGGCATCGCCGGTTCTGCTGCTTCCGGGCTGTGGATCGGATGTGGCGGAAAAACAGGGTTGTCCTCCAGATTCATATATGTTGAACTCCCTCGACAGGATCCTGGCCCCTGAGAATGCCGATGTGACGATAGGTTCTCCGTTCCTGGGAGGAACAGTAACCTATGCTCCGGTAACTTTTACCGTAGTAGATATAGGTCAGATCCCCAGAAACAATATCTGCCTCATCGTGTATACGGACGGCTTCTGGTATGCTGATGCTTCGTATTCGACCGTTATTACCGGCACCGGGCCAATGAACGCCCGTGCTGTTGTGACGAATGACACTGGTGTGGTCAATCTCTACTGGTCCACCGAGATCCTGCCGCCGTCGAATCCGGTGGTTGGAACCACTGCCGGACTCGACCAGACGGGACAATCGTGGGTTCAGGCGTACTCCGGTTCGCAGTCAGAAGATTTTCTTGTTGACTGGACGGTCAAGGGAGACGCACCTTAGGATACAAGCACAATGAGCTCCACTGTTCAGGGGGGACGAGGTTCCCTCTGAATTTGTTTTTTGGGGCTGTTATCTTCAGTCAGGTTTAAGTGGACAATTCTATAAAAATAGTTATAATATGGAAATGGTTTGATCTGCTGATGCGATGATATTCTAAGCCGCTTTCATTGTGAACGCGAATGCTTATCTCGTAAGGGCTTCAATTAAGAACGCATTGGATTTCCTTGAGTGATTGTTGCGGCAGACTAGGGGGTAAAGGATGAGACATACTACGCGCATAATCCTGATAGTCCTGTGCTTGGCGACCTTCCTGTTCGGTTGTGAAGGAACGAATTTTAATGGTACAGCAGCGGGAGGTGGTGTCCCCGGGAGCGGAACGCCGGGAGGCGGAACCGGTACAAGCGTTCCTACCACGATTTCAGTGGTCCCCGATTCAAGCTCGATCATTGCCGGCGCAAGCACGAATTTACGCGCGACAGTTCGCGATCAGAGCGGCATTGCCATGAGCGGGGTCAGCGTTACGTTCTCCCTTGTAACAGGCGCGGGAACGCTAACTCCCTCGACAGGTATAGCAACGACCGATGCGGCAGGACAGGCGGTCGTACTGTTTACTTCAACGACCACTCCGGGGCCTGTCGGAGTCCAGGCGACCGTGGCATCGGTTACACCCGCCTTGACCTCAACGGTTGCAAGTATCGCAGTGACCGCTACGGCAATAGCGGATCCGAGTTCCCTGTCAATGAGCTCTCTTCCAACGGATATTGACGTTGGAGGCCAGTCATCCATCTCGGTCGTTGTGCGAGACAACGTAGGTAACCTGCTGAGCAACAAAGGCGTCGATTTCACCTTCACCGTAGGCGGAACACTGGGTGTATTGTCAGCGGCCACGGCGACAACGAATGTCAGTGGTCAGGCGACCATCACCTTTACGGCGGGGACCACACCGGGCACGGTTACGATACGCGCGACAGCCACGGGCTTTCCAACCGCGACGAGCACTGCTTCGGTGAGGATCAACAGTCTTCCCGCTTCCATCTCCGCGACTGTCGCAAACTCGTCGATCAGTGTAAAGTCAAGCACAAACATCACCGCCCAGGTACTTAACAGCGCGGGACAGATGGTATCGGATGGCACGGTGGTGACCTTTTTGGCGGTCGACACTTTAGGCGGCACGCTCACTGAGTCGGCAACGACGGTCGGAGGGTACGCCTCAGCAACCTATCTTGCCGGAAATACACCGGGGCAGGTGACGATTTCAATCTCCTGCGCAACGGGCGCGGCGACTCCAGCTACCGTGATCGTTACCGTTCAGCAGCCGACCATCGGAAGCATAGAGTTTCTTTCCGCAACGCCGAATATCATCGGTGTGAAGAGCGCTGGTACGAATGTTACGTCAACGGTCATTTTCGCCGTTAAAACGACTACAGGCGGTGAGGCTCCCGACGGGACACAAGTGCGTTTTACCATGACCGGCCCGAACGGCGGGGAATACATAGGCGATCCGGACGCAACTCCTACAATGCATGATGCGAGCACCACGCTTGGGCAAGTATCCGTCATCGTCAACAGCGGAAACGTTTCCGGGCCGGTCCGAATAATCGCTACCGTGCTGGGCGTTGGAGGCATCCCAACTAACGTGACCACCGCAACGGCGGCGGTATCGATCGGCGGCGGCTTTCCCTCGGCAAGACATTTGAGCATGGCCACATCGCGATTCAATCTTCCCGGCCTGGCATGGTATGGCAGAGAAGCGACATTGACGGTCTATGTCGCTGACCGCTTCGGTAATTATAACGTCATGCCCGCAACTACTGTGTCCTTCTATATCGAAGCCGGTGCAGTCGATACCAGTAATATTACCGATGCCGTTGGAACAACCACTGCGATCGTTCGGACACAGGGGCCGGAACCTCAGGACGTGGCTCCGCTGGCATGGGAACTTCCGATAAGCTATACCGCGACACCGCCGGGAGCTTCATTACCGGTAACCTACAATCCCCGGGACGGGTGGGTAAGGGTCATTGCTGTTACGCGCGGCGAAGAAAAGTTCATGGATTCGAATGCGAATGGACTGTACGATACAGGGGAGGATTTTGACGATCTCGGCGAGCCGTTTCTCGATATGAACGGGAACGGCGTTCGCGACGATGTTACAGAGCTCTTTACCGACTCCAACGGGAACGGAAAATATGATCGCGGTGAGCTCTATACGGACAGCAATCTCAACGGTGTCCATGATGAGGCGGAGTTCTATGTCGACACCAATCAGAACGGCTCCTATGACGGCCCCAACGGCGCTTGGGACACGGATATAAACATATGGACAGGCACGGACCTGGTATTTACCGGAACGCCGATAATACAGTTCAGCATACCACGCTATGATGTCTGTGCGTCGACATACGAGCCCTATTATGATAATAATGGCAATGGAGCTTATGATCTGGGAGAGCTCTTTAGCGATATCAATCCTAAAAATGGCGTATGGGATGCTGTCGCCGGGGCGCCTCCTTGCCAGGACTTCGAAATATCAATAGGTGATATTAATATGAACAATGTTACTGGCGGATCTAAATTAACGGTTACGACGACTGCCGGCGACCTTTCTTCGGGAGTGATAACCGCCACGCTTGCTGATGAGTTTTCGTATGGTCCCTATGTACAGGCCGTCACTGTCTGTGATAGCTGGCTCCCGCCGGGTGATTCGGAATTCGATGGTGGGCCTCAGAGCGGCGGCGTCAAGGTGGATCTCGATTGGAATATTATGGGGACGTCGCTGATGAACATTCAAAAAACGCTTTCCGGCACGGCATATTAACGCCTTCTGCTTTGCGTAAAGACTTGGGAACGGAATGCGATCCGCGATGGGATCGCATTCCGTTTTTTTATGATTTGCTATGATCGATACGAAAAACATTATTCTACGATCCATTGAAGCAAATGATTTGCGAAGGATAGCAGCTCTTGCCCGCGAAGATCGCAAGGTCCTCTCCTGCCTCGTTCGCCTGGCTTATGACAAGGACACGCTCGTTGGCTGGAGGGCCATCCAGGCCATCGGGCAGGCGTCGTGCGAGTTGATAGCAACGGACCTGGATTATCTGCGGGAGACCTGCCGGAAACTCATCTGGTCCCTGTCCGACGAATCGGGAGGTATCGGGTGGTCGGCACCGGAAATCATCGGCGAGATCGCGAGCGCGGACCCGAAGCGCTTTAAGGACTTCATCCCGCTCATCGCTTCGGTCTATGAGATCGAAGAGGACGTGTTCCGGGGAGGGGTGCTCTATGCCCTCGGCAGGATAGCTCGATCTGCGCCCGAACTGGCGGTATCGTACCAGAAGATTGTCATTGCATCGCTTGTCGACAGGGACCCCCTCGTGAAGGTCCGCGGCCTGGAGCTTGTCGGTCTGCTCTGGTCCTATGGCAAGCGGTCTGCTGTCTGGAGCCGTGAATATGAGGACAGGATCATTACTGCCGTTCAAAACCTAGCCATGGACAAGGGAGAGGCCTGGATCTATCGGGGGGACTGTTTTACTTCGGTATTGGTTGGTGAAGAAGCAACAATATGTATAAATAAACTTATTTAATCAATGGATTATATTTTTTTATCTCTAGCTTGACAATAATACGCTCATATTTTATTATATAATTGTTATAACTGCTAGGGGTTTACTATGGCTACGGATACGAAAAAAGATTATTACGAAGTCCTCGGGCTGAACAGGAACGCAACCAGCGCGGAGCTCAAAAAAGCGTTCAGAAAACTTGCGCGGAAATACCACCCCGATGTGAATCCCAATGACAAGGTGTCGGAGCAGAAATTCAAGGAAATGAACGAGGCCTACGAGGTCCTTTCAGACCCCAAGAAGCGCAAGCAGTACGATCAGTTCGGCCACGCAGCCTTCGAGCAGGGGTTCGGACAGGGGCCGGGAACGGGTGGAGGATACGGGTTCGAGGGCTTCGGCGGCCAGGGAACCGGTGGATTCCAGGCACGGGGATTCGAAGATATCTTCGGGAATCTCTTCGGCGGACGCGCTGCCGGGCCTATGGGCCCCCAGAAGGGCGAGGACATCACCTACACCGTAGAGGTGGACCTCGAGGACGCCATATTCGGCAGGGCCATGCAGGTGGACCTCCAGCGCGAAGTGAACTGCGCTGTTTGCGGCGGGAGCGGGGCGCAGCCGGGTACCAAGCCCAGGACCTGCGCGACATGCCAGGGGACCGGCAGCATTTCCCAGGGGAGGGGTTTCATGCATTTCTCCCAGACATGCCCTACGTGCAGGGGCGAAGGCACGGTCAATCCCAATCCCTGCAGGGCATGCGGCGGAAGCGGGCTTACGTCAAAGTCGGAGAAGATCAACGTCAAGATCCCCGCTGGTGTGGACAACGGCTCCAAGGTGCGGATGGCAGGCATGGGGGCGCCCGGCGTGAACGGCGGACCTCCCGGCGATGTCTATATCATCACCCGGGTGAGGCCCCATAGTTACTTCGAGCGCAAGGGAGACAACCTTCACTCCCAGGTGAAGGTGACAGTGAAAGAGGCGGCGCTGGGCGAGAAGATCGAGATCCCGACGGTGGACGGAATGGTCATGCTCACCATGCCTCCCGGGGTCCAGAGCGGGCAGCAGCTGAAGCTGAAGGGCAAGGGAGTGCCCCATCTCGGCGGTGCCGGGGTGGGAGACCATTATGTCACCATCCATGTCGTCACGCCGACCAATATCTCCGAGAAGGGCATTGAGCTCCTGCGCGAACTGGACAGGATGCATCCTGAAAATCCGAGGCAGGACACCATTTTTCGGGGATTCAGAAAACGCTGAAAACGGAACGTTGGGACGGAGACGAGCGGACAAGAACCATCGGTACTGTGAGGATGACGCATGGTCGCACGGGGACAGAAACTGTACATGATCAGCGTGGTTTCTGAGATGCTGGGGATCCATCCCCAGACGCTTCGCCTCTACGAGCGGGAAGGATTCATTAAGCCGAAGCGGAGCGGTGGTAATACCCGTCTCTATTCGGAGGAGGATGTGGAGAAGCTCGAGATGATCCTTCGTCTCACGCGGGAGCTCGGCGTGAACCTGGCCGGCGTGGACGTCATCCTGTCGATGCGGGGGAAGATGGAGCAGATGCAGCGAGACATGGAGGAGACGATCTTGAGCCTTCGTGAGGAGCTTGCCAGGGAAATAGCGCGGCGAGAAGAGGCACGGAACGCCCTGGTGCCGGTAAGGCGGATCACGGTGAAGCGGGGCGAATGAAATACAGAAGGTAGGAAGGTGAGAGTGTAGGAAGGTAAGCAAGAACAGGCAAGATTTCCAGCGAATGTTCTTTGCCACAACTGTTCTACTTCCCGAGGAGGCGGAGGTTCTTATGGCACGGTTCGATAAATTCACGCTGAAATCTCAGGAGGCCGTCCAGGCCGCTCAGGAGATCGCAGCGAAGCGAAAACAGCAGCAGATAGAGCCCGAGCACCTGGTGTCGGCCCTTCTCGATCAGCAGGACGGCGTGGTCGTGCCGGTCCTGAAAAAGCTTGGTGCGGACCCGGGACGTTTGCGGTCCGAGGTCGACGAGGCGCTCGGCAGGCTTCCGGCAGTGGAAGGGCTTGTTCAGACCTATCTTTCCCAGCGCCTCAACAGGCTGTTCGACAAGGCCGACGAAGAGGCAGGGCGGTTAAAGGATGAGTATATCAGCACCGAACATCTGCTGATCGCGGCGGCGGACAGCGAGGGTGCGGCCCGGGACATTCTCGCCCGCCATGGCATCACCAAGGACCGTATCTTCACCGTGCTCGTCGATATCCGGGGGAGCCAGCGGGTCACGGACCAGAATCCTGAGGACAAATACCAGGCACTTGCCCGATACGGACGGGACCTGACCGATGCCGCCCGACGGGGCAAGCTCGATCCGGTGATCGGCAGGGACGAAGAAATCCGGCGCGTCGTGCAGGTGCTCTCGCGAAGGACCAAGAACAACCCCGTGCTGATCGGCGAGCCCGGCGTGGGAAAGACAGCCATCGCCGAGGGCCTTGCCCAGCGCGTGGTGAGCGGCGACGTTCCCGAGGGGCTCAAGAACAGGCGGGTCGTGGCGCTCGATATGGGGGCGCTGATCGCCGGCGCGAAGTACCGCGGCGAGTTCGAGGACAGGCTCAAGGCCGTCCTGAAGGAGGTCACCGAGGCCCAGGGCGAGGTAATCCTGTTCATCGACGAGCTCCACACGGTTGTCGGGGCCGGCGCGGCGGAAGGTTCCATGGACGCCTCGAATATGCTCAAACCAGCCCTTGCCCGCGGCGAGCTCCGCTGTGTCGGTGCGACGACCCTCAACGAGTACCGGAAGTACATTGAAAAGGACCCGGCGCTGGAGCGGCGGTTCCAGCCGGTGCTGGTCCGCGAGCCATCGGTGGAGGACACGATCTCCATCCTGCGCGGCCTCAAGGAACGGTACGAAGTGCACCACGGCGTCAAGATCAAGGATTCGGCGCTCGTCAATGCTGCCGTTCTTTCGCATCGGTATATCGCCGACCGGTTCCTGCCCGACAAGGCCATCGATCTTATCGACGAGGCGGCCTCGCACCTGCGAATGGAGATCGACAGCATGCCCACGGAGCTCGACGAGGTGGAACGGCGGATGCGGCAGCTTGAGATCGAGCGTGAAGCGGTGAAAAAAGAACAGGACCCGGCATCAGTGGAGCGGCTGGCGAAGATCGAAAAGGAGATCGCTGATCTCTCGGAAAAGCGGGGCGGGCTCCGGGCCCAGTGGCAGGCGGAAAAGGGCGGAATCCAGAAGATCCGCGGCATCAAGGAGCAGATCGACCACGCCGGGACCGACGCCGGTAAGGCCGAGCGCGAAGGGAACCTGGGGCGCGCCGCAGAGCTTCGCTACGGAAGGCTCCCGGAGCTTCACAAGCAGCTCGAAGCGGAATCGGCCGCTCTGGCTGCGGTCCAGTCGCAGGCAAAGATCCTCAAGGAAGAGGTCGATGACGAGGACGTGGCCGAGATCGTCTCGAAGTGGACCGGCATCCCGGTGAGCAGGATGCTGGAAGGCGAGAAGCAGAAGCTCCTGCATATGGAGGACCGGCTTCGAATGCGCGTAGTCGGCCAGGACGAGGCCGTAGCCGCGGTCTCCGACGCCGTGCGCCGGGCCCGCGCCGGGATCCAGGAGCCCGACCGGCCCATCGGCAGCTTTATCTTTATGGGACCGACAGGGGTGGGGAAGACCGAGCTCGCCCGCGCGCTCGCAGAATTTCTCTTTGACGATGAACAGGCGATGATCCGCATCGACATGTCCGAATACCAGGAACGCCACACGGTATCACGACTCATCGGAGCGCCTCCGGGATACGTGGGATATGACGAGGGCGGACAGTTGACCGAGGCGGTCCGAAGGAAACCCTATGCGGTCATCCTCTTTGACGAGATCGAAAAGGCCCACCCCGAGGTCTTCAACGTGATGCTGCAACTCCTGGACGACGGCAGGCTCACCGACGGCCATGGCAGGACCGTGGACTTCAAGAACACCGTGGTCATTATGACATCGAACATCGGGAGCCAGGATATTCAGGAATATCAGAACGACGAGACGGAGATGCGGAGGCGAGTGACCGATGCCATGCGACATCATTTCCGGCCTGAGTTCCTGAACCGTGTGGACGATATGATCATCTTCCATCCCCTTGATCCGAACGTGCTGAAGAAGATCGTGGGCTTGCAGGTCGGCCTCGTCCGGAAGCGCCTTGCCGACAGGAAGATCGAGATCGAGCTGACTGACGCCGCCCGGGAGCTCCTTGCGGAAGAGGGATTCGACCTGGTGTACGGCGCCCGGCCTCTCAAGCGTGTGGTCCAACGAGACATCCTGAACCCGCTGGCCTCCAGGATCCTTTCGGGTGAGGTGAAGGAAGGCTCCCGCGTACTGGTTGATGTCGAGGGCAGACAGCTGGTATTTCGTCCGGAGGTCAGCGAAACCGCGGTTTCGGCGGAAGGCACAGGGGCCAGAAAAAAATAATCTTTCATGTTGATAACAATTAATCTGTGATATAATGACATGCGTTCTAACATACGGTGATCTCATGGGTATCTGAGGCTGATCATGCCGAACAAAAAACAGCGATCGTCGAGGTTGCGGAAACCGGCGAAATCGAAGAAGCCGGCTGAGAAGACCGCGACGCGAAAAAAGAGGCCGGCATCAGCGAAGAAACCGGAGGCGAAGGCGGCGACTCGAATAAAGAAGCCGGCGGCACCGCTTAAGACACGACGTGCAAAGCGCGACTACAGGGCGCTCTTTCACCGGAAACTGACCGAGAACCACCTGTTCTACGAGGTGGGGAGGATCATCGCCTCAGAGACCGAACCCTTCGATCTCATCAAAAAGATCGTCGCTGTCATCAACAAGGAAGTTCCCTTCGAAGACGCCACCGTCTACACCGTTAAAAAGGACATGACCGGCCTCGAACCGTTCTTCTATGGCGGCCCGCTCTTCAAGAACGCCACCCTTGACACCATCTTCTACGACATCGGAGCGCCCGGCACCATCGCGGCAACGGGAGAGCCTATCTTCCTGCAGGACGCGGCCCTTTACGAAGGGTTCCTCCAGTATCCCGAGGAAGTGCGCAAGCCGGGGAGCTACGTGGGCATCGCCCTCAAGAACGAAAGCCGGGTCATCGGCGTCATGAGTTTCAGCCACGGCGAACCCCGGGCGTTCCAGGTGGAGGACCTCGATACGATCCGGACGCTTTCCCCGCTCATTTCCGCAGGGTTCGAAAAGGCCGAGCTTTTCCGAAAGACGCTGGAGCTGTCCCGCATTGACGAGCTCACGGGCCTTCTGAACTACCGCGTCCTGATGGAAAAGCTGGCTGAGGAGGTGCGAAGGAAGATACGTACGGGCAGGGAATTCGCCTTCGTCATGATCGACATCGACGACTTCAAGCGGGTGAACGACCGGTACGGCCACCTCGAGGGGAGCAGATTGATCGCCCAGATGGGGCCGCTGCTTCGGACGGCTTGCAGAACCGACAGCACCGACATCTGCTTCCGCTATGGCGGAGAGGAATTTTCGATCCTGCTCACCGAGACGACGATGGAAGAGGCCCGTGCCGTCGCAGAACGCCTTCGTCAGTCGGTCGAAGAGTATCCGTTCACGGTCAAGGTGAACCATCCCCAGGACACGGTAACCGTCAGCCTCGGCGTTTCCAGCATGGCGGGCGACAAGCAGAAGTCCATTATGGAACTGATCAACGAGGCGGATATCGCCCTCTATCACGCCAAGGCGGCAGGCAAGAACCGTGTGATCTGCTATAGTGAAGGCTGCGGGATGCCCGCCGCAAGCAGTGCGGAGCGCAAGGGGCTGCCCTAGGCCGTCAGAAGCAGCCGAGCTGGCAGTCCTTGATCCTGATATTCAGCTCATTGCAGACCGCGCCGATCTCCTGCAGCGGAACATCCAGTTCCTTCCCCAGTGCATGGGCCTTTTCGCACGTCAACCGATTCTCCACCGCCGCCTTCCTGACCGCTTCCTGGAGCGCTTCTTTCGAAACCGGCATGTTCGCCTCCTTCCATACGAGCCCATCATACCCGACCGCCCTTTGTGAAGCAAACGATTTGGCGTTCCCCCGGTGCAAAGGCTCTTTACTTTTTGCCGCCGATGTCCGATAATACCGCTCACAGAAAACAGCGGCATGAACGCGACTGGACCCCTCCGGCTGCGGCAGGGGCGTACGCATGAGGAGAATGAAGATGACGATCGGATCGCGGAACGAACGACTGAACGCCTGGGTCAAGGAGGTCGCTGACCTCTGCAAACCCGAGGATATCCAGTGGTGTGACGGATCGAAGGCCGAATACGACCGGATGATGGCGCTTCTCCAGGGGCGCGGCATGGCGATCCCCCTTGCCACACGGCCGAACAGCTTTCTCTTTCGCACAGATCCCAGCGACGTGGCCCGCGTAGAGGACCGTACCTACATCAGCACAACATCGCAGGACGAGTCCGGCCCAACGAACAACTGGGTCCATCCTGATGAGCTCAAGAAGACCATGCGAGGGTTGTACGCCGGGTGCATGAAGGGAAGGACGATGTATGTCATTCCCTTTTCCATGGGACCCATCGGTTCGCCCATCGCCAAGATCGGCGTGGAATTGACTGACAGTCCCTACGTGGTCTGCAGCATGCACATCATGACGCGGGTGAGCAGGTCGGTGCTTGACGTCCTCGGTGAGACGGGTGAGTTCGTTCCCTGCCTCCATTCCATAGGGGCGCCGCTCGAGAAGGGCCGGAAGGACGCGCTCTGGCCCTGCGCGCCGATCGAGAAGAAGTACATCAGCCATTTCCCCGAAGAGAACCTCATCTGGTCCTACGGCTCCGGCTATGGCGGCAACGCCCTGCTCGGCAAGAAATGCCTCGCCCTTCGCATTGCGTCGAACATGGCGCGGCGGGAACGCTGGATGGCCGAGCACATGCTGATCCTGCGGCTGACGAACCCCGCGGGGAAACGGTACCACATCGCGGCGGCGTTCCCCTCGGCCTGCGGCAAGACGAACCTTGCCATGATGCAGCCGTCGCTCAAGGGCTGGAAATGCGAGTGCATCGGCGACGACATCGCCTGGATGAAGGTCCGGGGCGACGGGAGGCTGCACGCCATTAATCCCGAAAGCGGCTTCTTCGGCGTAGCGCCGGGCACGTCCTATGACACCAATCCCATGGCGATGGATACGCTGAAGAAGAACGTCATCTTCACGAACTGCGCCTTGACGGACAACGGCGACATATGGTGGGAAGGCATGTCGGACGCTCCCTCCCATGCCATCGACTGGAAAGGCAGGGATTGGACGCCGGCAAGCCGCGAGGACGCGGCGCATGCCAACGCACGATTTACCGCGCCGGCCTCGCAGTGCCCGGTCATCTGCCCGGACTGGGAGGACCCCGAGGGCGTGCCCATTGATATCTTCATTTTCGGCGGCAGACGCAGCAGCGTGGTGCCGCTCGTTACCGAGGCCTATTCGTGGGACCACGGCGTGTTCATGGGAGCGACGGCAGCCTCGGAGACCACGTCGGCGAACATCGGGGCGGTGGGCAATCTTCGCCGTGATCCCTTTGCCATGAAGCCGTTCTGCGGATATCACATGGGAGATTATTTCGCTCACTGGTTCACCATGGGAGATACCCTGGGCGCGAAGGCGCCCCGCATCTTCTACGTCAACTGGTTCCGCAAGAGCGCGGAAGGCAAGTTCCTGTGGCCGGGCTTCAGCGACAACAGCCGGCCGCTCAAGTGGATGTGCGATCGCGTGGACGGCACGGTCGGCGCCCGGGAGACGCCCATCGGGTTCATGCCCAAGGACGGGGACCTGGACCTGTCCGGCCTGGACATCCCCGCCGGGAACATGAAGGCTCTCCTGGAAGTGGACCTCAAGGAGTGGAAGGCTGAAATTCCGGACATCGAGAAGCATTTCGCGGTCTTCGGGGATCGCCTGCCTGTCCGGCTGAAGCAGCAGTTCGAGGCGTTCAAGAAACGGCTCGGATAGGCAGAGCGTAATCGTTCACACGGATCCTCCGGAAGCCATCGCGGAGGCTTCAGGCCGCGTTGAGGCGCGAACCATGGACATGAAGGATTGCCATACAACAACCGCTCTGGCGCCCCGCGTGCCGGGGCGGTTGCTCTTTTTCCGGCATCGATACTCCTATGCGTAAGACTTCCCACCCAACCTCGCTGGTCAACGTCCTGGGCGTCGTGTACCTCCATACCACGACGGAGGACGGCGGCGACCTTTACCTCACGCGTTTCGCAGAGCCGCACCAGGAGCATCTCCAGATCGAGAACTGGTACGAAGAGAGCTGGTTCACGAAGCACCGCGTGCGCCTTCTGGGCACGAGCTCGGTCTACCGCGTCCCGACGCGGCGCATCAACGGCACCAGTCTCGACCTGGTGGTCAAGCACAACCGCGTCGGCGAGGATGTTCCGCTGAACACCCACACGCTGCAGGAGTTCATGAGCGCCGAATTCAACAGCCCCTGGGAGGAGTTCGCCCTGGTGATGGAGATGGGCGACAAGCATTTCGGCCAGATGCTTCAGTGGATCAAGGTGCAGCGGCCCCTGGCGATCTACGTGCCGCCCCAGCGGATGCAGGCGTGGCAAAGCGGCCGGTCGCGCGCAAAGATCAACCGCATCCAGGCGCGCCATCCCGGCGTCGACCTCGACATCCTGAAGCAGTACAAGCTGGTCTACGAATGGATCCGGGGCAAGAACCTCGTCGAGATCTTCGAGCACATCAAGGTGGAGATGCCCGACCTCGTTCATCACCTGACAACGATGCAGAAGAAGGCCCTCGACCACCTTACCGTCAAGGGCTATCTCATGGCGGACATGAAGCCCGAGCACGTCATCATCGAGGAGCATGACTGCGAGCGCATCGAGCAATTGGGCGGGAACGGAGATGCCGGCGCGGCGGCAAAGCAGGTGGACCTGCTCTATCACCTGATGGAGGTGGGGAGATATTCGGTGATCGACTACGAGCTTCTCTTCCGGACACCGGAGCACGAGGACCGGGTCAAGGCGACCCGGCGGCACTGTTATCTTGACGATCAGAAATGCCGTCTCGACCCGACGCCGCTGCCTCCTCACCTGTCCCGCACGGAGATATTCGGCGTGCCCTATATCTTCGGACGCGCGGAAAGCACGGGCGGCCGCATGTGGGTCGTCGGTCGGAACGCGCGCCTCTTCGACTACTTCCTTCCCGAGCGATGGCGCAAGACGCCCTCCCTGAGCCTGTCGAACGACAACGAGGTGTTTTATACGGTCACCAAGGACAACATTCACCTGGTCTGGGAAACATCCCGCGTGGGGGAGTTCCCGACGGACAGCAAGTTCAGCCCCGAGGAGATCGCGATGATCAGGCTCCACGGCATCAACAGCCCGTTCGAGGAGTTCGCCATCTCCCAGGACCTGAACAGCCGCGGCATCCATGCCGTCTATGTGCGCGCCATCTACGTGACGGGCAGTCTGAAGATCGAGATGTCGGTCGATCCCCGGCGGTACCAGTCCCACCGGACGATCGTCGATATCGACGGCGATCCCGTGCTGGCGGCGGAGCATAACTACATCACCATACGGGGCTACTACAACGGACCGGACGAGTGGGTGCCGGAGCACGAGGACCAGCTGCTCACCCCGGTCGATCTTGCCAAGGCGGTCCGCAAGGGCATCATCGATGCGGCGCAGGGACGGGCCTATCTGGACCGTGTCATCGCCCGGCTTCGCGGCGCGGGCTACGACGGTTCGCTCCTGAAGATGAATGACCTTCTCCTGGCGATGAACTCCCGGGGCGAGATCGTGAAGGACCATGCTGGCGAACCTGATGTCATCATTTGCAACTTTGAGACCTTGTGGAAGGTCGCCGATCCCGCCTGATCTCCGGCCGCTGTCCTTTGTTGCGGCCGCTCACGCACCATTCTGCAAGAAAAAATAACCAGAGCCTGCCTGACCTTCCCGAGTGAATCATACTTTGCTTGTGCTGTTTTCTGCAACGCTTGTCCTCCTCGCCCGAAATGCCGTAAGGAGTGCTATCATTGTATTATAAAAAAAGCAGAACGATCGTTCAAGTTTCAGAATTCCGCAACTTTTCGATGAAAGGAGGACTGGCATGAAGATCACACTGAGCGTTATCAAGGCGGACATCGGATCTGTGGGAGGACACATCGCACCTTCGGAAAAGCTCGTGGCGACCGTGACGCGGCATATCAAAGAGAAGGGCAAGGATTTGCTGATCGACAGCTACGTGAGCTTCACCGGAGATGACGTAGCCATCCTGATGACCCACACCGGCGGTGTGGACAACGCGCAGGTCCACAAGCTTGCCTGGGAGGCCTTCCTCGCCGGGACCGCGGTGGCCAAGTCCCAGGGTCTCTACGGGGCGGGGCAGGACCTGCTGAAAGACGCCTTCTCCGGGAACGTGCACGGCATGGGGCCCGCGGTCACGGAGATGGAGTTCGAGGAGCGGCCGGGCGAGCCGTTCCTGTTCTTTGCGGCCGACAAGACCGATCCCGGGGCATACAATCTTCCGCTCTACCTCGCCTTCGGCGACGCCATGAACACGCCGGGGCTCATGCTTTCCCCCAAGATGGCAAAGGGCTTCAAGTTCGTGATCATGGACGTGAACAACACCGAGGGCGACCGGATCATCGAGCTGAACGCGCCCGAGGACCTCTATGACATCGCCACGCTGCTGCGCGACCCGGAGCGGTTCGTCGTGGAATCGATCTGGTCGCGCGCGGCGGGGACCCAGGCGGTCTCCGTGGCGACCTCGCGGCTCCACAACATCGCGGGAAAATATACCGGCAAGGACGACCCGGTCATGCTCATCCGCAGCCAGATGGACTTTCCGGCGACCGGCGAGGTTCTGCAGCCTTTCGCCATCGGCCACTTCGTCGCCGGGTGCATGCGGGGATCGCACACCATGCCGATCATGCCGGTGAAGTTGAATTCCACGATCAGCTACTTTGACGGACCGCCGGTCGTGAGCTGCGCGACGTTCTGCGTCCGTGACGGGCAGCTGACGGGCCCGGTGGACGCATTCGACCATCCGTTCTGGGACCGGGTGCGCGACCACGTCGCGGACAAGGCCATGGACATGCGCAGGCAGGGGTTCTTCGGCGCGGCCATGCTGCCCATGAACGAGCTGGAATACACGGGCATCATGGAAAAGCTCGCGGTGCTGGAAAAGAAGTTCGCCGTACGGGAAATGAAGAAAGCGGCGTGAGCGAATGATCGTTACCGCCAGGGTGAAATGCAGGTACTGACACCAGCAAAGGCCGGGAAGCAGGCTTCCCGGCCTTTGTTTACAGAGCAGCGGTTCGTCCGGAGCATCCTTATCCCTTTTTGATCTGGACGTTCCTGTAGTTGTCTTCCAGCTCTTCCTTGAGCCCCCGGAAATCACCAATATCGGTCGTCCGAATGACCACCTTGCGATACCCTTCCCGGGCCCACTCGTAGGACGTGAGGATCCCCTGCAGGTGGAACCCGTGGCGCCGGACGATGTCCGCGACCTCGCGGATCGAGCCTGGACGGTCCTCGACGGTCAGGAAGATGCGGTGGCCGCCGTGACGAACGCCGGTGATGTCCACCAGGGCGTGAAAGATGTCCTTGTCCGAGATGATCCCGCAGAGCGATCCGCCGTCGACGACGGGCAGACAGCCGATATCCTGGTCAAGCATGATCATGGCCGCCTCTTCCACCGGGGTGTCCGGCGCGGTCGTGACGACCTTCGTCTTCATGAGCTCCTTGATCCTGGTGTTCGCGAGGAGATAGTGCAGTTCATAGATATCGAGGGTCGTGGCCTTGGAGGGGCTGTACTCCTTGATGTCCCGGTCCGAGAGGATGCCTTTGAGCCTGCCGGCCTTTACGACGGGCAGATGCTTGATCGCCTTTTCCTTCATCAGGGTGATGGCGTCGGAGAGATAATCGTCGGGCCCGATGGTGAAGGTCCTTTTTGTCATCCAGTCAGCAACATACATAAGCCACCTCCAGACAGCACCGCGAAGACAGAAAGGCTTGTTGAATAGGGGTTCTGCCGCCTTTTTCTGCCTATGAGTTTATCACAATCCCAGGTATGCCGCTTTCACATGGGGATCGCTCAGCAGCTGCGTGCCGGTCCCCTGCATGACCACCTTGCCGGTCTCGAGCACATAGGCCCGGTCGGCAATGGCGAGCGTCTGTTTCACATTCTGCTCGACGATCAGGACCGTCGTCCCTTCCTTCTGGATCTTCCGGATCACATCGAAGATCTCCCTGACGAGGATGGGCGCCAGTCCCAGGGACGGCTCATCGAACATCAACAACTTCGGGAGCGACATCAATCCCCGCCCGATGGCCACCATCTGCTGTTCGCCTCCCGAAAGCGTGCCTGCCAGCTGCTTTCTGCGCTCCTTCAGCCTCGGGAAAAGGCCGAACACCATTTTTTTCGTCTGTTCACGTTTTTGCTTTGCGTCGCCCCGGAGCGAGCCCATGTCGAGGTTCTCTTCGACGGTCATATCCACGAACAACCTGCGGGCCTCCGGGCAAAAGGCCATTCCGAGGTCGATCCGGTGGTACGCCTCAACCGTATGGAGCGAGGTCCCGTTGAACAGGATCTCTCCCTTTTTGGGCTTCAAGAGGCCCGAGACGGTCTTGAGCGTCGTCGACTTCCCCGCGCCGTTGGCTCCGATGAGCGCGACCACTTCCCCCTGTTTCACGTCGAAGGAAATGTCCCAGATCACCTGGACGTCGCCGTAGTAGACGTCTATGTTCCGTATCTCAAGCACTCTGCGCCTCTCCCAGGTATGCTTCGACGACCAGCGGGTTCCTGCCGATCTCCAGCGGCGAGCCTTCGGCTATCTTTTCGCCGTAATTCAGGACGACGATGCGGTCCGAGATGGACATGATCACCTTCATGTGGTGCTCGATGATCATGATGGTGATGCCTTTCTTCTTGATGTTCCGGATGATCTGAATGGACTCGTCGAGCTCCGAAGGGTTGAGCCCCGCGAAGGACTCGTCCAGGAGCAGCAGGTCGGGCCGTGTTGCCAGCGCCCGGGCGATCTCGAGCCGTTTTCGCTTGCCTAAAGGCAGGCCTTTGGAGATCACGTTCCGGTCCTCGTCGAGCGAGGTGAAATTCAGAACTTCGGCTGCGATCGCATCGGCCTCTTTCCGGTCCCTGGCGCGAAGGAACGCCGAGGCGACGACGTTGTCGAGCACGCTCATCCGCTGCAGGGGCTTTACGACCTGGAAGGTCCGGGCAAGGCCTCGCTGGCAGATCTGGTGGGGCTTGAGGCCCGATATCTGCTCACCCTTGAAGAAGACCTCGCCGCGCGAGGGCGGGTAGAAGCCGTTTACGACGTTGAAAACGGTTGTCTTGCCGGCGCCGTTCGGTCCGATGAGACCGAGGATCTCGCCCTTCGTAATGTCGAACGAGACGTCCTTCACGGCCGTAATGCCGCCGAAAAAGCGGGAAACCCTCTTGACCTCGAGCAGGCTCATGGAGCGGGACTCCTCATGCCGAAAAGGCGCTTCAGCTTCGAAAAGTCCCCGACGATGCCATTCGGCAGAAAGATGATGATGACGATCAGGAGGACCCCGAATAGCGTGTGGTGGGCCGTGCCGAGCTTGGGGATGGACCGGATGATCTCGGCGAGCAGCACCATGATGATGGCGCCCACGACCGGGCCCCAGTAGGTCGCCACGCCGCCGACCATGACGACCATGATGGTGATGATCGAGATGTCATGAAGAGCAAAGACGACCTTGGGATCAATGTAGCCCATGTAGTTGGTGTAGAAGACGCCGGCAAAGCCGGTGATCACGGCGCTTAGGATCAGCGCGATCGTCTTGTATTTCGTCGTGTTGATGCCGAGGGACTCGGCCGCGTCCTGGTCCTCACGGATGGCGACGAAGTAGTAGCCGAGCTTCGATTCGATTATCTTCCGCACCAGGTAATAGGTCACTGCCGCAACGAGCAGGATGATGTAGAAGTACCACGTCTTGTCGATCCAGGTGCGCTCCCGCAGCATGATGCCCAGGTCGCCGCCGGTAACGCCGACGAGGTTCTCCGCCACGATCCTGAAGATCACCCCCATGGCCAGCGTTGCAAGGGCGAAGTAGGGACCCCGGAGGCGGAGGCATATGTATCCGATGCCCAGGGCAAAGACAGCGACCACGACCACGCTTGCCGGGAAACCCCACCAGCCCGAGATGCCGAGCTTGCTGTAGAGCATGCCCGCGGTATAGGCGCCGACGCCGAAGAACGCCGCGTGGCCGAAGGAGACCTGTCCGCAGTATCCCGAAAGGAGGTTCCATGCCATGCCGATAACGGACCACATGATGACGAGGATGAGGATGTGCATCATGTAGCTGCTCAGGCCCAGGAGCGGCACGAGAGCGAGGAGTCCCAGGACAATGTAGGTAATGTGCTTTTTCATTTTCCGAACTTCCTGCTTCGGAGCAGCGACGCTACGCCCCCCGGGATGAAAATGAGCGCGGCGACGAAGATGACGAACCGGCCGACCGGCGCCCAGCCCATGCCGACATAGGTTGCCGTAAGCGATTCAAAAAGCCCGAGGATAAGGCCGCCGATGATGGCCCCCACCGTGGACCCGAGCCCGCCCAGGATCGTGATGACGAATGAGATGAGCGTGAACTGTCCGCCGATATCGGGATAAATGTAGTAGATCGGGATAAAGAGGCAGCCGGCCGCGCCGACCAGGGCCGAACCGAGGCCGAAGGTGACGACCCGCATGCGTTCCACGTTGACGCCCATCAGCAGGGCCGCGTCAAGGTCCTGGGCTGTGGCGCGGATGGACTTTCCCATGTCCGTCTTGGTAAGGAAGAACCAGAGGCCCGCGGTGATCAGGAGTGCCATGGTGAACGAGACGGTCCAGGGCATGGACAGCGAAATGTCCACCGGCGAGTCCTTCCAGTAATCGCGAAGGTACCAGGCCTTGGTGCCGTAGGAGACCGGCGTCTGGCGGTAGTCGGACTGGAAGATGATCGTGGCGAGGTTCGCCAGCACCATGCCGATCCCGACAGTGAGGATCACCTGGTTCTCCGGCAGGATGGAATCCACCTTCATGACCGGGTTGATGAGATACTTCTGAAGCCCGATCCCGAGCAGGAAGAGGAACGGCGCAGCAATGAAGACGGACAGATAAGGATCGATATGGAGCCAGGAAAAGAGGACGAAGGCGATATACATGCCCACCATCATAAGCTCGCCGTGAGCAAGGTTGATGATCTTCATGACGCCCATGATGATGGTCATGCCGAGGGCGATCAGTGCATAGAGCCCGCCGAGCAGCACCCCTGAGATGAGCGTCTGGAGAAGGACTTCGGTCTGGATTGCGGTCACAGATCACCTTTATGGACGGGATGACGGATCAGTTGCTGTGATGCTCTTCGTCCTGTCCCCCTCGGTCGGAGGGGGACAGGGGTAAAGCACCCTGCTATCGATGGTTTGCCTGCCTGGGGAATTATTTCCGGTCTCTCCACGACGGGACCGGATATATGTAGGGTTTGCTGGCATGGGACTTTGGCCAGACGGTCTCGAACTCGCCCTTCTGAACCTGGATCGCCAGGGTCTCATGGAAGTTCTGGTTCTGGTATCCTTCCTTGTCCTCGAATTTCACCGGACCGTAGGCCGTTTTCAGGTTTGTGGCCTTGAGGGCGTCGCGAATGCCGTCCTGCGTCCAGTTCTTTGCCCGGTTGAGGGCGTCGGCGGTCACAAAGAGCGCGGCATAGGCCGAAGCCCCGTGGTACGAGGGATAATCGCCATACTTGGTCTTGTACTTGTCGGCAAAGGCCTTCGCGCCGGGATAATTGAGCTGGGGGGTCCAGAGGGTCGCACTGACCACATATTCCGCGGCATCCTGCGCGCCCTTGATGAACTCGGGGATGGCGAAACCGGCTGCTCCGCCCCCATACAGTTTGGCATCGATGCGAAGCTCCTTGGCCTGCTTCATGATGAGCTGGGCCTCGTTGGCATAAGCAACGGTGTAGATCACGTCAGGCTGGGCGGCCTTGACTTTCGATAGCAGCGGTTTGAAGTCGATGGCGCCGTTTTCGAACTTTTCCCTCAGAACGACCTTCGCGCCGAAAGAGGCGGCGTCCTTTGCCATGGCATCCGCCCCCGACGTTCCGAAGGCTGTGCTTTCATGGAGAATAGCGATGGTCTTGGGCTTCACGACCTCTTTCAGGAAAGAGACGACGGCGTCGCCGTAGTGGGCGTTCACCTGGTTCTGGCGGAACACATACTTGTAGTTCTTCTGGGTGATGTCGTCGTCGGCGCTTGCCACGACGAGGTAGGGCGTCTTGCGCTCCTCGGCAACGGCGGCCACGGCCTTCGCGCAGGATGAGGTGTACTCACCCACGATGACGGGCTGCTTCTTCGAGTCGATCAGCTTCTCGACGATGGCCCGCGCCGTCTCCGGCTTGCCGTTGGAGTCTTCGAAGGAGAGGGCGATCTTCTTGCCTTTCACGCCGCCCTTGGCGTTGATCTCCTCGGCGGCCAGCTCGTAGGACCGCTTCATGATCTCGCCGAACTTGGCCGGTTTGCCCGTGAGCGGCAGGGGAATGACCAGGTCAAAAGTGTCCGCGGCAAACACCGGGACGGCGAACAACGTGAACGCGAAGATTACAGCGACTACCCAGGACAGATGTTTCATGTTGGCCTCCTTGTAGATGGGGATATACGGAGTATAGGAATTGCTAATGGAGCAATTAACTACATAAATAGCATAGGACAGGGGAATTTGCAACGTCAAACTATAGATTAAGCCTGCCGGGGAACCAGGAGGCAGGGTGCCTTATTTAAGCCGTGCCTTGATGAACTCGCGGTTCAGCTTTGCGATGAACTGGACCTTGATGTCCTTGGGGCAGACAGCCTGGCACTCATAGTGGTTGCCGCAGTTGCCGAAGCCCTGGCCCAGCATTTCCTCGGTCATGACGCAGACGCGGCGGGCCGCCTCGGTCCTTCCCTGGGGGAGCGTGGCGAGCTGGGTGACCTTGGCGGCGGTGAAGAGCATGGCCGAGCCGTTGGGGCAGGCAGCCACACAGGCGCCGCAGCCGATGCATTCGGCGGCGTCCATCGCCCGGTCGGCGTCGTCCTTGGGAATGAGGATGGCGTTGCCGTCGGGTACGCCGCCGGTGTGGGCCGAGATGTAGCCCCCGGACTGGATGATCTTGTCCAGGGATCCCCGGTCCACGACCAGGTCCCTGATCACGGGGAAGGCGCGGGCGCGCAGCGGCTCAATGTAGATGGTGTCGCCGTTCTTGAAGTGGCGCATGTGAAGCTGGCAGACCGTGGTCTTTTTCTGCGGCCCCTGGGGGATGCCGTTGATGACCTGCGCGCACATGCCGCAGATGCCCTCGCGGCAGTCATGGTCGAAGGCGATGGGATCGTCGCCTTTCCTGACCAGGCCTTCATTCACCAGGTCGAGCATTTCGAGGAACGACATGTCCGGCGAGACGTCCTTCGCCTCATACCGGACAAGGCGGCCCGCATCCTTCGGCCCCTTCTGGCGCCAGACGTAAAGAGTTAAATTCATATAGGCCTCGATTAACCTGAAGGTAAGAAGGAATGAAGGAAGGAGGGAAGTAACGATGACTTACGATTTACCTTCTTACGCTCCTGTCCTCTTGCCTTCGTGGTTTACTTGTAACTGCGTACCGCCAGCTTCACATTCTCGAACGTGAGCGGTTCCTTGTGCAGCTCCGGAGCTTTATCGACGCCCTTGAACTCCCAGGCGGCAACATAGCAATAGTTTTCGTCGTCGCGCTTCGCTTCCCCGTCGGGCATCTCATATTCCACGCGGAAATGACCGCCGCAGGATTCGTTCCGGTGCAGGGCATCGAGCGCCATGAGCTCGCCGAACTCGAGGAAGTCGGCGACACGGCCGGCCTTCTCGAGCTCCTGGTTCAGCTCCGTCCCGGTCCCGGTGACCTTCACGTTCTCCCAGAACTCGGCGCGGAGCCGCGGGATCAGCGAAAGCGCGCTTTTCAAAGATGCCTCGCTGCGGGCCATGCCCACGTTCTCCCACATGAGCCTGCCCAGCTCACGGTGGAACTCGTTCACCGTCCTCTTCCCGTTGATGGCGAGCAGTTTGCTCGTGAAGCAGGCGACGTCCTCCCGCGACTTCAGGAACTCGGCATGGTTCGTAGTCACGGCGCCCGGCGTTGCCCGTGCAAGATAATTGGCGATGGTGTAGGAGATGATGAAGTAGCCGTCGGCGAGCCCCTGCATCAGGGCGCTTGCGCCGAGGCGGTTCGCGCCGTGGTCGGAAAAGTTCGCCTCGCCCAGGACGAAAAGCCCCGGAATGGTGCTTTCCAGATTGTAATCCACCCACAGTCCGCCCATGGCGTAGTGGGGCGCGGGGTAGATGCGCATGGGCTGTTGGTAGGCGTTCTCCGCGGTGATCTGCCCGTACATCTCGAAGAGGTTCCCGTACCGCTCGCGGATCGTGCCTTCGCCGAGGCGGCCGATAGCATTGGCGAAATCGAGATACACGCCCCGTCCGCCCGGTCCGACGCCGCGTCCTTCGTCGCATACTTCCTTTGCCGCGCGCGACGAGATGTCGCGCGGCGCGAGGTTCCCGAAGGCGGGGTACTTGCGCTCGAGGAAATAGTCCCGGTCCGTCTCAGGGATATCGCCGGGCGCCCGGCTGTCGCCCTTGGTCTTCGGCACCCAGACCCTGCCGTCGTTCCGGAGCGACTCGGACATCAGGGTGAGCTTGGACTGGTGGTCCCCCGTGACGGGGATGCAGGTCGGGTGGATCTGGGTGAAGCAGGGATTGGCGAACAGTGCGCCCTTCTTGAACGCGCGGTAGGTGGCGGTCACGTTCGACCCCGCGGCGTTCGTGGACAGATAGAAGACGTTCGTATACCCGCCCGTGCAGAGACAGACCGCGTCGGCGGCATGGGACGAGACCTCGCCGGTGACCAGGTCCCGGACGGTGATGCCCTTCGCCTCGCCGTTCACGACAACCAGGTCCAGCATCTCCGTCCTCGGATGGAGCTTTACACTTCCCACCCTGATCTGGCGCATAAGGCTGCCGAAAGCGCCGAGCAGGAGCTGCTGGCCCGTCTGGCCGCGGGCGTAGAAGGTCCGCGATACCTGGGCGCCGCCGAAGGAGCGGTTGTCGAGATACCCTGCGTAGTCCCGGGCAAAGGGAACGCCCTGGGCGACGGCCTGGTCGATGACGCTGCCGCTCACCTGCGCCAGGCGATAGACGTTCGATTCCCGAGCGCGGAAGTCGCCGCCTTTCACCGTGTCCAGGAAGAGGCGGTAGATGCTGTCGCCGTCGTTCGGGTAGTTCTTGGCCGCGTTGACGCCGCCCTGGGCCGCGATGCTGTGGCCGCGGCGTGGCGTGTCCTGGAAGCAGAAGGACTCGACGTTGTAGCCCAGCTCGCCGAGGGTAGCGGCAGCCGACGCGCCGGCCAGGCCGGTGCCGACAACGATGATCCGGTATTTGCGCTTGTTGGCCGGCGAGACGAGCTTCATCTCCTGCTTGCGCTTGTCCCATTTTTCAGGGAGGGGGCCGGAGGGTGTTTTGCCGTCAAGGATCATAGTTAAGATTACCTCAAAAAGTCGTTACCACAGAGGCACAGAGAACACAGAGAACAACAAAAGGGCCGCATGCTTCCCGGATTCTCTCTGTGCCTCTGTGTCTCTGTGGTGGCTGTTGCTTTATTTCAATATCCCCGTCGCGATCACAACAGGCACGGCGACATAAGCAACGAACAAGACGATCGCCGCCAACGCGCTCAGCCGTTTGACGATCGGAAAGCTCTGTTCGCTGTTCAGCCCCCAGGTCTGGAAGGAGCTCTGGATGCCGTGGGAGAGGTGAAGCCACAGCGCGATCATGGACAGGAGATAGACGGAAGCAATGCCGAAGTTCTGAAAGCTCTTTACGACCATCGTGAAGACATCGGGCCTGCCCAGGGAATCAAGGTGCCGCGCAGCGGCCAGGCCGGGGTTCGTTATCTGCACGGTAAAATGAAGAAGATGATAGATAATGAAGGAGCCGATGACGGCACCCGTCCATACCATGTTCCTTCCGGCAACGGTCGCGCTCAGGTCGTTTCGCATTACGTAGGACTGAGGCTTTGCCCTGTTGTTCTCCAGGGTCAATACAATGCCATAGTATATATGGAAGGAGAAGAGAATGATGAGGCCGATCCGGAAGGACCAGATCAGGGGCGGCAGGGCGTGAAGGTGCGCGGCATAGGCGTTGAGCAGGCCGAAATAGATGGTCGCATTCCCGAGGACATGGAGGATGACGAACAAAATGATCAACTGGCCTGTCGCGGCCATGACCAGTTTTCTGCCGACCGATGATGTGGGGAGGAGCATATTCATTCTACCTGTAGGGGAAACCCTGCGTGGTTGCCTTTCGACGGGCGGCCACATAGGGCCGCCCCTGCGATTATTTTTCCCCGATCCCGCCTTCCGTCATCGGTCTCGGGTCGAGGAGCTTGTCCAGGTCCTTCTTCGACAGGTCCGTCATCTCCGCCGCGATCTCCTTGACGGACCTTCCTCCGGCGTATGCCTTCTTCGCGATCTGGGCGGCCCTGTCGTACCCGATGACGGGATTGAGCGCCGTCACCAGTATGGGGTTCTGTCCCACCAGTCCCGCGATCCGCGCCGTATTCACCGTGAAGCCTGCTACGGCCTTGTCGGCGAGCAGCCGCGACGCGTTCCCCAGGAGCGTTACGGACTGGAGCAGATTATGGGCGATCACGGGCAGCATGACGTTCAGCTGGAAGTTGCCGTGCTGGTTGCTGATCGTTATGACGGCGTCGTTACCCGTCACCTGGGCGCAGACCATCATGACGGCCTCGCAGATGACGGGATTCACCTTGCCCGGCATGATGCTCGATCCCGGCTGCAGCGAGGGGAGCGCGATCTCGCCGAGGCCGGCGATGGGGCCGCTGTTCATCCACCTGAGGTCGTTGGCGACCTTCATGAGCGACGAGGCCGAGGTCTTGAGGTGGCCTGACAGCTCGACTACGCTGTCCATCACGGCTTGTGCGGCGAAGTGGTTCCTGGCCTCCTGGAAGGGAATGCCCGTGCGGCCGGCAAGCCTTGCGGCAACGATCGAGCCGAACTCCTTCGGCGCGTTGATGCCCGTGCCCACTGCCGTGCCGCCGATGGCGAGCCGGGCCAGCCTCGGCAGGCAGGACTCGATGCGTTCGATGCCCTGCTGGACCTGGAATGCCCAGCCGCCGATCTCCTGGCCCATCCGGACCGGCATGGCGTCCATGAGGTGCGTTCGGCCGGTCTTGACGATATCGTCCAGTTCCGCTTCCCGTTTCCTGAGCGCGGCATGAAGGTGGGTGAACGCAGGGAGAAAGACCTCCTGGAGCTGCAGATAGGCGCTCACGTGAATGGCAGTAGGGATCACGTCATTGGACGACTGGCCCATGTTCACGTGATTGTTGGGATGGACGGAGCCGCCGGAAAGCATCTGGTTCGCCCTGGCAGCGATGACCTCGTTGGCATTCATGTTCGTCGAGGTTCCGGAACCGGTCTGGAAGATGTCCAGCGGGAAGTGGTCGTCCCACTTGCCCTCGGCAACCTCCAGGGACGCCAGGTGGACCGCATTGGCGATGTTCACGTCGAGCAGCCCCAGGCCGGCGTTCACTTCTGCGGAGACCGCCTTGATCAGGCCCAGGGCGCGGATGAATACGCGGGGGAAGCGGATGCCGCTCACCGGGAAGTTCTCGACGGCCCGCTGGGTCTGCGCCCCGTAGAGCGCGTCCTTCGGGACCTTCACGTCGCCGAGGGAATCTTTTTCAACACGAAAATCAGTCATGGGGCGGTCGTAAGTCAGTCGAACTGCAGTCGATAGTCGTGAGGCAGCCGTCTGACAAAGCTAATTATACCTATTCTGTCCAGATTTTGCATTCAGATTTTCAAAAATGATATAAGCTCAAATTAGGGTTATAAACCGATGGCTGCATCGGCACCCCTCTTCTGGTTGACCGACAGGCGAATTGAATCTATAATCAGAGTACGCAGCATCACAGCATACTGACAGCCGACCTGAGAAATACAAGGAGACCGGCAATGAACTACCTCTGCAGTCCCAGCTACAGCATCACCATCCGGGTGGAGATCGACAACAAGATCGGCATGTTCGCCAGGATCGCCACGGCCATTTCGAGCGCCGGCGGCGACCTCGGCTCCGTGGACATCGTTCGCACCGAGCAGGGCAAGATCATCCGGGACATCACGGTGAACGCCCGCGACGAGGACCATGAGAAGACCATCGTGAAGGCCATCAAGACCGTGATGGGGGTCAAGGTCCTCCGCACCATGGACCGGACCTTCCTGGTCCACGAGGGCGGCAAGATCGAGATCAGGAACAAGCTGCCCATACGGGACCGGAGCGACCTCTCGAAGATCTACACGCCGGGCGTGGCCCGGGTCTGCATGGACATCCATCAGAACAAGGAGCATGCATACCGCTACACGATCAAGGGGAACTCCGTGGCAGTCGTATCCGACGGGACCGCCGTGCTGGGCCTGGGAGACATCGGGCCCGAGGCGGCGCTGCCGGTCATGGAAGGCAAGGCCATGATCTTCAAGGAGTTCGCGAACATCGACGCCTTTCCCATCGTCCTGAACACCAAGAACGTCGACGAGATCGTGGCGACGGTCAAAAACATCGCGCCGGCATTCGGCGGCATCAATCTCGAGGACATCTCGGGTCCCCGGTGCTTCGAGGTGGAGGCCCGGCTCCGGAAGCTGCTCGACATCCCGGTGTTCCATGACGACCAGCACGGCACCGCAGTGGTCGCCCTGGCCGCGCTTATCAACGTTTCGCGCCTCCTGAAGCGCGACCTCAGGAAGTTCAAGATCGTGGTGGTCGGCGCAGGCGCGGCGGGAACCGCCACGACCAGGATCCTCCTCTCCTCGGGGGTGAAGGATATCATCGTCTGCGACCGGGCCGGCGCCTTGTACGCGGGCAGGAAGCAGGACATGGACCCCTGGAAACGGGAACTGGCGAAGATCACCAATCCGAGGAAGATGAAAGGAAGCATCAGCGACGTCATGAAGGGCGCGGACGTGTTCATCGGCCTGTCCGCGCCGAACGTCATCACCGCAGCGGACATCAGGAAGATGGGCAGGGACCCCATCGTATTCGCCCTGGCGAACCCCGAGCCGGAGATCGCGCCCGAGGAGGCCGTCGATATCGTGAGGGTCATGGCAACGGGCCGGTCGGACTATCCGAACCAGATCAACAACATGCTCGGCTTCCCCGGCATCTTCCGGGGGCTCCTCGACGTACGGGCGCACGGCGTGAACGAGGCGGTAAAGCTCGCCGCGGCCCAGGCCATCGCCCACACGCTCGAAACGAAGGAGCTCCACGAGGACTACATCATTCCGGGCCCCTTCGACCGGAAGGTGGCGGCCCATGTCGCGGCGGCAGTCTCCGAGGCAGCGAAGAAGACCGGCCTGACGCGGTAGAGGAAGCGGTCATGACAGCGTGGAAATGCAACAGATGCGGGAACACGATCCATGCAGACACCCCGCCGGAGCTCTGTCCCTCATGCAGGGAAAAATGCGAACATGTCGACGTCTCCTGCTACATCCCCGAGTGCGGCGGGCCGGACTCAGGCAATATCAATCCGGACGTGTTCAAGAAAAAAGGCGATCCTGATAAGTGATAGCGTTGTCTTGAGTTATGTTGCTTAAATCCAACCCAAAATGCTATTTTCTCGCAAAGCCGCAAAGGCCGCAAAGAGAAGCGAAAAGAAACCTTGTTTTGCATGGTCTTTCCTTGCGTCTTTGCGGCTCACCTAGAGGTGCCTACTTTTGGTTGCGAGAGACGCCTTGCGCATTTGAATTGTTTTATATAGTCAGAGCTTCATAAAGTGTTGCATCCTGAATATTGAATATTGAGTTCTCTATTCTCCCCATGCCTGTTTACCAGATCCCTGACGAACTGATCTTTCCCGACCCGGAGCTTGCCGAAGACGACGGCCTGCTCGGCGTGGGCGGGGACCTGTCCCCTGAGCGGCTGCGGCTTGCCTACAGCAACGGCATCTTTCCCTGGTTCAGCAAGGGCGAGCCGATCATGTGGTGGTCGCCCGATCCCCGGTGCGTGCTCCGGCCGGAGAAGCTCAAAATATCCACGAGCCTTCGTCAGGCGCTCAAGAAGGGCAATTACAAGGTCCGGTTCGACACCTGTTTCGACGAAGTGGTCCGGCAGTGCTCCGCGGCGAAGCGCAAGGGGCAACGCGGGACCTGGATAACGAAGGAGATGGTGCAGGCGTATATCCGGCTCCACGAGCTTGGGTTTGCCCACTCGACCGAGGTCTTCATGGACGGAGAGCTTGCCGGCGGACTGTATGGCATCTCCATCGGCATGACCTACAGCGGCGAGTCCATGTTCCATCTTCGGCCCGAGGCATCCAAGATCGCGCTCTGGCACCTTGTGCAGCGGCTGAAGGATTGGAAGTTCCCGCTCATCGACTGCCAGGTGACGAACCCGCATCTGCTGAGCCTCGGCGCGGAAGAGATGCCGCGGAAGGAGTTCCTGAAACAGGTCATCAGGGACCGGCAGAAGCCGGGGCATAAGGGCAGGTGGGAGTAGGTGTGCACAGACGCAGCTCGTTCATTATTAATAATCTCATAAATGGCTGTTCAAACCCGCCGACCGTCATCCCCGAGTGCTCCTATCGGGGATCCAGAGCGATACAAAAAAGGACTGGATTCCCGCTGAGCACCGCTGCGGGAATGACGATAGAAGAGCAACGATCGTATCGATTCTCCTATGCGACCGTTAGTAACCATAACAGTGCGATGAAGATCAAGGAAATTACCGCCAAGAGCATCCTGTCAACCTCCCAGGTATCCGATTACGCGGTGAATCCCTACGTCGGCTGCCAGCATGCCTGCGTCTATTGCTACGCCAAGTTCATGAAGCGCTTCACCGGCCATCGGGAGGCCTGGGGCGAGTTCGTTGATGTGAAGGTCAATGCGCCCGAGCTTCTGGCCCGGGAGGTGACGAAGAAGAAGGTCGGGCGCGTCTGGATCAGCGGCGTCTGTGATCCTTATCAGCCCCTGGAGAGGAAGTACCGCCTGACGCGGCGCTGTCTTGATGTCCTCGTGGAGCACGGCTGGCCTGTCACGGTCCAGACCAAATCACCGCTCGTGTTGCGGGACATCGATATCTTGAAGCGGGCAGCCGACATCGAGGTCGGCTTCACCATCACGACGGCCGATGAGCGGATGCGCAAGATCTTCGAGCCCGGGGCGCCGCCAATAGCAAAACGGATCGAGGCGCTGGAAGCGCTCCATGCAGAGGGCATCAGGACCTTCGCCATGATAGCGCCGCTCCTTCCCGGGGCCGAGAAGCTGCCAGAGCTTCTCAGGAACAGCGCGGACCATGTGATTGTGGACCGGCTGAACTATCATTATGCAGACGCGGTCTATAAGAAGTTCGGGATGCAGTGGGCGCGGGACGACAGCTTTTTCAGAAAAATTGCCGACGATCTGAGCAAGGCATTCGACAAGAACAAGGTACCCTGCCAGGTATTGTTCTGACGTGCGGGGTTTCCTTCTTTCCAGCAGTTGTTGTCATGGCTATCCCGTGCAATAGGTTAATTTGCATACTGTATCCTTCACCTTATACCCTCTAAATACCCGATCGGAATTTTTGACATCGCCGTTGATTAGGCATATATTCGTGTCAACGTCTGCGGGAAAAAGCATATAGATAGATGCACGACCTCGTTCCGATAATAACTGATCAACTTGACACCCCACAGGCATAAAAATATGCTCGCTTTCACAAATAAAGACTTAGAGCATCATTCTTGCTAACCATTTTCGTTTTCTGTCCTCATGTCGATGGGGCGAACCGATCACATACAGAATCGACGGCGAATCAAAAAAACAGTAAGGTGATCATTGTAATCCCGTACGGCTGAGGCAGTACATCGTCTATTGCTCCTCTAGCACTGCGGGACCATCAACTGCATGAGAGGTCTGCCATGAAGATACTTCCTGTAAGGCTCCTGGTTCTGCTTCTCGTCGCGGTTCCTTTGTCCGGTTGTGCTGTGACTCAGTCTGCCATACATTCCGCCGGGAAAGCGCCGCCGCTCTGTCAGGTTCAGACAAATCAGGAAAGCGCACTCGTTCTGTGGGGAACAGCGTGGCGTACGGATCAGAAAGAAATGAAGTTGCGCGAGGAAAAGGCATCGCAGGCAATTACACAATTCTTCGGGTCTCGGCCTTGCTACGCAAAAACGACGCTCCTGAGAAAGCTTGCCGGCCATGAGCCGCTCACGCTTTCCGATATTGAAATCATCGACTTCGCATCAACCCTTCCGGATCATTACAATAAGATCATACTTCTCCGCGTTGAAGAATTGGGACCTCTCCTGATATTCTATCTCTCTCCAATTCTATGGGAAGGAGGATCTGAAGCCGTGGTTCGGGTCAGGGTACTCGACGTCAATAGCGGGTCCCTTGAGTCTGATGTCAATATGCACCGGAGAAATACGGGCGCTTTTGTTTTGCGGGGGACGAAGCGTCTCGAAGAGGACCTTGAGGCTGCGCTGGGGCAGGTGTTTTTTGGGACAATAAAGTGAAGACGTACATGGGCGCTATCGAAAAGTATTGACCACCGAAGAAAATAGATAGCACACGCGCGAGAAATGCGAAGCCCGACATTACCCCCTGAGGAATGTTCACCATGAGTTCAGACGACCGATCTCAGTACAATCTTGTCCCTGCCCGGGAGATATTTCAGCGTGTTTCAAGACTTCAGCACCGGTTGCAGGAAGGGCCGGTGGATGGCGCGCTGATCCTCGATCCGTTGAACATGTATTACTACACGGGGACGATGCAGCAGGGGGTTTGCTTTGTCCCAAGGTCGGGAGAACCGGTCTTCCTGGTCCGGCGAAGTTACGAACGGGCAGAGCGGGAAACACCATTGAAAAGGGTTTTCCCCTTGAAAGGGTTCAGCCAACTTCAGGCAACCCTTGCGGATCTGGGTCTAAAAACCAACATCCTGGGGGTGGCTGAAACAACCCTGTCCGTTTCCGTTTTTAAAACGCTGGTCAATGCGTTTCCCGGAGGGACGTTCACGGATATCAGCGCCCTCCTGGGCATGATCCGGGCGAAGAAGTCCGACTACGAAGTGGGGCTCATCCGAAAAGCCGGGACTTTGCACGAGATGGTCTATGGCGTCATCCCTTCCCTGATCCGCGAAGGGATGACGGAATGGGAGCTCGGGGCCGGGATCCACAAGAAAATGATGGCGCTGGGATACACCGGGATCATGCGGCTTGCTGCGTTTGGCGGGGAGATGTTCATGGGGATCGTCAGTTTCGGCGAATCAGGAAACTATCCCACGGCATCGGTAGGGCCGGGAGGTCTGATGGGGCTTTCTCCGGCCTTCCCCCTGGTTGGGGGAAAGAAGAGGCTGGGAAGGGGCGAACCGATATTTGTGGATACCGGGTTTGGGTATGAGGGATATTTCACCGATAAAACGAGGGTCTTCTCCCTTGGAGACCCGCCCGCTCAAGCGCTCGATGCTCACCAGGTATGCCTGGACATCCAGGAGGCCGTCCGGCGCCGCCTCAAGCCCGGCGCCATCCCGTCCCGGATATATGAGGAGGTCTACAACGAATTCGTTCATCCCCGTGGCTTTGAAAAGCACTTCATGGGTTTCGGCAGCAACCAGGTGCCTTTCCTTGGCCACGGCATCGGGTTGGCTATTGACGAATTCCCGGCCATTGCAGGCAAGGTACATACCCCCCTTGAGGCCAACATGGTCATTGCCCTGGAGCCTAAGAAGGGATTGGAGGGCATCGGGTTGGTGGGTGTGGAAAACACCTTTCTTGTCACCGATGAAGGAGGAGAAAAACTGACTCCCGGATCGGACGGTATGACGATCGTGTGACCTGTTCTATTGATGGCCTGCCACGGAAGGGGGCGACAGAGGGATGTTGGACGGGAAAGACCCCCGATATCCAGAGTGCGGCACGACTGCCCGGCGAGATGGTTGTTTTGCGTGATCGAAAATGAAGAATTGAGAGGTTCGCGATGAAAACCAAAAAGAACATCATCGTCGTCGGAGACCGGGTGCTGATCGACCCGGACGCGGGATCGGATAAGACCTCGTCGGGCCTCTACCTCCCGCCGACGGTGAAGGAGAAGGAAAAGGTGCAGGGCGGGTCCGTGGTCAAGACCGGCCCGGGATACGCCATCCCCGAGTCAACGCCCGAGGAATCATGGAAGGCCGGGTCAAAGGAAGTTAAATACATGCCGCTCCAGGCCAAGGAAGGGGACTATGCCATCTTCCTGAAGGACGCGGCCATGGAGATCGAGTTCGAAGAGAAGAAGTACCTCATCGTGCCCCATTCGGCGATCCTGGCGCTCGTACGGACCGAGCTGTCGGAGGAAGGGTGAAGAAAGATCGACAAGGGGACACGGGGAAAGCAAGACCGACAGGGCGACAAGGGGACAGGGCGCAAGGGGACAAGGGGGACAAGGGGACAGTAAGACCGACAGGGGGCCGGAAGCAGGCGCTTCCAAGAGACACGGGGAAGGGGCAGGGCAACAGCTTAACAAAAAAATACCTGCATGGTACTTACTGCAGGTGCTTCTCTTGATCCAACCTTAACTTTTGCCACAGAGCTATCGGGGTGCCAGAGGAGATCCCTTTTTTCGGGATCTTCGGCTAATGCCGGTGTTCCGGTTTTTGCCTTTGCTCCGGACCCTCGATGTTCTCGGTGGCAAAATCCGAATTCTTCCATGCGCTCGCCCGGCAGCGGTTAGGCTGCCTTTGCATGGAGCGACTTGATCTCCGCGGGCGCGTACTTGTCAACCTTGGTAATGCATGCTGACGCCTGCAGGAATCCAGGGACCATGGCGAGTGCGTCGCTCAGGTTCTTTACGTCCACGATGGCGTAGCCGGTGTGGTCGCCTTCCTTGCATCCATACACGAACTTGTCCAGGATGCCGGGCCCCTTTGCCAGCTCCTCATCGAGGGCGCGTAAACAGTCATCAGGCTCATGCCTTGATGCGATCAAAAACTTTGTCATGACCGACCTCCTTTTCACTCACGTTATCTTAAAGAGGATACGATCTATCCTGTTGCATTGTATTTATAACTCTCCCGACGGCGGCTGTCAAGAGCCCTGTTCATCAGGCAGCCTTCCTGTCGGAGAAAATGTGGTAAAATTAAACGAGACGATAGAGGAGTCGGTTTATCCAGATTTTCCGGTCCCGAGGCCCGGGCAGGGGTAGATCGCTGAACATGAAAAAGAACCTGACCCATAAAATATTGGAGGCCCACCTGGTCGAGGGCACGCTGTCGCCGGGCAGGTCTATCGCCATATCGATCGATCAGACCCTGCTGCAGGACGCCACGGGAACGCTGGCCATGCTCGAATTCGAAGCCCTGGGGCTCGACCGGGTGAAGGTGGGGCTCGCAGCCCAGTATGTGGACCACAACCTCCTCCAGACGGACAATAAAAACGCCGACGATCATAGATTTCTTCAGACCGCGGCGGCCCGCTACGGCGTCCACTTCAGCAAACCGGGGAACGGCGTATCCCACCAGGTGCACATGGAGCGCTTCGGCGTTCCGGGCAGGACGCTCCTCGGAGCAGACAGCCACACGCCCGGCGCGGCGGGCGTCTCGGCGCTCGGCATCGG
>JAGVOT010000079.1 GCA_020052615.1 Nitrospirota bacterium | reverse complement strand
CCCGTCGCCGTGAAGACCGCGTTCGCGACAGCCGGGGCAACGGGCGGCACGCCGGGTTCGCCGATGCCGCCCAGGGGGTCCTTGCTCGTGACGATGTGCACCTCGATCTCCGGCGTCTCGCTCATGCGCAGGATATCATAGTCGCCGAAGTTCGTCGTCTTCACGCCGCCGCCGGCGAACTCCATCTTCTCCTTGAGCGCCGCGGACAGGCCCATGACGACGGCGCCCTCCATCTGGGCGACGACCGTGTCGGGGTTGATGACCGAGCCGCAGTCCACGGCGCAGGTGATCTTGTGCACCCTGATCCTGCCGCTCCCCTTGTCCACGGACACCTCGGCCGCCTGGGCCACGTAGGTCCCGAAGGAGAGATGGTAGGCGATGCCGAGGGCCTGGCCCTTCTTCGGCGGCTTTCCCCAGCCCGCCTTCCGGGCGGCTGTTTCGAGCACGCGCCTCGGCCGGGGATGCTTCTGCAGCAGCCCCAGCCGGAACTCCAAAGGGTCCTTCTTCGCCGCGGCCGCCAGTTCATCGACGAACGATTCGATGATGAAGCCGTTGTGGGACGCCCCGACGGAGCGCCAGAAGCCGACCGGCACGGGCAGGTCGGCGCGGACATACTCGGCCAGGAGGTTCGGGACCTCGTACTCCAGGTCCGTTACGCCTTCGACTGCCGCGTTGTCAATGCCGTTCTTCATCATCGAGGGGAAGACGCGGGCAAAGATGGACGGGCAGACGACCTTGTGGGACCAGGCGGTCACGCTGCCTTTCGCGTCCAGACCCGCCTCGATCTTCGTATAGTTCGCCGGCCGGTAGAAGTCGTTCTGGATGTCCTCTTCCCGGGTCCAGATGAGCTTTACCGGTCTTCCCACGGCCTTGGAGATCGAGACCGCTTCCTCCACGAAGTCCTGCTCGAACCTTCTGCCGAACCCGCCGCCCAGGTACGTGGTCTGCACGAACACCTGCTCGGGCTTGAGCCCCGTGATCTTCGCGGCAAGGGCCTGCACCCCGCCCTGGTTCTGCGTGGGCACCCACACGTCGCAGCGCTCCGCCGTGACCGAGGCCGTGCAGTTCATGGGCTCCATGGTGGCATGGGCCAGGTAGGGCAGCAGGTACCGGGCCTCGACCTTCTTCGCTGCCGAGGCGAGGGCGGTCTTCACATCGCCCCGGCCCCTGGCGACCACGCCCTGCTCGCTCATCCGTGCCTGGAGTTCTTTTTCGAGCGTTGCCGTGGTCATGCCCGCCATGACGGGGTCCCGCCAGGAAACGTTCAGGACAGACTTCCCCTTCCACGCGGCATCGATGCTCCCGGCGCAGACGGCGATCCCCCGGGGGATCGCGACCGCGGTCTTGACGCCCTTCACCTTCTCGGCCGCTGCCCGGTCGAACGAGGCCGGCTCGGCGCCGTACTGCGCCGGCCGGGCAACAGCGGCATAGAGCATGTTCGGCACGAACGTATCGGTGCCGAACATCGCCCTGCCGGTTGACTTCTCGGGGACGTCCAGGCGCGGCAGGGCCTTGCCGATGTACCTGAGCTGTCCGTCCTTCTTGAGCGCCGGCTTCTGCGGCACGGGCAGGCGGGACGCTTCGAAGACCAGCTTCCCGTACGAGAGGGCCTTGCCCGTCCTCATGTTCCGGACCGCTCCGTTCGTTGCAGCGCAATCCCGGACCGGCGCCTTCAGCGCCTGGGAACCGGCGACGACGAGCATCTCCCGGCCGGCGGCGCCGGCTTTCCTTAAGGCATCGTGCATGTGGCGGATGCTGGTGCTGCCGCCCGTCGACTGCATGCCCCAGACAGGGTCCTTGTACCCGTCGCCCGCGGGCGCGAATTCGAACCGCACGCGCCTCCAGTCCGCTTCGAGCTCGTCGGCGATGATCATGGGGAGCGACGTGGTCACGCCCTGGCCCATCTCGGACTTGTTCACGATGACCGTAATGCTGTCGTCGGCCGCGATGCGGAGATAGACGTTCGGCTGGAACGACGGCGCCTGCTCAAGCTCTGCAGCGGACAGGAGCCTGAGGCCCGAGGGCGTCATGACGGCGGCGATGGCAAGCCCCGCGCCGGCAAGGGAGGTCTTCAGGAACTCGCGGCGCGTATATTCTTTTTTTGCCCCTTTCATGGCCGCTTGCCCTCCTTCGACGCCGACCTGATGGCCAGCTTGATGCGCGGGTAGGTCCCGCACCGGCAGAGGTTGCCGTCCATGGCATTCACGATCCGGTCATCCGACGGATCCGGGTCCCCGGCCAGGAGCGCTGCGGCCTGCATGATCTGGCCCGACTGGCAGTAGCCGCACTGGGGCACCTGCTCCTTGATCCAGGCCTTGATCACCGGGTGGTCCGCCGCAAGGCCCTCGATGGTCGTGATCTTCCTGCCCGCGGCGCTTCCCGCGGTCGTCTGGCATGAGCGCACGGCCTTGCCGTCGAGGTGGACGGTGCAGGACCCGCAGGCGCCGATGCCGCAGCCGTACTTGGTGCCCGTGAGCTTCAGGTGCTCGCGGATGACCCAGAGGAGCGGCACCTCGGGCCCCACGTCGACCTGGTAGGACCTGCCGTTGATATCGAGCGAGATCATAAGGCCTCCTTTAATGCCGGTGAATTTTTGCCACGACGGCACGAAGACACGAAGAGGTCATCAAGGCTCAATGCACTTCTTCGTGCCTTAGTGTTTACGTCGTAAAGGGTGAAGGGAGCGATAAGATAAAGTTAACCAGAGAGGAAAAACATTGTCAAGCGGGGTGACGGGTTCGGTCATCGATGTATGACGTCAAAAGAAGTCCCGCGCGAAACAAAGGTCGCAAAGAAAGTCCAAAACTTTAGCCGCTTTTATTTGAAAACAAAAGCCTCGCCTGCTTTTCCTGGCGTACTTTGCGGGCTTTGCGAGAGACGCCTTTAGATTTTCCGGCTTGTCCGGATCAGGAATTGTTAGTTCACGCCACCTGCCCGGCAGCGAAGCCCGACGCCCATGCCCAGTGCAGGTTGTATCCGCCCAGTTCCCCGGTCACATCAACGACCTCGCCGATGAAATAGAGGCCGGGGACCTTCCTTGCTTCCATCGTCTTCGACGATAGTTCGCCGGTGTCCACGCCGCCTGCCGTCACCTCGGCGGTCGCGTAGCCCTCGGTCCCCTTGGGAAGCACCTTCCAGGCATGGAGCCCGCCGGCGATCGCCTTGAGCTCCTTGTCCGAGGTCTGGTCGAGCGGTTTTGAGATCGTCATCTGGTCGCACCACGCCTCGGCAAGCCGTTTCGGAAGGTATGACGCCAGCAGGTTGCGCAGCTCGATCCTGCTCCGGCGTTTGGCCATGAACGCGCCGAGAATATCCCTGTCGGGAAGGAGGTCGATCGAGATCAGTTCGCCGGGCGTCCAGAAGAGCGATGCCTGGAGCGCCGCCGGGCCGCTCAGGCCGCGGTGGGTGAAGAGAAGACTTCCCCGGAACCGCTTCGGCCCGCAGGAGAGCGCCGCATCGAGGGAGATGCCCGCGAGCTCCTGAAAGACCTTCTGATCACGGGTCGCGAACAAAAAAGGCACGAGGCCCGGCCTGGGCGGGACGATCCTGAGGCCGAACTGTTTCGCGACAGCGTGACCAAGGCCGCTCGCCCCGAGGTCGGGATAGGACAGACCGCCCGTGGCTATGACGAGCGATCCCGCCTGAAAGGTCCCCTGGCCGGTCGCGACCATGAAGCCCCTCCCCTTGCCGATCTCCGCCACGCTGCATTTCAGGCGTATTTCCACGCCGGACCGGGCGCACTCCGCCTCAAGGAGGGCGATGATGTCGGCGGAGCTTTTTACGCAGAACAGCTGGCCTGCTTCTTTTTCCTGATAGGCGATATGGTGTTGCTCGACAAGATCGAGCACGTCGCGGGGGGTGAACCGGGCGAGGGCGGATTTGCAGAACTGGCTGTTGCGGGAGACATAGTGTCCGGCGGTCACGTTCAGGTTCGTGAAATTGCACCTGCCCCCGCCCGATATGCGGATCTTCGAGCCGGTCCTGCGGCCGTGGTCCAGGACGAGCACCTGCCGGCCGCGCTTTCCGCATTCAATCGCGCAGAGCAGGCCTGACGCCCCCGCCCCGATGATGATGACGTCCTTCTTTATTCCTTCGGTCACTGCGATCCCGGCGCCTTCAATATCCCGAACCTCTTGCTCCTACCGAAGCTTTTTCTTCTTTTTGCTGTCCTGCTGGACGTCCTTCTTTTTCTCTTCGGTCTCTTTCTTCTCCGCCTTATGGCAGAGACTGCATTTTTTCGGGTCGGTTGTACTGAAGGCCTTTTTCCCGTTGTGGCATACGCCGCAAAATTTCCCCTGCTTCATCGCGTCCATGGTCATGACATCGGCGTTCTTTTTCGTCTGGAACAGCCCGGCGATATGGCAGGCATCGCACTGATAGCCCTTCTTGGCGTGCAGGGTCCCGTCAAAGGTCACCTTGCCTGCCCCGCCGCCCGGCCAGGTCAGGTTCACGCCGTCGGGTACGGCCGATGCGACCGCCGGGAACAGGGAGAGCGTCAGAAAGAGAATGAACGTACTGAATGTGCGCTTGGACATGGTTTGCCTCCGCAGGATACGAATTCGTTTATTATAGCACATAGATGAACTGGACCATGCAAAAAAATCCTCTCTGCCATAAAAAGCGCTGCGCGGTCTGCGAAACGGCCCTTCGGGCCCCCTGCTATTCGTACCGGAGCGCGTCGATGGGATTGAGCAGCGATGCCTTGTAAGCGGGATAGAACCCGAAGAAGATGCCGATGAACCCGGAAAAGCCGAAGGCCAGGAGGATCGACAGGGGAGAAACGACGGTGGGCCAGCTGGAGATCGAGGACAGGACCATGGCGGTGGAAACGCCGGCGATGATGCCGACGACGCCGCCGATCAGCGACAGCGTCAGCGCCTCGATGATGAACTGCAGCCGGATGTCCCAGGTCTTTGCGCCGATGGCCATGCGGATGCCGATCTCCCGCGTCCGCTCGGTGACGGACACGAGCATGATGTTCATGATGCCGATGCCGCCGACGAGGAGCGACACCGACGCGATGGCGCCGAGCAGCAGCGTCATGACCCTGGTGGATGCTTCCCGCGCCTGCATGAGCTGGGTAAGGTTCCGGACCGTGAAATCGTTGTCCTGCTTCGGTCCGATCCGGTGGCGCTGCTTCAGGAGCGCGGTGATCTGCTCCTCCGCGGCGGCAAGGTCCTCGGCGCTTTTCGCCTTGACCGAGATGATCCGCACCATGCCCGGGAACTGGGCGCCGAAGAGCTTCTTCTGGGCCGTGGTGATCGGGATCATGATCGTGTCATCCTGGTCCTGCCCCCGGGCATCCTGCCCCTTCGGGGCGAGAACGCCGACGACGGTGAACGGCAGGTTCTTGATCCTGATCGCCTGCCCGACGGGATCCTGGTCGCCGAACAGGTTGTCCACCACGGTCTGGCCCAGGAGGGCGACCTTGTTCGCGCTCCTCACGTCCTGGCTGGTGAAGGGCCGCCCCGCGGAGAGCTGCCAATCCCGGATGTCCAGCATGGACGGCGTCGTGCCGAGGATGCCCGTGGACCAGTTCATGTGGCTGAACACGACCTGGGCGGTGCCGCTGTGGGTCGGGGCAACGGCCTCCACCGCGGGGCACTCGCGTAAAATCGCCTCGGCATCGGCCATGGTGAGCGTGGGCTGCGTTCCCGCGCCCATGCGCACGCCCCCGGAGGTCGTGGCGCCGGGCAGGATGATCAGCAGGTTGCTCCCCATGCTCGAGATCTGCTCGGCGATCTGCCTGCTCGCGCCCGCTCCCACGGCGACCATGGCGATCACCGCGCCCACGCCGATGATGATGCCGAGCATGGTGAGGCCCGAGCGCATCTTGTTCACCCGAAGTGCGCGGAAGGATATCTTGAAGGTGGAAGGAATGTTGATCATGGGGCACCAAGTGCACCAGGTGCGACGTGCGGAGTGCGATGTGCGAAGTAATGAAACCTGTTCGCCAATAACAGGCAATATAAGCAATACGTACTCGTATGATACGCAGTATGGCAGTGACCCTTTTCTGTTTCCAATTCCGCACTCCGCACTTCGCACTCCGCACTCATCGCTTCACCTCGTCGCTCACGATCTGTCCGTCCGAAAACCGGATGATCCTGTTGCTGAACGCCGCGATATCGGGTTCGTGGGTCACGAGAATGACCGTGATGCCGGGATCCCGGTTCAGCCTGACAAAGAGCTCCATGATCCCGGCGCTTGTTCTGGTGTCGAGGTTGCCCGTCGGTTCATCGGCGAGGATGAGGGGCGCGTCGTTCACAAGGGCGCGGGCAATGGCCACCCGCTGCTGCTGGCCGCCGGAAAGCTGGTTCGGGTGATGCCCCTCCCTTCCCTCCAGCCCCACGCTCTTGAGGGCGGCCAGGGCGCGCTCACGCCGTTCCGGGGCCGCGCTCCCGTTGTAGAGCATGGGCAGCTCCACGTTCTCGAGCGCCGAGGTCCGGGAAAGGAGGTTGAATCCCTGGAACACGAAGCCGAGCTTCCTGTTCCGGATCTCGGCAAGCTCGTCCCGGGAGAGCCCGCCCGTGTCAACGCCGTCGAGCAGGTACTGGCCGCGGGTCGGCGTGTCGAGGCAGCCCAGGAGGTTCATGAACGTCGACTTGCCGGAGCCGGACTGGCCCATGATGGCCACGAATTCGCCCTTCCCGATGGTCGTCGAGACGCCGTCGAGGGCGCGCAGTTCGATGTCGCCAAGCTGGTAGACCTTGCTGATATTTCGCGCTTCGATGAAGGCCATGGTTTTTTGACACTGATGACGCCGGGAAAAGAAAAAAGGGCTGAGACGTTCTTTTGACACTGAAGACCCGGAGAACGGCTATGATAGCTGCGGATAAAACAGATTCTCAGCATGCCTCTTCAGGATCTTATCCGCCTCTTCTGTGTCAAAGGTTCTCAATCCGCATTCCGCAATCCGCCTGTCCCGACTTGTCGGGGAAATCCGCAGTTACTTCAGAACATCCGCGGGCCGCCCTGGCCGGTCTGCTGCTTGCCCTTCTTCAGGGCCTCGATGATGATCAGCTGGCCTTCCTTCAGGTCGTCCGCGGCGACCTCCGTATAGATGCCGTCGCTGATCCCGGGCGTGACGGCGACGCGTTGCGGCCTGCCGTTCTCCAGGACCCAGATCCCGGGCCCCTTCCTCTCCCCGCCGCCGGGCGACTTCTCCGCGCCGCGCTCCGCCGGCCTGAAGCGGAGGGCGGCATTGGGGATCCTCAGCACACCGTCCTTCTCCGCGACGATGACCGATACGTTGGCGGTCATGCCGGGCATGAGCCGGAGGTCGCTGTTGTTCACCTGGACCACGACGTCATAGGTCACCACGTTCTGCACGGTGATGGGCGCCTGCCGTTTTTGCCAGACCTTTCCCCTGAACGTGGCCTCGGGGTAGGCATCGACGGTGAACTCCACCTCCTGGCCCGTTTTCACCACGCCGATGTCCGATTCCGCCACGTTCGTGTTGATCTGCATCTTCGTGAGGTCCTGGGCGATCGTGAAGAGCGTCGGCGTCTGGAAGCTGGCTGCCACGGTCTGGCCCACGTCCACGCTGCGGGAGATCACGATGCCGTCGACGGGTGAGTAGATCTTCGTGTAGTTCAGGTTCGTTTCGGCGGCCTGCAGCGCCGCCTGGGTCTGGGCCAGCTGCGCCCTGGCGCTGTCATAGGTGGTCACCGCGGCTTCGTAGTCGTTCTTCGCGACCAGGTTCCGCGCGAAAAGGCCCTTGTTCTGGTTCAGGAGGCGCTCGGCATCGCGCAGCGCCGCCTGGGCGCGGTCGGTGTTGGCCCGCGCCTGGGCCAGCTGGGTCTCAAAGAACGCCGGGTCGATCTGGGCGATGATCTGGCCCCTTTTCACGCGGGAATTGAAATCCACGTAGAGGTTCTTGATCGTTCCCGACACCTGGGTGCCCACCAGCACCGTGGTCACGGGATTCACCGTGCCGGTCGCGGTGACGACCGCCCGCACGTCGCCCCGGGTCAACGCCTCGGTCCGGTATTCCACCTTGTTGTTCCCGCCGCCGAAGACCGCGAACAGCGCGACGATCAGCGCGACGGCGGCAAGGG
>JAGVOT010000015.1 GCA_020052615.1 Nitrospirota bacterium | reverse complement strand
GCCCGTCGCGGTCGTGCTGCGGTCCGTGGCGGAAACGACCGCCGGAACTCCCGAGGGAGCAGCCGGCGCGTACTGCAGAAGCTCGAGCGTCGACGGCGTGCGCCGGACCACGGTGGTCACCGAGGACGCGTTCGATGCGATCGTCAGGGGAATGCCCGACACGCTCGGGGTATAGCTCGCCGTTGCCGTGTTGCTGATGACGGTGCCGGCCGGCGTTGCCGTCAAACCGGTCGATGAGAACAGAAGGATGAAAAGGAATGATGCCAGGAATGTGAGAACGGCGGAAAGGACGGGGACCGCTTCCACACGGGGGCGCACCCCGGCCGTGCCTCCACCCGAACGGGTGAAGGCCGTGCCGAAGAGCGCGTCATATGTGCGGAAGCGGTCCCTCATAGATGTCATGGATGCTCTCCGCGCGGAGGAGGAGAGCAGCCCTTGCGATACCTAGTTGATCGTTGCCTGGTACAATATCGTTGCGGTCTCTCCGCTGAGCAGGGTCGGTATGGTGGCGGTCAGTGTCGATCCCGCCCATCCGGTCCCGACGCACGCCCAGCCGCCGGAAGCAATGTTCGCTACCGCCTGGTTGGTGCAGGGCACATTGCCGCCATTGGTGCTGCTCCACGTAGGTGTCCCGGTCACCGGCGTCAGCGTTCCGGCCAGGATGTCGGTGACCGTTACCGCCGTTGCCGAGCTGCCGCCCGGGTTGCTGATCACCACGGTGTATTCCATCGTGGCTCCCGGAATGGCCTTCGGGCTGGTCGTCCCGTTGATCGGATCGTTGTACGGCGCGGACGACTTGCTGACGGAAAGGTTGTTCAGGACCACATGGAACGCGCTCCGCGCGGAATGCGAGCCATCCGGGCTCGCACCAGCAACCGCGTCGTCCGTACCCGCTCCGTCGCCCAGCACCACGTCGGCGGTGCAGGTCCCTGCCGCGCTGTCGATCGTGCTGGAGCCATTCGCTTCGAGGGTCGTGCCGTCGACCTTCAGGGACCTTGCCCGCAGTGCAAATACGTCATATGCGCCATCGGTCAACGGCGGTGCTGCCATGGTCGCCTTGATGGTCACGTTCAAGGTGCCTCCCGCGGCCACGGTGGCGGTGGTGGCCAGTGCGGCGCCCGCGTTGTCCCCTGTTGTCGCGGTTCCCGCGCTGACCAGGACGGCGTCCGTGACCGTTTGGTTGCCCACAAAGACGCTGGTCGTTACGCCCGTTGCCAGATCCACTGCGGAAAGCTGATACCTCTGGTTTGCGTTGCCGTTGTTGGTGATCGTGTAGTGCAGCAAAACATCGACCTGGTTCGGAACGACCGCCGGCCCCGGCGAGGCATCGGTCGTCGTCACGACGACGTCGACCTTGTTGCCCACGGTGATCGTGTTCGTATTGGAACTGACCGGGGTCTGGGCCGCGCCCGCAACGCTGTAGGCGACGCTTGCCGTGTTGCCGATGCCGGTACAGGCCGCGGTGGCTGCCGCGGCTCCCTGCGGCGCTGCCAGGGCTGTGACCAGGCACAGAAGCAGGCCGACGATTATTGATGCTGTTCTGGTATTCATGTTCTTCTCCTTTTCTTTTTTCCAGCGGGATTTCCATGCCGCTGTTCGTTTACGAATATTTCATTGATAGCCGGTTGCCATCGATTGCTTCTCCCCTTTCGCGCCGATCTTACGGCGGATTATTAATACACCATGTCATGTTCATAAACCTGTCCTCCTTCGTAGTCCTGAATTCAATTCTGATGCGGAAAGGTCATCGGCTGCCTGCCCGGCGAGAGAGATCCTTGCCGGCCGGCCCGTCTATTTCACTTTTGCCCTGAAGGTCACGCTGCCCTTTGCCCCCTTGTTCAGGGGCTTCTCCAGGGTCCATCGGATATTGGTGTAGTCCGCGGCCGCGGCGCGCCGCTCTTTCCCGTCGGCGGACCTGACCGTGACCTTGCCGGCGGTTCCAAAGGTCTTGCCTTTGTCAGCGGAAAACTCGATCCTCGTCCCCGCGCCCGCCGCTGTTCCGTCCAGATAGATCATGTGGTCGGGAACGGGGTTCTTGATGACCACGTTCGTGGCCGGCTTATCGCCGCTATAGGTGTAGTAGTTGGTAAAAATGACCGTTTCGCCCGGCAAGACCTTCGTCTTCGTGGCGTCTACCCGCTTCACCTCCTCTTTGCCTTCTGCGTTCTTCTGCTTGACCTCGACCTCTGAGACCGACCTGATGACAACGCCGCCCTTTTGCTGCGCCCATGCCGCCGCCGGAACCAGCAGCGCCGCAGCCAAAACGATCTGAACGATTTTTCTCATATTTTCCTCCTCCTCAGGTTATTGGTACCAGCCGTTATAGCAACGTAGCTTCCCGTTCGTTCTTTCCGGTTATTGGATGGTCACTTCAAAGATGATCGTCTGCGCCGGAGACGCGCTCGTCAGGTCTCCGAGCCTCACGGTCACGGTGTCCGGCGTCGTCGCTCCCACGTCGCCGGCATCGGGGACCGGGAGGTCGGCCGTGTCGGTAAGCGGAACGCCGTTCAACCTGAGCGTTCCCGCCGTATACGCCGTATTCGCGGGGATGGGATCGCTGACCACGACATTCTGCGCGGTCCCCGTTCCCGCGGCCGTTGCGGTGATCATGTACCTGAGCGTCGCTCCCCGGACCGGCAGGTTCCCTCCCGACGGGTCCAGGACCAGCACGGTCTTGTTCATGGTCACCTCGGAGGACGACGCCACGGTGAAGGTCCCGGCGTCAGAGTGGCTTCCGTCCCGCGCAACGTCGCCGCCCGCGCTCCCCGCGCTGTCGATGAACACCGTGTCGATCCCCGCGGTATCCGGCCCGGCCGTCTGGACGGAGACCGCGAGCATCCCCGCGTCAACCGATGTTGCCGCGAGATCATAGATTGCTGTCTGGCCGTTGACCGCCGCGCCGGGCGTATCCGCCACGATCATGACCGTGAACGATGCGTCCGACACCAGGTCCCCGAACGTGCCGGCGTCGGCATACAGGGCGTCCCCCGCGTCCAGGGTCCCGCTGCTGTTGTCGTCGCGGAATATCCGCACATTGTTCATGGTCCAGGTATTCGTCGGCCGGGACAGGGGCTGGAGGGCGTATCGCTGCGCCGCGTTGCCCGTGTTGGTGACGCGGAACGACAGGGGCACGTTCAGCTGGTTCGGGGCAGCCGATGGATTTGAATTATTCGTGACCGTCACGTTGATCAGTCGGTCGACGACAAAGCTGGAGGTGGCGCTCAACGTGGACTGGGGAACGACGCCGAAATTGAAATCCACCGTCACCGTTGACACGATGGTTGTACCCGCGGGCGTGCCGGCCGCGGCGGCGTCAGGCGCAGTGCCCAGGAGCGCGGCGCACAGAACAACGGCCGCGATGCAGGTTGCCGTGAAATTGTTTTTTCCCGTCTTCATATCTCTCGTTGCTCCCTCTTCCCGACGGCCCTTAGTTGATCCGCATCCGGTATTTGACGGTGAACTGCGGGTCCGGGGGGCCTGTCGATCCGTTCAGGATGCCGCCGGGATTGACGCAGACGCCTCTGACGGCGGCGTCATAGCTGCCGCTGGGGGAATAGGTAAAATTGCCGCATGCGTTCGGCGGTGCGAGAAGCGCCGGCAGGGGGAACGTGTTGGTGTAGCTGACGTTCGTTCCGTAATTGAACGCCAGGCCGCAGGGCGGGACCGCGCTGCACGAAAAGGTGACGGGATCGCCTGACCCGGTGTCGACATACATGGTCATGTTCGCCGGTACGGCATCGGTGAACACGGTCGAATCGTTGTCGACCGCGCCCGGGCCGCTGTTCGTCACGATGACGGTGTACTCCATGACCGCGCCGGGGATGATCCTGGGCGGCGGCACCGGTCCGGCGCCGTTGATGGGATCGGACACGACCGTCGACGACTTGACGATCAGGATGTTCGGCATGGGGAGGAACACGTTCAAGGCCGTCTGGGCCAGGTCGGTTACCGTTCCTTCTGTGCCTTCCACGCCTGTAACGCGAGCAGTCCAGTTGCCTCCTGGCCCGCCGGCCGGAATTAGATAGACATATTCATAGGTCTTGGTCAGGGTGCCGGAATCGGCCACCTGGGTCATGGCAGCGCCGTTCACGCGCACCGATCCGGTCGGATCGGTGATGATGACGCCGGCCGAGGTGATGTCGAAGCTCCCGTAGGGGTCGCTGATCACCGAGCGAACGTACACGGTCGTGCCGGTGGGGGTCGTAACGATGGCGTTCCCGCCGGGATAGGCCGCATCGTAGACGGCGACGCTGTCCACGTTGATGACGGTCGTGGTCGGCAGCACGGCCTGTGAGATGTTGCCTCCGCTCACGGGGTAGACGCGGAGCTCGCGGGAACCGCCGCCGCCGGTGTTGTTCCGTATGGTGAGCCTCCAGCTGTTGCCGGCAGCGCAGGTCAGGGGGGCGCCGAGCGGCAGGTTGAATGTCTGGGGCGTAACGGCTGTCGAAAGGAAGATGACCCTGTTCGCGGTAAGTACCGTTCCTCCCGACGAGCAGACAAGCGAGACCGTGATGTCCCTGTTCTGGCCGCCGAAATTGTTGCTCGCCAGGTAGAGGTTGACAGGCACATTGGGATTGACCGACGGATCGAGCGTGCTGTTCGCTTGCAGCACGGGGGCCTCTGTCCAGGCCACCGTCTGGGCTTCCAGCAAATTGACATACGCAGGCGCACCCGGGGTCTGCGCCCGCGAAAGCTGAAGCCCGGGGGCGCCATAGAGATACAGCGGCTTGTTGCCGCTCTGGGGTATCGACGACTGGGATACGATCACCGTCGGCGCCGCGGGCGTCGCTCCCGGCCCAGCCGGGTTCGTGAGCGTGGCCGTGTTGTCAATCAGCGTCCCGACAGGAGTTCCGCCAGCGATGGCGACATCGAAGACGACCGTCACCGAGCCGCCTGCCGGTATCGAAATGTTCGAAGCCGAGAGCGTCTGTCCGGCAACAGTGCAGGAGGCGCCGGCGGGACAACCAGCGACCGACAGGCCCGTGAGCGCTACCGGGACCGTGTCGGCCACCGAGACGTTGCTCGCCGCCGCCCCGCCGGTCTCAATAATCGTGATCGTATAGCGCAGGGTGTCGCCGGGGTCCTGGTCGCCGCCGCTGAGGTCCACCCAGGTCTTCGTGGACGTCGAAAGGTCAGGTGCAAGCACGGTCGTGAGGTCGCCGACATTCGTGCTGTTCGCGGCAACGTTGTCGAAAGCCCCGCTCGTCACTGAGACGGTATTGGTAACGCCGGGATATGCGGCAGCGCCGACCGATACGGTGAGCGTGATGTCCGGCGCGATCGCTCCGTTTGCCAGCGGGCCGGGCCGGTCGCAGGTAACGGTCTGTCCGACAGCCCCGCAGGACCAGCCCGTTCCCGTGGCACTTGAGTAAGTAAGACCCGCTGGCAGCGTGTCGGTGACCGTGATCGTGCCGGTCGCGTCGCTCGGTCCGTTGTTCGCGACCCCGAGCGTATAGATCCCGTTCTGTCCCGCGACAAAATTGCCGGAGTGGCTCTTGGTGATCGCGAGGTCCGCCACGGGCACGTTCGCGATGGACATGGTCTGGTTCATGAGGATGACGAGATCGCCGCCGGAGCTGTAGACCGACTGGGCGCTCGCGGCTGCCGCGGGGACCCTGCCGGTGAGATCGTACATGTCGAGGTCGTTGCCCCAGGCCGTGTTGATGCCTGAGAAGGGGCCGCTGGGCGGTATGTCGACGGTCGAATTGAACTGGTTGTTGAGCGGGTTGTAAGCATCCGTGAGCGCCGCGCCTGCGCAAGGCGTCGGCGAGCAGAACGTGAGGTTCTCGTTGAAGCCTCCGAGCGCCCCGGAGTTGCCGCTGTCGCCTTCCCACGTGAGGACCAGGATCCTGCTGCTGAGGGCCGTGACCGGCGCAGGAGTGGGGACGGTGAAGTTGGTCGGCGTCAGCGTGATGGCCGCTCCGCGGTAGCCCTGGAAGCCTTCCCAGATGTTGACGACATGGAGGATCTCGGCAGGGTCGTCATAGACGACCAGGAGCGAGAAGGCGCTCAGCACCGCCGCGCTGCCGCAGTACTGCCCCCCGCCGCCGACGTTGGCCGTCTGGACAGTAAGATTCGAGAAGGTATAGACGCCATTCCCGGTAACTTGCGAAGTTACGTCCTTGACGCCGCCGAAGAAATAAACGACATTCCCGCCACCGGCGTTGTACCAGGCGGTGTATGTCCTGTCCGCGGTCACGGCGGTACCGTTGAACGTGACGTTGTAGTCCGTGCCCACGCCGCCCTGCGGGTCGCCGCCCGACCCCGCCCAGTACAGATAGGCCGTCCTGACCGTCGCTCCTGCCGGCATGCCTGAAAGCGTCATGGTGCCGTTATTCACTACCGAACAGGAATTGACGCCATCGGGATTGGTGCGCAGCGTGCCCCCCGTGCCGGTGATGTTGATGTTCCCGGCGAGGCTCTGGAACAGGTTGACCGGCGTATCGGCGGTCGCTGGAACGGCGCGGAACAGGAGGACCAGCGCGATCGTCAAGGCCGTCAGACACAAGGACGCAAAACGCTGGACCACAGACACCGCTGCCGTGCGTACTGCTCCGCACTTCTTGCGGCCGCCATTCCGAAGCGGAAACTCTGATTTATCTCGTTCGACCGGTCGTACCATATTGCAGCCTGTGCCTCTCCGAACAGCAATGACCATATCGTTTTGTAACTGTTTGTTAAATTGTACCAAAAATAAATAGTAAATGCAATAAAAAATAGCGGATGAATCGAAATTATTAATTGGCCCGTAAAATCAAGCCCTTGCGTATGAGTCTATGAAATGTTCTATAATTTCTGTTCGTTTATGGTTCAATAGATCGATGATAAAAAGTTTATCCTCTGCCGACTTGAGCGTAAAAACAGGGATGTTGCTATTGATATTCTGTACATCAGCTACAAAACCAAGATGCAGTTCGTTTGATATATCAACGATTACGAGGTCAAAAGGGCCGGCTTTGTTGCCGCTGCTCACTATGCTAAAAGCGTCAGCAATCCTTTCAGCGGTCTGCACGCGATAACCGGAATGCAGAAATGCTGACCTAAACCTGTTAAGCACATCCGGATTTTGATCAACGATCAATATATTTCTCTTTATATTTTCCATTTGTCGAACGTCCTGTAGAATATCGATATCGATGTCCTGTATCACTATGCATCAGACATGCCAATCCATACTCTATTGTTTTCAGATGGTTTTTTCTTTAAGCAGGCAATAAATATTGGAACTTCTCCAATATCGGGATGGGAGAAATGAATGTTGCAGTGGGTTGTATGAGCGGATGATAGACGGGAAGGCTCAGAGAGGTGACGCTATTGTCAACGAGGATTGCCTCAAGATGAACTTAAGGTAAGTGGAGCCCCCGGCGGGAGCCGGGGGATTCCAATTCGCAGGGACCTGACCGCCTGCGTAGCTGAACACCGCTACTCAAGATGATAGTCCTTCATCTTTTTCACCAGCGTTTTGTAGTCGATCTGGAGCAAGGAGGCGGCTTTCAGTTTCTGTCCCTTGGTAATGGCGAGGGCGTTGCGGATCGCCATTTTCTCCGCGTCTTTGATCGTCACGACCGGCGGGTCTTCCGCGCGCAACGCATCCGTCCTGCTCGTGTCGCCGCTGATGAGGGTATCCAGGTCCTTCGGCCCGATCTCCTCATCAGGGACAAGCAGGGCGGCCCTTTTCATGACATTCCGGAGCTGCCTGAGGTTGCCGGGCCACGGACACTGCCGCAGCAGTTCGATCCCCCTGTCGGCAAGCGGGCGGGCCGGCGCCTCCAGTTCAGCAAAGGCCTCCATGAGAAACTTTTTTGAGAAAAACTCGATATCGTCCTTCCGGTCGCGCAGCGGGGGTATCCGCAGCGTGACCTCGCTTAATCTGAAAAACAGGTCCTCGCGGAACTTCTTTTCGGCAACGTTTTTCAGGAGGTCCGCATTGGTCGCGCCTATCAGGCGGATATCCAGTGCCATAGGTTCGGAACTGCCGACCCGGTAGATCCGCTTGTCCTCCACAACGCTCAAAAGCTTGCCCTGGACGAGAGGCGAGATGTTATCGAGATCATCGATCAGCAGGCTTCCGCCCTGCGCCATCTCGAAGTACCCTTTTCTGGTCCTCTCCGCGCCGGTAAAAGCCCCTTTCTCATATCCGAACAGCTCGCTCTCAACAACCGTATCCTGCAGACTGCCGATGGAGACCTTGACAAAGGGTTTGGCGGCACGCCGGCTCATGGTGTGGATGAGATTTGCCAGAAATGTCTTGCCGGTGCCGGTCTCCCCCTGGATCAGGACGGAGAAGTCGCTGGCAACGATGCGCCGAAGCTGCTTGATCAGTTTCTTCATCGCTTCGCCCGGCCCCAGCGAGGCTTCAAGCGTCGTCGTGAACGTGGAGTCGAGTTCCCGGTATGTCCGTTCGAGGGCGCTCCTCTCCACGGCATGATTGAGCGTGAGCATAAGATGGCCGACGTTCAGCGGTTTGGTCAGAAAGTCATAGGCCCCCTGCTTTATTGCATTGACCGCGGTGGGGATGTCCGTCTGGCCCGTCACGATGATGATCGGGACGACCGGATCGATCTCGTGCAGCCGGCGCATCGTTTCGACCCCGTTCATGCCGGGCATGGTGAGATCGAGCAGCACCGTGGAAGGCCGGTCACGGAGGAACAGCTCGACCGAGGCTTCACCTCCATCCGCTTCCACGGCGCGAAATCCGTTCAGGACCAATATCTCGCAGATATTCTTTCGGATCTTTGCTTCGTCGTCAACGACGAGGATCGTATGCATTCGCCCTCCCTGGCAGATCAGCCGGCCATCACCTTGCGCAGTTGCGCCTGGAGCTCTTCGACGGTAAAAGGCTTTGCAAGGGCTTCTCTGAACCCGAGCCTTCGATACTCCGCGAGGACGGCATCCTCGGAATAACCGCTTATGACAATCGCCCTGACCCCGGGATCAAGCGCGAGGAGATGACCTATGCATTCTTTCCCGCCCATCCCGCCAATAACGGTCACATCAAGAACTACCGCCGCAAAAGGCCTCGATTGCGCCAAAGCCCGCTTGTACAGGATGATCGCCTCTTCCCCGTTCCTGGCGGTCTCCACCTCGTAGCCGATTGCTTCGAGCATCTCGCCCACATTCGCCAGGAGCTTCTCGTCGTCGTCCATGAGCAGCAGCCGGCCGGCGCCCTTCAGCTCCTTGCCGGCAGGCTCCGGCTCTCCCCGGGGAACATCCAGCGTAGCCGGAAGATAGACCGTGAACACGCTGCCGACGCCTGTCCGCGATTTCACGTCAATATACCCGCCATGCTTCTTGATGATCGAATAGCTGGTAGAGAGGCCGAGGCCGCTGCCGCCCTTTTTGGTGGTGAAGAAAGGATCGAAGATCTTGGACACATGCCTCGCATCAATGCCGCTGCCGCTGTCCTCGATCACGATCCGCACGTATCGTCCCGGACCCACGGGCAGGACGTTCCGCCCGTCAATGGCCGCGTTCGATGCGGCGACGCGTATCGTGCCGCCCCCAGGCATTGCCTGCACCGCGTTCAGGACGAGATTGCCGATGACCTGGCTGATCTGGGTCCGGTCGATCTCGGCGGCCCACAGGTCGGGGGCGACGGTCATCTCATAGCCGACGTTGGAGCCCTTGAGCGAGAACTCGACGGTGTCGCGCAGGAGTTCCGGGAATGACGAAAGCCGCTTGACCGGCGCGCCTCCCTTGGCAAAGGTGAGGAGCTGGCTCGTGAGCTCACGAGTGCGAATGATCTCCCGCTCGGCCTCCTCGATCTTGGCGACAACCCGCGCATCGCCCGAGGCGTACATTTTTGCGAGGGTCGTGGTGCTCATGATGATGGTCAGCATGTTGTTGAAGTCATGGGCGATGCCTCCGGCAAGCATCGCAATGGAGTCGAGTTTCTGGGTCTTGATGATCTCCTCCTCCATCTTCTTCCGCCAGGTGATGTCTTTCGTTATATGAACCGCCTCTACCACCTCGCCTTCGCTGTTCAGGATGGGGGATGTGGACACCTCAAGGAACCGTTCGCGGTGAGGTTCGTAAAATTCCATGATTGACGGTTTCCCCTCGCCGAAGGTGACCTTGCAGGGGCACTCGTCATGCCTGCGCCTGTCGTGATGGTGGCGGAGAACATGGCAATTCATGCCGATGACCGTTTCCTGGTCGGGCCCCAGGACCGCGGCGGCGGAGCGGTTCGCCTTCACGATTTGATAATCCCTGCTGACAATGACGACCATGTCCGATATGGCGTTGAACGTTTCCTCCCATTCCCTCGCCTTCTCGGCCAGCTCCTTTTCTTTTTCACTGGCGATCATCAGGGCATCCCGCTGCGCCGCGTCTTTCTCGCGGCGCATCTGGTTGATGCGGTCGGCAAGCGCGAAGGACAGGAGCAGCATCTCCAATGCCGACCCGATCTGCATGCCGTAGCTCGTAACGAAGGTGGTAGGCAGCCACGCAAGGTTGCGCATGCCGAGCATGGCGACCCCGATCAGCAGCAGGGTCCAGGCCAGCAGAAAATAACGCGCGCCGGGACGGCCGGCGCGCACGCAAACGATGCCAGTCGCCACGGCCACGGCTGAGAAGGAGACCCCGAGCAGGGAGGTAAGGATAGCTGTTGTCCGATAAGGGAGAAAAGCAGGCGACAGCGCCGTGAAAGCGAAGCCCGCGGCAAGGACCACGATCACCTTGTCGAGGCGGGGTGCGCCTCGCGGGGTGTCGAGGAACAGCCGGGTGAACAGAGCGCCGAAAAAACCCGTCGCTGCAAATCCCACGGGAAAGGCAATGTTGCCCCAGGCGGTGAAGCTGGGCCACAGGAGCTCGCTGCCAAGGCCGCTCTGGGACAATTGACCGAGCGCCATGGCGGCCACGAAACAGACGTAGGCAAGGAACACCTTCTCCCGCACCGACAGAAATAGCATGAGGTTGTAAAGGATAAGCGCCCCGAGAATGCCGAAATAGAGGCTGTGGACGGCATACCCGTCCCGGCTCTGGTCATGGAAGGCATCTTCCCGCCACAGGTCGGCCGGAACCGTGAGACTGCCGGCGGATTCCACCCGGATAAGGAGCGTATCTTCACCGCCCTTCGTCAAGGTCAGGGGAAACACGAGATTGCGATGGTGGTAGGGGCGTTGCGGGAAGGGCTGCAGATCGCCGGCCTCCAGGACCTGCCGGCTCTTGTCGGGAGCTATCAGGAAAACCGTGACCCGGTCCAGCGTGGGATAGGCGATCTCGAGATACATTCGCTCCGCGGCGCGACCCTCGTTGCGCAGCACTGCCTTGAGCCAGTAGACCGAGCGGGAGTAGCCGAAGTTGACCCCGGGCCCGGCCACCGGCCGGAACTGCTCCCGGGCTGAAGGCCGCAGCAGGGCGTCGGCAGTGAGCTGCCCCGTCCTATCCTCAAGGTACGTGAAATAAGGCGCAAGAGAATAACGGCCCTCGGTCCCGATCTGGGCAGGAGACGGCATGGACGCGTAGGATGAAAACGGCAATGCCAAAGCAAGCAACAAAAGGATGATGTGCATGTGCCCTCCGGTTGGTCTATTATAGGCTAAACGACGGTACTTGCGAAGCTGATTTTAGGCCGCCTTGACAATATCCCCGATCCACTGTATCTTTAACGTCAGCTTGCGGCTGCCGTCTGTGCCGTCGTGCCTGGCCTCCGGAGGCCGAACGACCGGAGCGGGCCGGACATTTCTGCGACAGAGCTCGATATTTATTATTGAAGGAGGTAGGTTAATGAGAAGAAGGAACGATGCAGGTTTTACCCTGGTCGAAGTCATTGTTGTCGCCGGCATCATAGCGATATTGGCGGGAATACTGGTGCCGTTGATCCTGAAGGAGATCGACGAGGCGCGAATTACGAGGGCCTATGCCGATGCCAGATCGATCTCGACGGCCGTCATCGTCATGAAAAAAGACACCGGAAAGTGGCCCAACCTGGACAACAGTTGCAATGCAACTGCTACCTTCATTTTCGGCGCAGGCGCTTTGCCGGCCGATCTCGCGGCGCAGGGATACGATCAGACCTCGGCAATACATTTTGACGATTATCTGACGAATGATGCGGGGGGATGCTATGGCGCCAGATGGAAGGGCCCCTATCTGGCGCACACGGCCGCAGATCCCTGGGGGAACGCGTATATCATGAACCCCGGAAGCTTCGATGCGGGCGGGGTCGTCTGGATCCTGTCGGCGGGTCCCGATGGAAAGGTCGACACCCCCCTGTCCGCAGACTCGCTCGCAGGGGATGATATCGGCATCTTGATCTTTAAAAAGACCGCGGTTCTTTGATCCTGCAGGATATCTTTCAGTGGAGAGGGCTCCCTGCGGTCCCGACGGAGCGGGACCGCAGGGCACTTCAATGATCGTTCACAACCGGCCGCAACCGGCGGCCGGACCTGTGATATCGTCCCACGCCGCAGGCCCCCAGGTATGTCGCCGCAGTAGTCCGTTGACAGGGCACACACGACCTTGAAAAATCTCATCGAAAAGTTTCGCGCCTCCCTCAGCGCCCAGGCGGCGCTCATCGTCTCCGTACCTATCGTCGTAATCCTGGCGTTCCATTCCTATCTCGCATATCAGGAAGACCGTGACCGCCTGTTCCGCAACACGGAGATGCAGCTCCTGCGAGTTGTCGAGGGGCTCAAAGGCCCCGCTGAAACGTTCGTTGCCATGAAGAACCCCGAGGGCCTTCAGCACCTCGTTGACGAGACGGCGGAGGGGGCGGACATCGAGCTTGTCGTCCTGTTCGATCCCGCGGGGGTCGTGATCGCCTCGAACAAGAAAAAATGGATCGGGCAGCCGATGGCCGCCATGCATCCCGAGGACCTCACGGAGAACGACATCGCCGCCCTTGAGAAGGCGTTTGCGGGCGGCTATTCCGTCTACTACGACCCCGACGATATGCAGTATTGCTGCGTCATGCCCATCGACGAGGGAACAGCCGGGCCGGGTTCGATCTTCATCAGCATGGACCTCGGATCGTTCGCGGCGGAGAGCGCTGAGAGCGCGGTCCGCATTGCGCTGGCGTCGCTGCTCGTTGCGGCGCTCATCGGCATAACGATATTCTACCTGCTGCGCGGCCGCATCACCCGCAGGATCATGGATGTGTCCTCGACGGCGGCCGCGATCGCTCGTGGCGACCTCGAAGCCAGGACGCAGGTGCGGGGAACGGACGAGATCGGGCGGCTCGCCGCGTCCTTCAACACGCTGGCCGATGAGACGGAAAAACAGAAGAACCATCTCGAGGAGATGGTCGAGATCCGCGTGCGCGAGCTGTCCGGCCTCTATTCCGTCGTGGAGGCGACCAGCCAGTCCCTCGACCTGGACACGATGCTTCCCATCGTGCTCAAGCAAGTTCTGCGGATCATGGGCGTGGAACAGGGATGCGTCCTGCTGCGCGAGGACAAGACCGACGCCCTGCGGCTGGTCGCGCACCATGGCTTCGCCCCGGAAAGCGTCCAGGAGCTCGAAGGGCTGAGGCCCGGTGAAGGGTTCGCGGGCGCCGTCATGGCCCGCAACCGTACCATCAGGACCGGCGATGCCGCGGCGGAGAAGGACGTAGTGGTCCTGCCGGGCCTGGAGCGTGAAGGGATCCGGTCGGTCCTTGCCGCCCCCATCGCCTTCGGACAGAAGAGCCTGGGCGCCATCACCGTCTACAGCCGGCAAACGGACCGGTTCTCCGAGAACGAGGAGGAGCTTCTCGGATCCATCGGCGCTCAAGTGGGCGTTGCCGTCGAGAACAGCCTGCTCTATGCCCGGACCCTGGAGCTCACCCGCGAGGACGGCCTGACCGGCCTGGCCAACCGGCGGCATCTCGACCAGATGATCGACCGGGAGTTGAGCCGGGGCCTCCGGACCGCCGATATGCTGTCCTTCCTGATGTGCGATGTGGACTTTTTCAAGCGCTACAACGACCGCTACGGCCATGCCGAGGGCGACGTATGCCTGAAGCGGGTCGCAGCCGCGCTGCGGGAGTCCTTCAAACGGGCCAGCGACCTGCCCGCGCGATACGGCGGCGAGGAGTTCTCGGTCATCATACCCAACACGCCGCCCGAGCATGTGCTGCTGCTCGCCGAGGCTCTGCGGCAACGCCTGGAGAAAGAAGCCATTCCCCATGAGAGCTCGGACATAGCGCCGGTCGTCACCGTAAGCATCGGCGTGGTGTCCGCGCCGATCACGCGGGACCGGGACCGGGCATGGTATATCAAGCAGGCGGACGATGCGCTCTACCGGTCAAAGGCGGAAGGCCGGAACCGCGTGACCCATACGATCGAGTGAGATGTCCGCATTCCCTGTGTGCCCGGAAAATACCAGACATACCGGCGATCGGGATCATGGCCGCTCAATCGTCTCCCCTCCCCTTCCATGCGATTCCCTCCACGCTTGCCTTAAGCAACAATGCTATCATGCCGCTCCTCGTTGTAAAATCAGGCCGTCTCGGTGGTTTTGAACGCCTGCCGACGAATGCTGAAAGAAAGCAACTTTCTGCCTCCGAAAGTCTTTCTTAGGTACTACCCTTAAAATACCCCATCTCCATCCTCGCATTTATTGACAAAACAGCTATACTCAAATTATTGCACTGTCAAAATACAGCAGTGCGTGCCCTTGATCGAGGAAAGACCGGACAGGGCGGGGAAATATCGACATGAGCGGACGTAAACGCTCCAACGACACACCCCGTATAGGCTGGCAGCAGGTCCGAATGGCCCTCGCAGCGTCGCATACGGGTATCTGGGAATGGGACCTGCGCACCGATGCCGTCTCTCTGTCACGCGAGTGCTTCGATCTGCTCGGAGTGCGCTGGACAGAAGGAACATTGCGCTCTGCCATGGACCTATTGATGCCCTCTGATGCGCTCCGGGTCCTGTCCGCGGCCCGCGCTGCGATCGCCGAAAAAAGCGTTTTCCGGGAGGAATTCCGGACGATCCGCCCTGATGGCGCGGTCCTTTGGCTGTCGGCGATCGGCCAGGTGGAATACGATGACGCCGGCGCGCCTCTGCGTCTTGTCGGCACAGCTCAGGACATAACCGAGACAAAGGCGCTGCAGATCGAGATAAACAAGCGGGAGCAATGGGTGGACTCGTTCTTCATGGGAGCGACGGCCGGGCTGGCGCTGCTCGACAGGGACCTGCGGTACATCAGGATCAACGAGACCCTCGCAGAGATGAATGGACTTCCCGCCGGCGAGCATATCGGCCGGACCGTCCGGGAAGTCGTTCCCGGAATGGCCGATGCGGTCGAACCGATCTTCCGCCAGGTCCTCGCCACCGGCCGGCCGGTCCTTAATGTGGAGGTTTCCGGCGAGACGCCGCGCCAACCGGGTGTCCCGCGGCAATGGCTCGAATCGTTCTTTCCCATGAAGGGCGAGGACGGGGTCGCGCAAGGTGTGGGGGCCATTGTGGTGGAGATCACCGAACTGAAGAGTGCTGAGCTGGCGCTCGACGAATCCAGGCAATTCGCCCAAGCCACCATCGATGCCCTGTCAGCGAGTATATGCGTTCTGGACGAAGCGGGGACGATCCTCGCCGTTAACCATGCCTGGCGGGCCTTTGCCGAGGCAAATCCTCCGGTACGGCAGAATGTATTCGAGGGAGCAAACTACCTGGCGGTGACGGACGGCGCCGGCGGTCCTGACACTGCGGACGCCTCAGCGTTCGCCGCCGGCATCCGCGCGGTGATAAGCGGCGCTCGGAGTGCTTTTTCCCGTGAGTATCCCTGCCATTCCCCTGCTGAGCAGCGGTGGTTCATCGGACGTGTCACCCGGTTCCCCGGACCCGGTCCGGTGCGCATCGTCGTAGCACATGAGAACATCACGACGTGCAAGCTGGCGGAGCTGGCGCTGCAGGAAAGCGAGGAGCGTTACCGCATGCTGTTCGAAAACAGCATGGATGCAATTATGCTTACCGTTCCCGACGGCAGGATATTGTCGGCAAATCCGGCAGCATGCCTGATGTTCGGCCGAACAGAGGCGGAGCTCCGCGCGGCCGGCCGGGACGGGCTCGTGGATACCGGTGATTCCCGGATGCAGTCGTTGATCGAGGAGCGAAAGCGCACAGGGAGGGCGAGCGGCGAACTGACATTCGTGCGAAAGGACGGGTCGCGCTTCCCCGGTGAGATTTCGTCGCAGTTATTCACGGACCGGGAGGGGAACACGCGGACCAGCATGTTCATCCATGACATCACGAAGCGCAAACAAGCGGAGTCGGAGGTCCTTTCCTATCGCGATGCGCTCCGCTCCCTGGCCCTGGAGCTGTCCCTCACTGAGGAGCGCGAGCGTCACCGGATCGCAACAGACCTGCACGACAATATCGGCCAGACCCTTGCGCTGGCAAGCATAAAGCTGGGGGGTCTGCGTGAATGCACGGATATTACGGGCGTAACCGACGGCGTGGATGACATCCGCGGGCTCGTCAGGCAGGCGATCGAGTACACGCGATCCGTGACCTTCGACCTGAGCCCGCCCGTTCTGTACGAGCTGGGGCTCGTCGCGGGGTTGTCCGCCCTTGCGGAGCAGTTCCAGGGCCGGCATGCCATCGAGATCGAGATCACGGATGACGAACAGCCGAAGGTCCTGGGCGACGACCAGCTGATCGCGCTGTATAAGGCCGTGCGGGAGCTGCTGATGAATATCGTGAAGCATGCGAAAGCGCGCAAGGCGGTCATTACTCTCCAGAGGAATGCCGACAGTATAGGGATAACGGTTGAAGATGACGGAACAGGCTTCGAGGCCTCTGCCATGAAACCCTACGGTTCGGCCGGGGGGTTCGGCCTCTTCTCAACGAGGGAGCGGCTTCGCGGCATCGGCGGCCGCTTGGAGATAGCGTCCGCGCCGGGAACGGGCACGAAGGTCACGATCGAAGCGCCGCTGCAGCAATAATGCGGGGCCGGGAGGAACGCGCTATGGCAATCAGGGTCCTTATTGCCGATGACCACAAGATCATGCGGGAAGGCCTGCGCGCCCTGATCGAGAAACAGAAGGGCATGGAGGTCATCGCCGAGGCTGAAGATGGGCGCTCGGCCGTGCAGATAACCGGGAAACTTGCGCCCGATGTGGTCATCATGGACATCGGCATGCCCGGCCTGAACGGCATCGAGGCCACCCGCCAGATCGTGAAGGCGTTGCCAACCGTCAAGGTCGTTGCGCTCTCGATGCATGCCGACAAGCGGTTTGCTCTCGAAATGTTGAAGGCCGGCGGGTCCGGCTACGTGCTGAAGAATGCCGCCTTCGAGGAAGTGGTGCATGCGATCAATTGCGTCATGGGGCAAAAGATCTACCTTTGCCCGCCGGTGGCCGGCGCGTTCAAGGCAAGCGCAAGCTGCTTGCCGATCGCTGCGGCAACGGTCTTTTCCGTGCTGACCGCACGGGAGCGGGAGGTGCTCCAACTCCTGGCCGAGGGCAATAACACCAAGGAGATCGCCGCCCTCCTCTTCGTGAGCGTAAAGACCATCGAGACCCACCGCGTGCAGATCATGAAAAAATTGGACATCCACAGCGTGGCCGAGCTGACAAAATACGCCCTCCGGGAAGGACTCACCTCGATCGACCTGTAATGCTGTTTATCCCACGTTCCTTATCCCGTTCTCAGGTATTCCCTGATTGTTGTTTCCCGGGAAATCTGTTACAAACTGTCAGATACTCGCTTCCACGGGCCGCGCAGACCCTGTTGCGGTGCAGACGGATGAGAGCGATGAGCCACGAGGGGAAGGACCTAAATGGCCGGTATAATCATAAAGATCCTCCTTGTCGACGATCACCAGATCATCCGCGATGGACTGCGCGAGCTGCTGGAGAAACAGCCTGATATGAAGGTGATCGCCGAGGCCGATAATGGCCGGGCAGCCGTGGCGCTGGCGGGCGAACTGCTGCCGGACGTGGTCATCATGGATATCGCCATGCGGGGCATGAACGGCATCGAGGCGACGCGCCAGATCATGCGGACAGCGCCTGCGGTAAAGGTCATCGGGCTGTCCATGTACGAAGACAAGCGTTTTGCTGCTGAGATGCTCTATGCCGGCGCATCGGCCTACGTGCAGAAGTGCTGCGCGTGGACGGACCTCGAACTGGCGGTGCGCGCGGTGGCAGCGCAGGAAAAATACTTCTGTCCCGCGGTGGCGGATGCGGCGGCGCGAAAGACCCCCCGTTGCGGCCCACAGCCGGGGGGCACGGTCTATTCGGTCCTGACGACGAGGGAGCGGGAAGTGCTTCAGCTCCTGGCCGAGGGAAAAAGCACGCGTGAGATGGCGGCCCTCCTCAAGGTGAGCGTAAAGACCATCGAGACCCACCGTCAGAATATCGTCAGAAAACTGAACATCGACAGTGTCGCAGAGCTTACCAAGTACGCCATCCGTGAAGGCCTGACCAACCTCGAAAGCTGATCTGCGACTGCCCTCCCTCGATATCGCCCGATTCTTGAAAATCAGGGAAACCCTGATAGTCATTTCTGCGTGATTTTCTATAATTAATCAGAACCATACAGCATCCCTATCCGTTTTTTGTTTCAGCGGAGCGGGAAGAAAGCGGCCTTATTCCTGCAGAGGAGAAGAGGGCGGACAGCATAGGACAAGCGATGCACAAGCGGGCAAAGCATGGCGCGATCAGATCTCGTCATTTCCAATTCGCTCTCTGAAGAGCTGACAAATCAACGAAGGAATAGCATCGCGCCGATGAATCAAAACCGGATAATCGATGGCATGCACATGAAGAACGGACGGTCGGAGGACCGGGGAGTGCGGAAAGTCGTCCCGCTCCTTGCGGCAGCTTCGTGCGTTGTCAGCGCGCTGGCGCTGTGCGGATGGGTGACGGGCAGCCTGTACCTGGCCAGCTTCGGAGAACGTTATATTCCCATGGCGCCGAGCACCGCCGTATCGTTCCTCCTCTTAAACGCGGTCCTTATGGTGACGGCATCCCTTCCCCTTCTGCGTCTGTCTGACCGCCTGAAGACGCTCTCTGGGACCATTCTCCTCGCCGTGGGCGGCTTGATCCTTGCCCGCCTGTTCTTCCCCGCGATCTTCGATCTGGAACATTTTTTGATCCCTCCCTGGGGAAGGGACCTTGTCTCGAACGGCGTGCCGCTCGGCCGCATGTCGCCCGTCACTGCTCTCGGCATGATGCTGTCGGGCGCTGTCCTGCTGTTCATGGTCCGAAGGGACAAAAGGATGCGGGACGCCGCAGGCGTCCTGGCGGTCTCGGTCTTTTCCCTGGGGCTGGTCCTGTTCCTGGCATACATCTATGACAGGCCCCTGCTGTACGGCGCCGCGATCACGCCGGTGGCTCTCACCACTTCGCTGGCCTTCATCCTCTCCGGGGCAGGGCTGATCGCAGCCCTCGGGGCGGATGCCTTCCCCCTACGTCATTTTCTCGGAACATCCATACGGGCACGCCTCATCCGATATTTCGTGCCGGTGCTCGTGTTCGGGATACTCCTCGACATCTGGCAGGACAGATTGATCATGGAGAACCGGGAGGCGCCGGGCTTCTACGCCGCGCTATCGACGATCGGGATCATGCTGCTTATCTATATCGTCGTCCTGAAGGTTGCCGGCAGCCTCGGCGCTGACATCGACGGCTATCTGGAGGCAATACAGTCCTCTGAGGAGCGTTACCGGAACATCTTCAACACCACCCTTGACGGCGTCTACGAGGTCAATGCCGAAGGCGTATTCACGAATATGAACCCGGCTGGGGCGAGGATATTCGGGTATTCCTCCCCGGAGGAGATCATCGGCCGAAATGCATTGGAATACTGGAGGGACCCCCGGGATCGGGAGGCGTTCCGTGCGGAGCTCCAACTGAAGAAAACGCTCAGCGCCTACTACATGGCGGCAAAAAAGAGGAACGGCGAACTCATTGATCTTGAATCCTCGACCAGGATCATCGAGGACCGGGAGGGCAATTTCCTCGGCATCACCGGGATCCTGAGGGACGTCACGGAGCGGAGACTGGCGGACGCGGCGCTGCAGGCGAGCGAGGAAAGGTTCCGGGGTGTGATGGACAATATAGCGATCGGGGTGTCGGTCATAAGCCCCGACATGAAGATACTCTCTCTGAACGCCACCATGAAAAATTGGTTCCCCCGGATCGAGATATCACAAAAGCCGGTCTGTTATGAAGCCTTTAACGATCCCCCCGGTAACGATGTCTGTTCCTACTGCCCGACCATTCAGACACTGAAAGACGGTGATCGGCACGAGTCCGTAACAACGACCCCGGCGGGAGCCGGGTTCAGGTCGTATCGCGTAATTTCATCGCCGTTGTTCGGCAAAGACGGCAGGATCATCGCTGCAATAGAACTGGTGGATGACATAACCGAACGCGCGCTCGCCGAAAAAGAACTGCAGCGATATTCCGCGGAGCTCGAAAAAAGCAATAAGGCGCTTCAGGCCGCCCTTGTCGACGTCCGGACCCTGGGCGGCATGCTGCCGATCTGTTCTTCCTGCAAGAAGATACGCGACGACAAGGGCTACTGGAGCCAGATAGAATCCTATATCAGCGAGCACTCAAGCGCGGAGTTCAGCCACGGCATCTGTCCGGAGTGTGAAAAAACGGCGCATGAGGAGCTGGCTGCGTTGACGAAGGACCGGAAGCAGAGGGACGGGGCCTGACCATGGAGCGGAAGCTGCGCATTCTCCATCTCGAGGACAGCGGAAGCGACGCCGAACTGATAAGGGAAAATCTGGCGGACGGAGGGATCGACTGCGAGATCGCGCTCGTTCAAACGCGGGAGGACTTTCTCGCCGCGATCGGGCGGGGCGGTTTCGATCTCATCCTTGCCGATTACCAGCTGCCCCTGTTCGACGGCCTGTCGGCGCTGGCGATCAGACAGGAACGCTGCCCGGACGTCCCCTTTGTGTTCGTTTCCGGCCAGATCGGGGAGGATCGGGCGATCGAATCCCTGAAAAGCGGGGCGACCGATTACGTGATCAAGGACAGGCTGTCCCGCCTGGTGCCGGCGGTGAACAGGGCGCTGGCGGAGGAGAGGGAAAAGGCGCGCAGGAAAAAGGCCGAGGAGGAACGAAAAAGGCTGATTCATGAGCTGTCAGAGGCCCTTGCCCGGGTCAAGACCCTGACCGGCCTTCTGCCGATCTGCTCCTCCTGCAAAAGGATACGCGATGATAAGGGTAGCTGGAGCCAGATCGAATCCTATATCAGCTTGCACTCCGATGCGGAATTCAGCCACGGGGTGTGTCCCGATTGTGAAAAGAAGGCATACGAAGAACTCAAAACAATGAAAAGGAATGCGCCATGACGGATCGCTCCCGGATCGCGTGCCTGATCTGCGCCGTGCTTGCGGCTGCGATCGGCGTTGACGCCCTTCTCGGATGGGCGCTTGATCTGCCTTTATTGGCAAGACTTGGATCGGCCATGATCCCGGTGGCGCCGAGCACGGCGGTGCTGTTCGTGCTGTACGGCGCCGCCGTCTTCCTGCGCACGCGTCCTTCGGACGGACGCACGGCATATTGGACCGGCCTTGCCGTCAATACCGCGGGAGCGTTTGCGGCGGCGCTCCTGCTTGGCTTGTCCCTTCAGGGCATACAACCCGATCTCGAACATATCGGCTTTACGATCATGAACAGACCGGGTGAAACGCCGGTGGGCCATATGTCTCCCGTCACCGCGTTCTGCTTCCTGGTTTCGTCCCTTTCTTACCTGTTGTCGCTGCGGCCGTCACGGGACAACTCCTGGCGGGCCTCCCTGGCCTGGCTGCTTGCCTGTCTCGTTATGACGATCAGTCTCCTGCTCATCCTGGCCTATCTCTATGGAACGCCGTTCCTCTACGACAGTTCCTTCATCCCTCCCGCTGCCCTGACCAGCTTGGCCTTCATGGCGCTCGGGACAGCCCTGCTCACCCTCGCCGCGCCCCATGCCTGGCCGGCCCGGAGGCGGGCCGGATCCGCCGGACGCGCTACGTACCCCTTTGTACTGGTATTCGTCCTTCTCGCGGCGGGCATCGTGACCGCCGGGTTCCTGTATTACCGGAATTACGAGATGCGCTATCGGACCGAGGTGGAGCGCCGGCTTTCCGCCATTGCCGACCTGAAGGTAGACGAACTCGTGGAGTGGCGAAAGGAGCGGCTGGGAGACGCCGCTCTTTTTTACCAGAATGCCAACTTCTCGGAACGGGTTCGGCGGTTCCTGGAAACGCCGGAGGACGGATCGGCACAGGAAAGACTGCGAACGTGGATGCGCCGTGTCCGGGAAGCATATCCATATGACCGGGTCCTCCTGCTTGATGCCCGCGGCCGTGAGCGAATATCGATGCCGGAAGCGCCTCGGCCGATATCCCGCAAGGTATCTCTGCGGGCCGCCGAGGCCCTGCGGACGAAACAGATGGCCTTCATGGATTTCTACCGGAACGAGTTCGACCAGCGCATCTATCTGGCGGTCCTTGTTCCCCTTTTCGACGAACGGGACGACGGACGGGCAACGGGCACCCTTGTTCTGCGCATCGATCCCGAACAGTACCTGTATCCCTTCCTCAAACGCTGGCCGACGCCCAGCCGTACGGCTGAAACCCTGATCGTCCGCCGGGAAAATAACGACGTCCTCTTTCTGAGCGAGCTCAGATTTCAGAAAAGTACGGCGCTGAACCTGCGCGCTCCCCTGCTGCGGGAGGATATGCCGGCGGTCCTGGCGGTCCTGGGGCGGGAGGGCATCGTCGAAGGCCGGGATTACCGCGGCGTCCCCGCGATCGCGGACGTGCGGTCCGTCCCCGATTCGCCGTGGTTCCTGGTCGCCCGCATGGACGCTTCCGAAATCTACGAACCGATGCGGGAGAAGCTCTGGCTGATGGTCGCGCTGGTCGGCGCCCTGCTCATGAGCGCCGGCGGGGGCGTGGAACTGGTCTGGAGACGGCAACGCACCCGATTCTACCGGGAGAAGTATGAAGCGGCGGCGGCGCTGCGCGACAGCGAGGAACAGTTCAGACTGCTCGTGGACGGCGTCAGGGACTATGCGATATTCATGCTCGATCCCGCGGGAAACGTCGCAAGCTGGAACCAGGGGGCGGAGCGCATCAAAGGCTACCGGCACGAGGAGATCATCGGCAGGCCTTTTTCCTGCTTCTATACGGAAGAAGACCTTTTGCAAGGCAAGCCGCAACGGGAACTGGAGCGCGCCGCCGCGGACGGCCGTACCGAGGACGGGGGCTGGCGGCTGCGCAGGGACGGTACGCGGTTCTGGGCGAACGCCGTCATATCGGCGCTGCGGGACGAGACAGGACGGCTGCGGGGGTTTGCGAAAGTTACGCGCGACATCACCGAACAGAGGCGCGCGCAGCAGGAGCGCGAAACAACGATAGCATTCCTGCGAATGGTGAACAACAGCACGGGGACCCCGGAGCTGGTCCAGGCGGCGACGAGCTTCTTTCAGAAACAATCGGGGTGCGAGGCGGTCGGCATCCGGCTGCATGAAGGGGAGGACTATCCTTACTATGAGGCCCGGGGGTTTCCGGAAGCGTTCGTCCGGATGGAGAACAGCCTCTGCGCCAGGGACGACGCCGGGGGCGTTGTCCGGGACAGCGGGGGAAATCCCGTCATCGAATGCATGTGCGGAAACGTGATCCGCGGCCGGTTCAACCCCGCGAAGCCGTTCTTCACGGAGCACGGGAGCTTCTGGTCAAACAATACGACCGAGCTGCTGCGCAGCACCACGGAAGAGGACCGGCAGGCCCGCACGCGCAACCGCTGCAACGGCGAGGGGTATGAATCGGTGGCCCTGCTGCCCCTGCGGCTGGGCGAGCAGCGCCTGGGGCTCCTGCAATTGAACGACCGGCGAACCGGCGTTTTTTCGGCTGACACGATCGCCTCCTGGGAGCGGCTGGCGGACCATCTCGCCGTGGCCCTGGCGAAATTCCGGACCGAGGAGGATCTCCGGAAAAGCGAGCTGCGCTATCGGTCGCTGTTCGATAACATGATCGAGGGATTTGCGCATTGCAGGATGCTTTATGAGGGCGGCGATCCGGAGGATTTTGTCTATCTCGACGTCAACGGCGCGTTCGAAAAACTGACGGGCCTCAGGAATGTCGTCGGAAAAAGGGTCACCGAGGTGATCCCGGGCATACGGGAGGCAGATCCGGAACTTTTCGAGATCTACAGCAGAGTGGCGCTTACCGGAAGGCCGGAACGCTTTGAAATGTTCGTTGAGGCAATGAAGATGTGGTTTTCGATCTCCGTATACAGCCCGAAAAAAGATCATTTTGTCGCTGTCTTCGACGTCATCACCGAACGGAAGAAGGTGGAGGAGGAGCTGAGGGACCGCGAGGCATTCATTCGGACCGTTCTCGACAACCTGCCCATCGGCATCGCGGTGAACTCCATTGATCCCGCAGTGCGATTTGATTATATGAACGACAACTTTGCCGGGTTCTACCGCACAACAAGAGAGAAGCTTGCCGTGCCGGATGCGTTCTGGGAAGCGGTGTACGAAGATCCGGCGTTCAGAGAGAAAATAAAAAAGAAGGTGCTGGAAGATTGCGCCAGCGGAGACCAGGCGCGGATGTCGTGGACAGACGTGCCGATCGCCCGCAGGGGGGCGGAGACCAGGTTCATCAGCGCGAAGGACATCCCGCTGCCGGACAAGAAGTTGCTGATTTCGGCGGTATGGGATGTGACCGAGCGAAAGCGGGCCGAGGACCAGATCAAGAAGCTGAACGAGGAACTGGAACAGCGCGTCACGGACCGCACCTCACAGCTCGAGGCCGCCAACAAGGAACTGGAGGCGTTCTCCTACTCCGTGTCCCACGACCTGCGCGCGCCGCTCAGGCATATGGCAGGGTTCGTCGAGCTGCTGAACAAACGCGCAACAGCGCTCGATGAAAAGAGCAGGCATTACCTGTGTGTCATCTCGAATGCGGCCGTGCAGATGGGCAGGCTGGTCGACGACCTGCTGTCGTTCTCGCGTATGGGCCGGACCGAGATGATGCGGTCTGCGGTCAGGCTCCGGGACCCGCTCGATGAGGCAATCGACGATCTGAAAGGCGAGGCGGGGGAGCGAAACATCCGGTGGGAGATCAGGGACCTGCCCGAGATCTTCGGCGACCGGGCGATGCTCAAACTCGTATTTGTCAATCTTCTATCCAACGCCCTCAAGTTCACGCGGCAGTGTGAGCAGGCCGTGATCGAGATCGGCTTGCAGCCAGCGGAGAAAAGGGACGAGGTTGTCGTGTATGTGAAGGACAACGGTGTCGGTTTCGACGAGAAGTATGTGGACAAGCTGTTCAACCTGTTCCAGCGCCTGCACCGCGCCGAGGATTTCGAGGGGACCGGCGTCGGGCTTGCCAATGTGCGGCGGATCGTAGCACGGCATGGAGGAAGGGCGTGGGCCCAAGGCGGCATCGACAAAGGCGCAACGATATATTTCTCACTGCCCCGGAAGAAGGAGGAATAACAAATGATGGCCGAACTGAAAAAGATTCTTCTTGTGGAGGACAACCCCAATGACGTGGAGCTGACGCTGGAAGCGCTGGCGGAACACAATCTCGCGAATGCGGTCGAGGTGGCGCGAGACGGCGAAGAGGCGCTCGATTACCTCTTTCGCCGCGGACAATTCTCGTCCCGTCCGCAGGGGAGCCCGGCGGTGGTTCTCCTCGACCTCAAGCTGCCGAAGCTGGACGGCCATGAGGTGCTGAGGCGGATCAGGGCGGACGAAAACCTGAAGCTCATTCCGGTCGTTGTGCTCACGTCATCACGCGAAGAATCGGACCTGGTGCAAAGCTACCAGAACGGCGCGAATGCCTTCGTTGTCAAGCCGGTCGTGTTCCATGATTTTATCGATGCCGTCAGGGAACTCGGTCTCTTCTGGGCCGTCTTCAATGAACCGCCGCCGGGGAGCGTGAAAGCGAAATGAAGGTTTTCAGGGAGGCGACTCGGTTCATTCAACGAAAAGTTGAGCAGCCTGATGTAAATGTGTTAAGCTGCGCGTTTTTCCGTCAAACCGTTCTTGAGAGATTGTTCATTGCTTTCCTTTGCGCCTGCGGCTTTGCGAGAAATCGGTTCTTTCCGTCAGTGTTTTGAACCGGCATAGTTGTTGTCCGCAGTGCATATCCTGTACGAAAGGCCGCGCATGAATAGGAAATTACACATCCTCCATCTCGAGGACAACTGGAACGACGCCGAACTTATCAGGGAAACGCTTGAGGACGGCGGGATTGAGTGCGAGATCGTGCCGGTCGACAGCCGCGCGGATTTCACCTCGGCCCTGGAGCGGGAGCGGTTCGATATTATCCTTGCCGACTATAATCTCCCGGCATTCGACGGCCTCTCCGCCCTGGCGATCGCATCGGCAAAACACTATCCAGCGCCGTTCCTGTTCGTGTCAGGGACGATGGGCGAGGAGATAGCGGTTGAAAGCCTGAAGCACGGGGCGACCGATTATGTCGTGAAGAGCCATCTCGGCCGCCTGGTCCCCTCCGTCAGGCGGGCGCTGCAAGAGAAGGAGGAACGCATCGCGCGGGAAATCTCGGAAGAGGCCCTCCGGGAAAGCGAAGATCGTTACCGGTCCCTTTTCAATAACAGCATGGATGCGGTCCTGCTGACCATTCCGGACGGCAGGATACTGTCCGCCAATAAGGCGGCGTGTCTCATGTTCGGCAGAACGGAGGAAGAGATCTGCCGGATCGGCAGAAAGGGTCTTGTGGACCCGGACGATCCACGGCTGGCGCAGCTCCTGGATGAGCGGGAACGCACCGGACGGGCGTCGGGAGAGCTCCTGTTCGTGCGCAAGGACGGTTCCCGGTTTCCCGGAGAGGTGTCCTCCCTTCTGTTCAAAGACGCCCAGGGCGCCCTGCGGACCAGCATGGTCATCCGCGATATCACCGAACGCAAACACGTTGTGGAGGAACTCCGGAAAAGCAGGGAACTCTACAGCCAGGTGTTTTCCACGTCCGGGGACGCCATGTTCATCCTGGACCAGGCCACAGGCGCCGTCCTGGACGCGAATGCCGCCGCAAGCATGTTTTACGGCTATACCCGCGAGGAGTTCCTCACGCTGAAGAACACCGATCTTTCCGCCGAGCCGGACAAAACAGCCGTTGCCATCAAGCAGGAACTCAAGCTCGCACCGGTCCGCTTTCACCGCAAAAAGGACGGGACGGTATTTCCGGTGGAGATCACGGCAAGTTATTTCGAGCAGGAAGGCCGGCGACGCGTGAGCGTCGTCGATATCCGGGACATCACCGAGCGCATTGCGATGGAGGAGCGGGAGCGACTGGCTTCCCGAAAGTGGCAGGCCACGTTTGACGCCATCAAGGACGCTGTCTGCCTGCTGGACCTGGACGGGACGATCCTGCAATGCAATAAGGCCACGGCGGACATCCTCGGGAAGCCTGAGAGCGAGATCACGGGCGGGACCTGCTGGGAACTGATGCACGGCACACACGGCCCCATCGAGGGGTGCCCGGTGGTGCGCATGAAGGCCACGATCCGGCGGGAGCAGGAAGAGCTGCAGGTGAACGGAAAATGGATCAACATCACCGTCGACCCGATCACGGATGAGACCGGAAAGTTGACCGGCGCTGTTCATATCATGAGCGACGTCTCCGAGCGGAAGTCCATGGAGCAGGGGTTGCGCGATTCGCTTGACAAGTTCAGGAGCGTGGCCGAGCAGTCGCTGGTCGGTATCTATATCATCCAGGACGGCGTGTTCAAGTACGTGAACAGGACCTTTGCCGAACTCTTCGGGTATGCCGCCGGGGAATTGATCGGCGCGCAGTCTCCGCGGGACCTTACCGTTCCGGAGGATTGGTCCATTGTCGAGGAACATCGCCGGCGGCGTAAGGCAGGGTCGTCGTTGTCCAGCTCCTACGAGATCAGAGGGAGGAAAAAAGACGGCGAGGTCGTTGCGATCGAGATATACGAGTCACAGGCGCTGTTTGAAGGACGAATCGCCAACATCGGCGCATTGCTGGATATTTCCCAGCGCAAAAAGGCCGAAGAGTCCCTCCGGAACAGCGAAAGCAAGCTGCAGGCCATAACCCGGACCGCGAAGGACGCCATCATCCTCCTTAGCGACACGGGGCGGATCTCGTACTGGAACCCCGCCGCCGAGAGGATGTTCGGCTACAGCGCCGGCGAGATCATGGGAAAAGAGCTGGCGCACATCATGCCGGAACGGTTCCGGGATGCGCATGCGGACGCAGGCACGCGGCTCGCGGAAATAGTCGATGGTCCGAAACTGGGCGCGACCGTGGAAATGTCCGGCCTCAGGAAGGACGGGACGGAGTTCCCGCTCGAACTTTCCTTTTCCGGGTTCTTGCTGAACAACAAGCGCCAGGCGTCGGGTATCATCCGGGACATTACCGAGAGAAAGAAGCTCGAAGCACAGCTGCTGCACGCCCAGAAGATGGAGGCGATCGGGACGCTTGCGGGAGGGATCGCGCACGATTTCAACAATATTTTGAACGTAATAATCGGGTACGGGTCCCTGGTGTTGGACACTCTGGGAAAGGACAGCCCGTCACGGGACCGCATGCGCGAGGTGCTTTCCGCCGCGGACCGGGCGTCAAATCTTACCAAGCGGCTGCTGACGTTCAGCAGAAAACAGGTTGTCGATTTCAAGCAAGTCCCGGTGAACGACATCGTGTTCGGCATGGAGAAGTTTCTTTCCCGGATCATCGGCGAAGACATCGAACTTACGATAAAGCCGGCGGAAGAAGAAGCGGTGATATTCGCCGATGCCGGACAATTGGACCAGGTCCTGATGAATCTGGTCACCAACGCAAGGGATGCAATGCAGAACGGCGGATCGCTGACCATCAGCACCGGAACGACGGAGATCGACGACGATTTCATATTCGTTCATGGCTATGGAATACCCGGGAAGTATGCGTCCATTTCCGTTGCCGATACAGGGGTCGGCATGAACGCGGAAACGCAAACCAAGATATTCGAGCCCTTTTTTACGACCAAGGGGGTGGGAGAAGGAACGGGGCTCGGGCTTTCGATCGCTTACGGGATCGTCAAACAGCACAAGGGCTTCCTCCAGGTCTACAGCGAGGTCGGGAAAGGCACCCTGTTCAAGATATTGCTGCCGCTGAGCGATAAACCGGCCGGCGCGCCTGTTGTAGCGGACTCCTCCGTGCCGCGGGGAGGGACCGAAACCATCCTTATTGCAGAGGACGAAGCATCTCTCCGGGACCTGATGAGGATCATCCTGGAATCCTTCGGCTACACAGTGCTGACTGCGGAGGATGGTGAGGAGGCGGTCAGGATGTT
>JAGVOT010000030.1 GCA_020052615.1 Nitrospirota bacterium | reverse complement strand
TGTACCAGACCGTCCCGTCGGGCGCCGGGGCGACGTCATGGGGATGGGCGCCCCGGGGGACCGGATAGTAGCGGACCTCCTGGGCGCTCGCGGCAGCGGAAAAGGCCGCGCCGATCAGGAGCCCCACAGCAAGAGCACGCTGCCAGGGCGCTGTTCTGGCCTTCACTGGAGTTCTATGAGCGGTAGTCATGACACGGCCTCCTCCCTCGAGACGGTGAATCATGACATTTTGCCGTCAGATCATTGCCGCCGAATGGGGCGTTTCCTGTCGCTTCGTTCCTGCATACGCCCGCAACGGCTTCCGCGTCCTGCCCGGCCCGTCTTCGAGCACGAAACAAACCCTGATAAGCTCCTGTATTATAGTATACCACGCTGCGCCGCGGAAGATGACCCCCCAGGGAGTCGGCCGTCAGCAGGATGCCAAAGGGACGCCCGGATACTTCTCTTGTCCAGGAGCGTCCCGCCTCCCGGAGCGTTTCTTTCACGCCCTTCCTGCTGTCGATCGTCTCTTTTCCATCGTTCCACTCCCCGGTTCCGGCCGCACCTCCATCTGTCCCGCAATACTATTCGCTCTCTTGCTCACGATTTGCTCATCTGACCTGAAAACTGTCATCGCCATCGAGGCCTGTCGGAAGTGAAGAGATGACGGCGAACAATAAATAAAGCATGGAAACAGAGGATTACACGGCCCTTCGTCAGCGCCGGCTTTCTGGCACGGGTGTTGCTATGTGATGTCTCAAATCCTATTGAGCAGGAGGAACAAGGAACCATGAGACAGATAGCGATCTACGGCAAGGGCGGTATCGGCAAGTCCACGACGACGCAGAACCTGGTGGCTGCGCTGGCCGAGGCTGGCCACAAGTGCATGATCATCGGGTGCGATCCCAAGGCGGATTCGACGCGGCTCATTCTGAACCGCAAGATGCAGAATACGGTCATGGACATGGCGCGCGAAAAGGGCACGGTCGAGGACCTGGACCTGGAAGAAGTGCTGCTGACGGGGTTCAAGAACATCAAGTGCGCGGAAAGCGGCGGACCGGAGCCGGGCGTGGGCTGCGCGGGCCGCGGTGTGATCACGGCGATCAACTTCCTGGAAGAGAACGGCGCCTACGGCGACGACACGGACTTCGTGTTCTACGACGTGCTCGGCGACGTGGTCTGCGGCGGCTTCGCCATGCCGATCCGGGAGGGCAAGGCCAAGGAGATCTATATCGTGACCTCGGGAGAGATGATGGCCATGTATGCGGCGAACAACATCTCCCGCGGCATCCTGAAGTACGCACAGAGTGGCGGCGTGCGTCTCGGCGGCCTTATCTGCAACAGCAGGAAGACAGACAAAGAGTTCGAACTTATCTCAGAGCTGGCCAGCAAGCTCGGCACCCAGATGATCCATTTCGTACCCAGGGACAACGAGGTCCAGCGCGCCGAACTCAGGAGGAAGACGGTGATCGACTACGCCCCGGACCACCCGCAGGCGGACGAGTATCGGGCGCTGGCCAAGAAGATCGCCGATAACAAGAACTTCGTGGTCCCGACCCCCATCACCATGGACGAACTGGAGAAGCTCTTGATGGACTACGGCATCATGGAAAAGGAAGAGGCCGTCGCTTAGTGACGAATGCGGATTTCGGAATGCGGAATGCGGAATAACGTCAAACTATAAGGTTTATTTGCCGCGAGGACAATTAAAAGATTTACACCATCTCTCGCAAAGCCCGCAAAGTACGCAAAGAAGATCGCAAGAAGTAATGAACACGAAAGAACTTAAGCAGGGTCCCTGTTTTTAAACCCAAAGAGTAAATTTCTTTTTGTTTTTCTTGGCGATCTCTGCGGACTTTGCGAGAGACGCCTTTGGTTCCGGCTTGTCCGAGTCAGGAGAATGATATGTCAACGAAGATCAAAGACACCCAGAAGATGATCGAAGAGGTCCTCTCGGTCTATCCCGAGAAGTCGAAAAAGGAGCGGGCCAAACACCTTGCCGCCAACGATCCGACGGGCCAGTGCAGCACGTGCCAGGTAAAGGCGAATGTCAAGTCCCGGCCCGGCGTCATGACCGTGCGCGGGTGCGCCTACGCGGGCGCCAAGGGCGTGGTCTGGGGGCCGGTGAAGGACCAGATCACGATCAGCCACGGCCCGATCGGCTGCGGCCAGTACTCCTGGTGGTCGCGCAGGAACTATTACAACGGCCGGACCGGCATCGACGCCTTCGGCACCATGCACATTACGACCGATTTCCAGGAAAAGAACATCGTCTACGGCGGCGACAAGGGTCTCGATGCCGCGATCAAGGAGCTGCACGGTCTGTTCCCGCTCGGAAGGGGCATCGGCATCCTGTCCGAATGCCCGGTGGGGCTCATCGGCGACGACATCGAGGCGGTCTCGAAGCGCGTGGCAAAGGAGATCAACATCCCGATCGTGCCGGTGCGGTGCGAAGGCTTCCGGGGGGTGTCCCAGTCCTTGGGCCACCACATCGCGAACGATACGATCAAGGACTATGTTCTCGGCAAGGGCACGCTCGAAAAGACAACGCCCTACGACGTGAACCTCATCGGCGACTACAACATCGGCGGCGATGCCTGGGCCTCGCGAAAGATACTGGAAGAGATGGGCCTGCGCGTCATTGCCCAGTATACGGGAGATTCGACGATCAACGAGATCGGGATCGCGAGCAAGGCCAGGCTGAACCTGATCCACTGCTACCGGTCCATGAACTACATCTGTCGGACCATGGAGGAGAACTACGGCATCCCCTGGATGGAATTCAACTTCTTCGGCCCGACCAAGACCTTCGACAGCATCAGGAAGATCGCGGCCAGGTTCGACGAGAAGATCCGGCAGAATGCCGAGGCCGTGATCGCCAGGTACGCGCCGCTCATGAACAAGGTCGTCGAGCAGTACCGGCCGAAGCTCGAAGGCAAGAAGGTGATGCTCTATGTCGGCGGCCTCCGTCCGCGCCACACCATCGGTGCCTACGAGGACCTGGGCATGGAGGTCGTCGCCTCCGGTTACGAGTTCGGACACAACGACGACTACAAGCGCACCTATCCCGAACTGAAGGAAGGCGCGGTCATCATGGACGACGCGACCCTGTATGAGCTGGAAGAGTTCACCCGCCGGCTGAAGCCGGACATGGTCGGCTCGGGGATCAAGGAGAAGTACTCGTACCACAAGCTCGGCGTGCCGTTCCGGCAGATGCACTCCTGGGACTACTCGGGGCCCTACCACGGGTTCGACGGGTTTCCGGTCTTCGCGCGGGACATGGACATGACGGTGAACAGCCCGACGTGGGGGTTGATACGAAGAAAGAAATAAAATAAAGTCTTTGACACGGATTTACACTGAGAAAAGCTATGAAGGGGCATGATAAGGCAAGGATATATCCGTGAAAATCATAGCCGTTATCCGCCTCTTCCGTGTCAAAGGTTTTTGCCGGTTTTAGAGGTTAATAAAGTCTGGAGGAACTCGTCATGAAGATCAGAGACCATAGCGAGCTGTTCAAACAGCAGGACTATCAGGAACAGTTCGAGCGCAAGAAGGAGTTCGAGAATCCCTGGCCGGCCGGGAAGGTGAAGGAGATCTCGGAATGGACCAAGACCGAGGAATACAAAGAGCTCAATTTCAAGCGGGAGAACATCAAGATCAATCCCGCGAAGGCCTGCCAGCCCCTCGGCGCGGTGTTCTGCGCTTCGGGGTTCGAAGGTTCCATGCCCTTCGTGCAGGGCGCCCAGGGATGCGTGGCCTATTTCCGCAGTCACCTCTCCCGGCACTTCAAGGAGCCCTTTGCCGCGATCTCCACGTCCATGACCGAGGACGCAGCGGTATTCGGCGGACTGAACAACATGCTCGAAGGCCTGGAGAACGCCTACGCTCTGTACAAACCAAAGATGATCGCGGTCTCGACGACCTGCATGGCCGAGGTGATCGGCGACGACCTGAACGCCTATATCAAAACGGCGAAGGAGAAAGGCGTCGTTCCTCACGACCTGCTCATCCCGTTCGCGAACACCCCGAGCTTTGTGGGCTCGCACATCGTGGGATATGACAATATGCTGAAGGGGATCCTGAAGGCGCTCTGGGCGGGGAAAAAGGGCGAATCGAACGGAAAGATCAACATCATACCGGGTTTCGACACCTATACCGGGAACTATCACGAGATCAAACGGCTGATGAGATTGATGGGCATTGAGGCAACGGTGCTTGCCGACGTGAGCGATACCTTTGATTCTCCGAATACCGGCGAGTACAAGCTCTATCCCGGCGGCACGCCGCTCCCCGACGCCATGGACGGGGTGAACGCTCTGGCCACGGTGGCGCTCCAGAAGTATTCGACCGTGAAGACCACGGATCACATCCAGAAGGAATGGGGCCAGAAGACGCTCACCCTTTCGCCCATCGGAATCAGGAACACCGATGCGTTCTTTGCGGAGCTCTCCAGGCTCACGGGCAAGCCTGTCCCGTCAGCGGTCGAAGCGGAGCGCGGCAGGGTCGTGGACGCCATGGTGGACTCCCATCCGTACGTTCACGGCAAGCGGTTCGCGCTGGTCGGCGATCCGGACATCCTGCTGGGCATGATGAGCCTCATCATGGAAATGGGAGGGGAGCCGGTCCACATCGTCTGCACGAACGGCGACAAGCACTTCGAGGCCGAGGCGAACGAACTGCTCGCGTCCTCTCCCTTCGGCGCTCATGGTACGGTCTATATCGGCAAGGACATGTGGCACCTGCGGTCGCTCCTGTTCACGGACCCGGTGGACATCCTGATCGGCAACTCGTATGCAAAGTTCCTGACCCAGGACACCGGAACGCCGCTGGTCCGCATCGGATTCCCGCTCTTCGACCGGCATCATCTTCACCGCCAGCCGATCATCGGGTACCAGGGGGCATTGAACCTCGTGACCCTGCTGGTGAACACGGTGCTGGATGAACTGGACAGGAAGACCGAGGGTTCGGCGAGCTTTGATGTAATACGATAGGAGCAAGCACGAATATCTAATTCCTAAACACAAAATAAATTCAAATCGCGAAGGAATCAATATTTGAATTTGGAAGTATGAAATTGTTTCGAATTTAAAGATTAGAGTTTAATGTTTGCCGTTCTGGTGATCCTATGCACGACATTGCACTGACAGGCATATACTTCTTTATCATCGCGCTTATGTATTCCACGGTCGGGCACGCGGGAGCGTCGGGGTATCTCGCGACCATGGCGCTTCTTTCGTTCGCTCCGGAGGTCATGAAGCCGACGGCGCTTGCGCTCAATGTTGTCGTGGCTACGGTCACGAGCATCCAGTTCTACCGGGCGGGGCATTTTTCATGGAGGATGTTCTGGCCCTTCGCTGTCGCATCGGTCCCGATGGCCTTTATCGGAGGCGGGCTCACCGTTCATACGACGCTGTACAAGGTCCTCGTCGGCATGGCGCTCCTATTCGCTGCGGTACACATCGTTGTCAGATACAGAGCCACGCGCGATGAGGGGCCTGGAGAGAGCCGTCCCGGACTGCCCGCATCGCTTGCGGTCGGAGCTGTCATCGGGTTCGCCTCGGGCTTGACCGGGGTCGGCGGCGGCATATTTCTGAGCCCCGTGCTCATCATGCTCCGCTGGGCAGGACTGCGGCAGGCTGCGGCGCTTTCCGCGATGTTCATTCTCGTGAATTCCCTGTCGGGGCTGGCGGGCCATCTGCAAAAGGGCGGTTCGGTTCCTGATCACATGGGCATCTGGACGCTCGCGGTCATCTCGGGCGGGCTTATCGGGTCTACGCTCGGAGCGACAAGGCTGAACAGCCCGGTGCTTCGCTACACCCTGGGTGCGATCCTGTTGATGGCAGGAATGAAGATGGTCGTAATCTGAGGTCGGATGACAGATGGTAGCCGCAGGCTTTAGCCTGCGTGGAGCTGCACTATGGTAACCACGATAGATAAATTAACAGCGGACGGCTGCGCGACGGACAACCGGAACAAGGTCTGCCGCTCGCGGGGCGGCGAGTCCTGCGCCTTCGACGGGGCCATGATCGTGCTCCAGCCTATCGCGGATGCGGCCCATATCGTCCACGGTCCGATCGCCTGCTGCGGGAACTCCTGGGAAGGCAGGGGGACCCTCTCGTCCCAGGGGGGTCTGCACCGGAGAGGCTTCACCACGGATATGGGCGAGATCGATATCGTTTACGGCGCCGGCAAGAAGCTCCATGCCGCCATCGTGAGGACGCACCAGGCGGTCCAGCCGAAGGCCATCTTCGTCCACGCGACCTGTGTGAGCGGCCTGATCGGCGAGGACATCGAGGCGGTTTGCAGAGAGGCCGAGGCGGAGCTGGGCATCAGGGTCATCGCGGTGAGCGCGCCGGGGTTCACGGGCCCCAAGAACCTGGGGAACCGCATCGCCGGAGAGGTGCTGCTCGATCAGGTCATCGGCACGGGAGAACCCGCGGTCACGACGCACTGCGATATCAACCTCATCGGCGAATACAATATCGCCGGAGACCTCTGGCTCCTGGAGCCCCTCCTGGCGAAGGCGGGCATCCGCGTCCTCTCCCGGATCACCGGGAACGCGACCTTCGAGGAGATCACCCATGCCCACCGGGCGAAGCTGAACGTGGTGGTATGCGGCCGCGCGCTGATCAACGTCGCCGCGGGCATGGAACGGAGATACGGCATTCCCTTCGTGGAAGCATCGTTCTACGGAAGGACCGAAACGTCAAAGGCGCTGCGGTCCATCGCGGAAAAGCTCCAGGAGTCGGAAGACAGGAACCGCAGGTCGGGGGACCCCCGCATTCTGGCATCCGTCGAAGCGCTCATCAAAATCGAGGAGAAGAATCTAAAGGAAGCGCTTAAACCCTACAGGCATCTGCAGGGCAAAAAGGCGGTCCTCTACACGGGAGGCGTCAAGAGCTGGTCCTTCATCTCCGCGCTGCAGGACCTCGGGATCGAGGTCGTGGCGGTAGGAACGAAGAAGAGCACCGTCGAGGACGAGGAAAAGATGAAGCGTATCCTCGGCCCCGGAGCGCCGCTCGTCGAGGACGTGACGCCGAAGAACCTCGTGAGGCTGCTCAAGGAAAGGAAGGCCGACATTCTCGTGGCCGGCGGCAGGAACCAGTATCTGGCGATCAAGGAGGGCTATCCCTTCGTGGACGTGAACCAGGAACGGCACACCGCATATGCCGGGTATCAGGGGCTGGTGAATCTGGCGGAACAGATCAGCAACAGCATGATGTTCTACCGGGGAAGTGTTGAGTGTGGAGTGCGGAGTGCGGAGTTCGAAGTAAAAGAATCCAAGGCACTGGCGTCACGCCCAGCACTGCTTATCGACCCCTTGAAGCATTCGCCGGCGATCGGCGCAGCCATCGCGTTCCAGGGGATCCACCGGGCGCTACCGGTGATCCACGGCGCCCAGGGCTGCGGCTTTCTCGGCAAAGTGCTGCTGACCAAGCACTTCCGCGAGCCCGTGGCGCTCGCAACGACCAAGCTTTTCGTGGAGAACGTGGTGCTGGGGAGCGAGGAAGTCCTTGAAGGGGCCGTCCGGGGCTTCATCGAGAAGAACGCTCCCGAAGTCATCGGCGTCCTGACGTCGGGATTGTGCGAGGTGAAGGGGGATGATGTTAAAGCCGTAGTCGGGAGACTGGAGACAGGAGCCGGGAGCAGCGGCGTAACAACGAAGATCATCCATGTTGCAACGCCGGATTACGACGGAGGGCTGGAACAGGGATATGCGAAGGCGGTGGAGGCAATCATTACGTCGATTGCGGATTGCGGACTTCATCGTGAGCGCTTAGTCGAACGATTGCGGATTGCGGAATCAAAAACGATCAACATCCTGGCGGGATCGCACCTGACGCCCGGCGACGTTCTGGAGCTGCGGGAGATCGTCGAGTCGTTCGGTCTGAAGCCGATCATCCTGCCGGACCTGTCCGCGCTCGACGGCAGTAGGAGGAACTTTTCCCCGCTCGCCGAAGGGGGCACCACGGTCGAGGAGATCAAGGCGATGTCGTCGTCGATTATGACCCTTGCGGCGGGCGCGAGCATGGAGCCTGCCGCGAAGATAGTAAAGGATGCCTGCGGCATTGAATACCGCGTGCTCGACGGTCTGTGCGGACTGCGCGACACGGACCGGCTGATGGAGATCCTCTCGGAGGTCAGCGCCCGGCCGATGCACCAGCGCTACGAGCGGCAGAGAAGGGCCCTGGTTGACGGGATGCGGGACGCGCACTTCTTCTATGGAAATACAAAGGTTTGCCTCGCCCTAGAACCGGACCTGGCTTTGCAGACGTCGCGGTGGCTGGACGAGATGGGCGCCCGGGTCGAGCTAGCGGTGATCCCGACGCTCGCGGCATCGGCAGACCGCATCCTCGCGCACAGGGTCGAGATCGGCGGCCTGCACTCCGTCATCGGGAGCTTCGATCTCCTTGTTTCGGGCTCCCACGCGGCGGACGCCGCCGGACGGCTGAAGGTGCCGTTGTACCAGGCCGGGTTCCCGGTCTACAAGGTCCTGGGCGCCGCGTCGCGGGTAACGATCGGATACCGGGGGACCCTGGCGATGATCAATGACGCGGGGAACCATTTGATGCGGCATATCGAATGAGAACATGTTCAACGGAGGCGGGCTATGAAGGTCGCATTTGCCACAACGGACGGGATCAACGTGGATGAACATTTCGGCAGGGCGGGAAGCTTCGCGATCTACAGCCTGTCGCAGGAGGGGTACCGCTTTCTCGAACTGAGAAAATTCTCCGACGGCATCGATCAGGCGGTCGCCGACACGAGGGACCAGGGCGCTCTTCACGACGAGCGGGTCCGGGACAAGGTGGACCGGCTCGCGGACTGCAAGATCGTCTTCATGACCGAGATCGGAGGGCCGTCGGCGGCGCGCCTCGTCAAAAAGGGGATCATGCCCATGAAGGTGAAGGCGGTCATAGCCATCGAGGATTCGATCAGGCAGCTTCATCAGTCGATCGTCAAATCCCCGCCGCCGTGGCTGAGAAAGGCGTTGAACAGTTGAGATAATATTGCATAAGGTAGGGGCGGCCCTGCGTGGCCGCCCGAAGAGGGCAACCACATAGGGTTGCCCCTACGATAGACCCAATCTCTGGACAAAACAGGAGGACATGACATGAAGATGATACGAGCTTTTATCAGGCCGGAGCGGGAGCAGGAGGTGGTATTGGCGCTGGAGGGCGCGGGTTTCCCCTCGCTCACCAAGATGCCGGTGTTCGGCCGGGGCAAGCAGAAGGGCCTCACGGTGGGACCGGTCCATTATGACGAGCTGCCGAAGACGCTCATCATGACGGTTGTGGACGACAAGGACATCGACAAGGTCGTGAAGGTCATCCAAGACAAGGCGCGCACCGGCTTCATCGGCGACGGCAAGATCTTCGTCAGCCCGGTGGAGACGGCGTACACCGTCAGGACCGGGGAAGCGGCGCTGTAGCGGCATTGCGGATTGCGAATTGCGAATTGCGGATTAAAAAATCCTCTGTGTAGCCGGTGCTAGTTAATAAACATTGTTCGTCAAGTGCGGGACAGGTTCAGCAAGCCCGGAATGACAGCAGGGAGGGGAACGAACCATGAAAGAGATCACCATGATCATCAGGCGGGACAAGCTGCCGGAGACCAAAAAGGCGCTCGACGACCTCGGGTACCCGTCAATGAGCATACAAAGCGTCGAAGGCCGGGGAAGGCAGCGGGGCGCCCTGTGCGCGGAAATGGACGCGGAACTGCCCGAGAGCTACTGCACCACGGCAAAGCTGAAACCCACGCCGTCCGCGTACGCGCTGGAGCATTCGCTGCCGAAGGTCGCCCTGTATGTTCCGAAAAGGATGCTGACGGTCGTCGTGCCCGACGATGCGGTCGCTGCGATCGTCCAATCGGTCATTGCGGTCAATCGGACCGGCAAGGCCGGTGACGGCAAGATATTCGTTTCTCCGGTCGAGGGCGCGCTTCGCGTGCGGACCGGCGACAGGAACGGAGAGGCGATAGCGTAAGGCAGTAGAGATGCAGTCGAACTACAGTCGAGCGGCAGTCAAGAAACAGTCAAGAAGCAGTCAAGAAGCAGTCTACGTCATTCTGCATGCGGCTGATAATCTGACTGCATCACGACTGCATTGTGACTGCTGTATGACCGGAGGTCAATCATGTCCCCCATCACCGGAACCACCCGCGGCGGGAAGCCGTGGACGCCGAAATTCGTCGATTCCATCGACGTGGAAAAGTGCATCGGCTGCGGACGGTGCTTCAAGGTCTGCGGCTTTGAGGTGCTCGAACTGATCGAAAAACCCTTCGCCGGAGAAGACGAGTACGGAGACGACATGGGCAACAAGGTCATGTCCGTGGCCCGCCCCGGGAACTGCATCGGCTGCGAGGCCTGCGCGCGCACGTGCACCAAGAAATGTCATGTCCATGTGACGGCGTAAGTTATGGACGTCACCATCCGTGCAGCCCGGCCGGGGGACATCCCGGGAATGAGCGATCTCTTGACCGGGCTTTTCAGCATCGAAGCCGACTTCAGCCCCGATGTCGAGAAGCAGGTCCGCGGTCTTTCCGTCCTGGTCGGGGCGCCGCCGGGAAGGTCGTGCGTCCTCGTGGCGGAGCGGGGTGGAGCGGTCATCGGCATGGCCACAGTGCAGACCCTGATCTCCACGGCCGAAGGCGGCCGGGTGGGCATGGTAGAGGACGTGATCGTTGATCCGGAGTTTCGATCCAGGGGCATCGGCACGCGCCTGCTCAACGGCATTGCTGCCTGGAGCGAGAGAACGGGACTGAAGAGGCTGCAGCTCCTTGCAGACCGAGACAATATCCCGGCGCTGGATTTCTACGCATCGCGGAACTGGAGCAGCACCCGTCTTATCTGTTTGCGGCGCCGCTGCTGATCGATTTTCCCGTAATGATGTCATATGACCGTTCGAACATTCCGGCAGTCTCCCCGATGCCGCTTGCTGACCGCAAATTGAGCACCTGACCTTCCTTACGCCGTTCTGCGATTTTACCCACAGCCTAAACCGTTGATTCGACGCAAGTTCGCTTTGGCAATGGTCTTGCTATTCCTTACGTATAAGACATTAAGCAAGGAGGCTGCCATGAATGAGAACAAACGCGCGCCGAAGGACATTCTGAAGACCCACCCCTGTTTTTCCGTAGAGGCCCATAGGTCGTTCGGCAGGATGCATCTGCCCGTGGCGCCGGCATGCAACATCCAGTGCAGGTATTGCGTCAGGAAATACGACTGCGCCAATGAATCACGGCCGGGCATCACGAGCAGGGTCCTGACGCCGTCCGAGGCCGTGTCGCGCGTCGAGGCCTTCGTGGAGCGGAACGACCGGATCAGCGTCATCGGCATTGCCGGGCCCGGCGACCCCCTTGCGAATGAAGCGACCTTCGAGACCATGAGCGCCCTGCGTTGGAGCTTTCCCCATCTCACCCTGTGCGTTTCGACCAACGGCCTTCTCCTGCCGGAACGGCTGACGGACCTGATACGGGCGGGCGTCAAAAGCCTGACGGTCACGATCAACGCAGTGCGGCCGGAAACAGCGGAGCGCATCTACTCCTGGGTCCTGTACCGGGGGGCGCGTCTGACCGGCCAGGAAGCGGCCAAGACCCTGCTGGCGAACCAGTGGGTCGGACTTTCGAACGCCATCGAGATGGGCCTGCTCGTAAAGGTGAACTCCGTTTATCTTCCCGGCGTCAACGACGAGGACCTTGCCCTGGTGGCGCAGCGCGCCGGCGAACTGGGCGCGGATATCATGAACGTGCTTCCGCTCATTCCCCAGGGCGGGTTCTCGGGGCTGACACGGCCGTCCTACGAGGCGCTCCACGCAAAGCGCGACGAGCTCCGGCCCTTCATGCCCCAGATGTCGCATTGCCGGCAGTGCCGGGCCGACGCCTGCGGCACGCTGGGAGAGGACAAGGACATGGAATACGAAACACTGATGTCCCGCATCGGCGAGGAATATGCCGAATCGGTCGCATAGGCATACTCAGTATAAGGGCCCAGGAGGCGACATCATGGTAACCATCATTTTGCTGTTCAGCATCGCGGTCTTTGCCGCATCGTTCCTTATTGCGAAGGGCTACGAACGGATGGAGCGGTTCGAGGTGGCCTTCTACATCGTTCTCATAGCCTGGTGTTCGCTGCTGGTCGGCTTGGCCGCATCGTCGAGGCTCCTGACCGCGTGAGGGCATTCTGATCGCCTCTGCGAAGGGCGCGGACATGCCATATCTTTCCCTTCTCCCTGAGAAGGGCCATGAAGGGAGGCTTTCATGAACGATCGTTCGCGGAGCGGAACGGCAGCCCCTTGTTTTTCCCAGCAGGCTGTCGGGCAGTCAATGCTTTGGCTGTCCGTGGCGCCTGCCTGCAACATGCAGTGTATCGGATGCGCGCGTCGCAGTGGCACGTTAAGCGATCTTGCGGGGCATGGCGCGACACTGTCCGCCGATGAGGCCGTTGAAACAGTGACAGCCGCCGCCGGACGGGGTGCATGGCCTGCCGGGGTCGTTCTCTGGGGACCGGGTGAACCACTGGCAAATGCTCCGACATTCTTAGTGCTGAAAAAGCTCTCGTGGCTCTATCCTGACCTTGCGGTCACGGTCGGGACCAACGGCCTGCTGCTCCCGGACCGGATCGAGGAACTGGTCCGGTCGGGCGTCAGGAACATCGCGCTTTCCGTGAATGCCGCATCCGTGGTCACAGCGGAACGCCTGTACGAGTGGGCCCTCTACCGCGGCCGGAAATACACCGGAGAGGACGCTGCGCGGCTGGTCCTGCAGCAGCAGTGGAACGGGCTGGAGAACGCCGTTGAGGCGGGGGTGTCCGTGACGGTGCATACAGCGGGCATCTCCGGTGTGAACGATCACGAGACAGCGGAGATCAAACGGCGGGCGGAAGACGTCGGGGCGGCGGGGGTCGTGGTCCATCCCTTTGCCGCGTGAAGCGTACGTCTTAGAACTGAATGATCGAAAGGACAAAAACGCCTCTCCGAGGGGCCCTGTTTCGTCTCGGCGGCTGAAAGCGTGAAATCATGCATGAAGATATCACCGGCAGAGAACGGGAACGGTACCGGCGGCAGCTCATGCTCGGCGGATTTACCGCCGAACATCAGCAGCGCCTGAAACAGTCCACGGCGCTCGTCGCCGGCGTCGGCGGGCTGGGCGGCACGGCGGCGCTCTACCTCGCGGTCGCCGGCATCGGCAGGCTGGTCCTGGCCCATCACGGGAACCTGACCCTCTCGAACATGAACCGGCAGGTGCTGATGCGCGACGAAGCCATCGGGACGAGCAGGGTCCGGCAGGCGAAGAAGACCGTCACGCGGATCAATCCCGATGTTGAGGTCGAGGTCCATGACGAACGGATAACCCGGGAGAGCGTGGACCGCATGCTCCGGGGCGCGCAGATCGCCCTGTCCGCCCGTCCGAACTTTTCAGAGCGCAGGGTCCTGAACCAGGCCTGCGTTGACAGCATGGTGCCCATGGTCGAGGCGGCGATGAACGGCATGGAAGGCTATCTGTTCAACGTCATCCCGGGAACGGCCTCCTGCATCCATTGCGTCTATCCCGAGGATGACCCCTCGTGGGAGGAGATGGGATTCCCGGTCCTGGGCGCTGTTTCAGGCATGCTCGGCTGCATGATGGCGCTCGAGGCGATCAAGCTGCTGACCGGATACGGCAAACCGCTGCTCTCGGAGATGCTCCTCTTCAATACCCTTGACATGGACTTCAGGAAAGTAAAGATCCCGCGGAATGACCGGTGCGAGGTCTGCGGCACTGTATGAACGGGAAGGCGGCGTCGTCATTGGGGGAATAGAAGGCAATGGAACTGCTCGATACAACGCTTCGCGAAGGCGAACAATGCTTTGGGGTCTTTTTTTCGATCGAGACAAAGAAGCGGATCGCACGATTGCTTGACGCGCTCCGGATCGACTTCATCGAGGCCGGGCATCCTGCGGCAGCACCGTCCATTCGAAATGCTGTGTCCGAACTTGTCAGGCTTGATCTGCGTTCGCGGCTGATCGGGCACTCACGACTGGAACGCAGCGAGATCCGCATGGTCCGGGACCTCGGCCTCAAGTGGGTCGGGCTGTTCGCCGGGGTCAATCGGGCGTGCCTCGCCCGGTACGGCCTGACCCGGGAGTCGGCATATCGGCGGATCTCCGATTCCGTCCGGTATGCCAAGGACAGCGGCCTTCAGGTCCGGTTCACCTGCGAAGATGCTTCCCGCAGCGCGCCCCATGAGCTCGTTGAGCTGTACAGTCGTCTGCGGGAGCTCGGCGCGGACCGGCTGAGCTATGCCGATACGGTGGGCGCGGACACGCCCGAACGGATCTGTCAGCTGCATCAGGCGATCCACGAGGAAATCCCTTTTTCCCGGCTGCATTTCCATTTTCACAATGATCGGGGCAGGGCCCTGGACAACGCCATGAAAGCGGGGGAATTCGGCGCGCAATGCATCGACGCGAGCATCATGGGCATCGGGGAGCGTTCAGGACTTGCTTCCCTTGAGGATGCAATGAGGCGGAGCCTCGGGATGCTTAATGCCGGGGATCAGGCCCTTCTTCATCAGGCAGAATGCCTTGTCGCGGAATCGATCAACATGCGCCATTTTTCCCGCCGGAGGTTCGCCCATAAGTCGGGGATCCATATTCACGGCGTTCTGTGCGACCCTGCTCACTATGAGGTCGAGGACCCGGCAGCGACCGGGGATGAGCGGACGATCGTGCTGAGCAAGCTTATAGGGCGCGCGGGACTGCGGCGCATGCTTATCCGGAGCGGGCTCGTGGCCGCTGAAGAGGTCCTGGAACAGCTTCTCGAGACGGTGAAGTCCGATGAGTTCCTGGAGCTCTCCGATACCGCGGAGATCAGGCGGTATCTCGAAGGCCGGTACCGGAGGGTCCTCAACGCCGCGCAAACGGGCATCACAACCGCGTGGTATGCTGCGCCCGCCTTCCTTTGATCAATTCTTCAGCACATGCACATTTAAGCACCGGTTCGCAGATCCCTTCCCTGGATCGCCCTGTTTCAGTGCATCGGAAAATCGTATGGGAAATCAACGGAATGCCGGGCTCTGCCTGCTGCGTCTGACATGGCACAGGCCTTGCTATAAGGAAATGCAAGGCAGTTGATGATGCAGCGTCAAACAGAAAGGCTCCGGAGGTCTTTCATCATTTGCAGCACCGCCTGCAGGGCAGGACGGAACAACCCGAAGGGGTTCTAGGAGGAAGTGACATGAAGAAGATAGCAATGGTTCTGGGCTTGGTGCTGCTTGCCGGCACCGCGGCGTTCGCAACGCCGTCGACGCAGATCTGGATCCCGTCAACGGACATCCAGCCGTTCAAGAAGCTGCATTTCGGCTTCGATCAGTACATCAAGATGGAGAGGGCTGACGGCACGAGGGAGGCGAACGTGATCAATAACGGCCTGACGATCGGCGTTCTGCCGTTCGAGAAGATACAGATGGAAGTGGGCATCGACCAGCGCGCCTTTGGCATCGAGCCCTATGATTCGGCGCCGATCTACCTGAATGCAAAGATCGGCACACCCGAGGGCTCATTGTTCGAAGGCTCGCCTGCTGTCGCGGTGGGCGGATATGATTTCGGCACCAAGAAGTATACGACCGATGCAGGATGGGGCACTGATAACAACATCCTTTACGGGCTTGTCGCAAAGACCCTGGGCAAGGCGGGCAGGCTTTCACTCGGCTACTACCAGGGCAATGACAAACTACTGATCGACAAGGAAGGCAAGAAGGACGAGAAGGGCGTGCTGGCGTCCTGGGACCGTACCATCTCCGAGATCTCGGACAAGCTTTGGGTGGCCGTTGATTACATGGGGGGCGAGAACGCTTATGGAGCGCTGTCCTACGGCGTGGCCTGGAAGTTCGCTCCGAACGTGGGCGTGATCCTGGGCTTGGACAGGTACAACAACACGGACCTCAAATCCACCTACACGGTCCAGGTGGACATCGATCTGGACCTGTAAGGGAATCACCATCAATAGAGCAGGGCCTGCCGCCGAAGAGCAGGGCGGCAGGCCCCGCTATAAGTGAACTCGGAGGAATTATCATGAAAAAGGTCATCATCATACTCATGCTCCTGGGAATACTGACGGCAATAGCCGTTCCTGTCATTGCAGAGGAGCCGGCGTCAATGGCGCCGGCGGCAGTTGAAGCTGCGGCACCTGCAGCAGCGCCGATGAAAGCGGAAGATGTGCAGAAGAACATGAATTTTATCTGGACCCTGCTCGCAGCCTTTCTGGTGTTCTTCATGCAGGCCGGTTTCGCCATGGTCGAGACCGGATTCACCCGGGCGAAAAATGCGGTGAACATCATGATGAAGAACCTGATGGATTTCTCGCTGGGGTCGCTGGCCTACTGGGCAATCGGTTTCGGCCTGATGTTCGGCGCGTCGCAGACTGGCTGGTTCGGGACCACGGGGTTCTTTTTCAGTGATTTTGCGAAGGAACAGGACCCATGGTTATTTGCCTTCTGGATGTTCCAGGTGGTCTTTGCCGCCACGTCCGCCACTATCGTTTCGGGAGCAATGGCTGAGCGCACAAAGTTCATCTCTTATCTGATCTACAGCGTGGCGATCAGCGCCATCATCTACCCGCTCTTCGGCGGCTGGGCATGGGGAGGCCTGTTCCACGGCAAGGGTTGGCTCGAAAAGCTCGGGTTCATTGATTTTGCCGGTTCCACGGTCGTGCATTCCATAGGCGGCTGGGCGGCATTAGCCGGTGCTATCGTGCTGGGCCCCCGCATCGGCAAATTCACGGCCGACGGCAAGCCCAGGGCGATCCCGGGCCACAACATTCCTCTTGCATCGCTCGGGGTCTTCATTCTCTGGTTCGGGTGGTTCGGTTTCAATCCCGGCAGCACCACGGCAGCCAATACGGACACCGCGCTCATTGCGGTAAACACGAACCTGGCCGCCGCCGCCGGGACCGTCGGTGCATTGCTCGTCGCCTGGTTCCTGTTCAAAAAGCCGGAGGCCAGCATGACCCTGAACGGCACGCTTGCCGGACTGGTGGGTATAACCGCCGGCTGCGCGAATGTGACGCCCCTCAGCGCCGTCATCATCGGTTTCCTGGCCGGCGTACTCGTGGTCCTGTCGGTGCTCTTCATCGAACGAACGCTCAAGATCGACGATCCGGTGGGCGCTGTCTCGGTCCATGGCGTCTGCGGCGCCTTCGGGACGCTTGCAGTGGGTTTCTTCAATACGAAGGGCGTTACTCTTGAGGGCATCGGCATACAGGCCCTCGGCGTTGCTGCTGCATTCATCTGGTCCTTTACTCTTTGCTTCATCCTGTTCAAGGTGATCCAGGCCACGATCGGCCTCCGGGTCACGAAGGAAGAGGAAATGGAAGGACTGGACATCGAGGAGCATGGCAACGTGGCCTATCCCGACTTCCAGACCCATCAGAACAATGCATAAATCCTGTTGAGCGAGCGACTGACAACAGGCAAGGAGGAAGCATGAAGAAGATAGAAGCGATCATCAAACCTTTCAAACTCGACGAAGTGAAGGATGCATTAAACGCCATCGGGATACAGGGCATGACCGTTACCGAGGTGAAAGGATTCGGTCGTCAAAAAGGCCACGTTGAGCTGTATCGTGGCGCGGAATACGATATTTCCTTCATTCCCAAGGTCAAAATCGAGGTGGTGACATCCGACGGCCTTATGGAAAAGGTCCTTGCAACCATCATGGAGAAGGCCAAGACCGGTAAGATCGGCGACGGCAAGATCTTCGTGACCAAGATCGAGGAGATCTTTCGCATCCGGACAGGCGAGAAGGGTGAGACCGCCATTTAATATCACTTTCCCCCATACCTCCCTGATTGTGGTGGGAACCGTGGGCCGGCAGGAGAAATCCTGCCGGCCTTTTCTTTGGTTCAGTCTTTTTGTTGTTGATTAGTGATTCATCATCTGCTCAGAAAATGACCGTTGCATTTCTTCCTGCGTTTAGGAATCCCATTGGGAAAACCGCCTGATTCCTTAGAATAACAATCTGTTATGCTAAAACCGAATGATGTCTGTTTTCTGGCATATGCATTGCTATTAGTCAGAGAACAACATGATCGAAGTCTTGTATACTATTGGATAAGGAGGATCTTGTAATGAAAAAGCTCTCATTGACTATAGTTGTGCTGCTGCTGGCCCTGTTCGCGGCAGCGGCAGGTCTCACGGCCGGCAGCGCCCTGGCCGAGGAAGCCGCGGCGCCGGTCGCT
>JAGVOT010000073.1 GCA_020052615.1 Nitrospirota bacterium | reverse complement strand
CAAAAGCATGACCTTGGAACCGCGAGGGCGCAAGGGTCGCGAGGACGTCAAAAACAGAAGAAAGGTTCTTTGATTCGGGGCTCCTGGTTTCCCTCGCGTCCCTTGCGCCCTCGCGGTGAACGGTGTAGGTTTTATTCTACAGTTTATGAATTAAATCTCCCTGCTCAGATACCGGTCGCCGCCGTCGGGGAACATGACGACGATCGTTCCCTGGTCAAGCTTCTCCGCCACCTTCATCGCCGCGGCAAGCGCCGCTCCCGATGACGTGCCGACGAACAGCCCTTCCTCCTGTGCAAGCCGCCTTGTCATGTCGAAGGCGGCCTCGGTGCCCGCGGTGAGCCGTTCGTCGGGGAAGGTCTTATCGAAGATCCCGGGCACGATGGCGCCCTCTTCGAGATATTTCGTTCCCTCGATGCCGTGCATGGCGTCATCGGGATGGACGGAGAGTATTTTGATGTCTTTGCGGAACGCCCGGAGCGCACGCCCTGTTCCCATGATGGTGCCGCCGGTCCCGACACAGGCCACGAAATGGGTCACGCTTCCACGCGTGCCGGTGATGATCTCGGGGCCGGTGGTCAGTTCGTGGGCTCTCGGATTGGAAGGATTGTTGTACTGGTCGGGCTGAAAATATCGTGCGGGATCTTTGACCATGATCTCTTTCGCCATGCGAATGGCGCCGTCGGCGCCCTCGAAGGGGCTGGAGAAGACCAGCTCCGCGCCGAAGCCCGCCATGATCTTCTTCCGTTCCACGCTTGCGTTCTCGGGGATCACGATCCTGACCCGGTAGCCTTTCACCGCGCCGATCATGGCGTAGGCAATGCCGGTGTTCCCCGAGGTCGAGTCGAGGATGACCTTGTCCCGGGTCAGCGATCCCGAGAGCTCCGCGTCCCTGATCATGCGGAAGGCCGGCCGGTCCTTCACCGATCCGCCGGGGTTGCCGCGTTCGAGCTTGGCAAATACCTTCACCTTCGGATTGAGTCCCGCCGTGATCTTCGCGATGCGCACGAGCGGTGTTCCGCCGATCAGGTTCAGGGCGGAGGCAGCTGGCAGGAAGGCTTCTTCATCAACCGAAGGATCCATGATGGGGAACATTATAGCAGGAGCGCGCGGCAATTTCACCAAGCATTGTGATACTGAAACAGTTAATACGGAAAAGAGTGAAAGGCTACTGCGAACGGCGTTCTCTTGAGCTCTCTGCGCTCTATAGCTATATGTTCTTCCGCTTTTCCACCACCAGCCGGAAGTGGCCGTTCTCCGGAGCGACGGCAAGGACCCGGTGCCCCTCGTCCTTCACGCTCCGGGACACATTGACGATCGGCTCGCCGTCGTCCAGCAGGATCTCGATCTGCTCGCCGGCCTTGATCTTGTCGATGGCGAGCTTTGTCCGCACGAAGTTCATGGGGCAGCAGACGCCGAGAAGGTCGAGGACCGTGCCGTTCCTCCCGGCCGGCGCCTGCTGGACGACGTCTGTTCCCTCCGGTCCCTTCCGGTCCGCGAAGATCTCCGCAAAGGCCTTGTCCAGGCCGATGCGGTCAAGGGTGTGGCCGAAGCGCTCCTTCTTTTTTCCGTGGGCGACATAGAACTTGAAGGCGTTCTCCACGTGACCGAGCAGTTCCTCCTTCGTTTCGATCAATTCCTTCGCCCGGGTCCCGAGCCGGGGCTTCTTGCCCAGCGTGCCCCCCAGGAGCAGGGTGTATCCGGTCTTCTTTGCGGTCCAGGCCGAGGTCGAGCAGTTCTTGATGCAGAGCCCGCAGTAGATGCACTTCTTCTCGTCGAGCACGAACGCCGGGCCCTTCTCTTCGATGGCGTTCACCGGGCAGATGGCGACGCAGAGCCGGCAGGAGATGCAGGCCTCACGGTCCCAGGCCGGCAGGACGCCGCCCATGACGCCAACGTCGTTCTCGATGGGCTTGGAGCAGCTGTTCGGGCAGCCTGATACGCCGATCTTGAACTTGTGCGGCGCCGGCTGGCGGAAGTAGGCGCTGTCGAGCTCCGCTGCCAGCTCCTTGGTCTCCATGATGGCCGAGGTGCAGACCGCCGTACCGGGGCAGGCCACGATGCCGCGGCCCCGGGGGCCGCAGACGCCCAGGACGATGCCGCCCTCCTCGAGCTCTTCACGCGCGGCCTCGAGATCATCGACAGGAACAAAGGGGATCTCCACTGCCTGGCGCGTGGTGAGATGGACCTCGCCGCGGCCGTATTTCTGCGCTACGCGGGTAATGGTGTTTAGCGCATCGGCCGTAAGATCTCCACCCACGGTCCTGAGTCTGATAAGAAACGTGTCTTTCTGGTTCTGCGCGATGATCCCGATGCGCTTGAGCCCGTCAACATTCACTACGGTCGTTACCGTAAGTTCACCCATGTCCGGTCACCTCACATCATGCTGGTAAGATGGAGCGAAGGCATGAAACAGAGGGAAGGGGGAGAAAGGTCTGTTTCATGCCCTCGCGTCCTTGTTCTGGGGAAGATATTGCAATCCCTGTGCCATGGCAAAAAGTGCTTTAAAAGGGCCTTTTCCCGTTGACAGGCCGAGTCGTGTGGTTTATAAATATACATGTTGTATATTTATTATACAGGGGTGGCCCCATGCAGACCGTTCTGCTCGTAACGTCGGACAACGACCTCGCGAAGGAGTTCCCGCAGCTGCTGCCGAAAGGCCACAGGCCTGTCATTGCAGCGCCCCGAGCGCAAGCGGCGGACGGCGGCAGCGGTACGTTCGTGTTCGTCGACATCGACACTGCAGGCGTCGAGCGGATCAGGGAATACACCGGAAGGACCTTTGTCATTGCGATCACCGAGCAGGACCGGACCGGACCGGTCATGGAGGCGGCGACCTTCGGGGCCTACGAGATCATGCGGCGTCCGCTCAAGAAAGAACGGATCGGGAGGGTCCTGGCCGAACTGCAGGCGTTGAGAAAGGAAATGGAACAGGCGGTCCCGATCGAGAAGGACCTGATCGCGCCCGCGGCGACATGCGTCATCGTGGGCCGCTCCACGCTCGTCATGAGCCTGTGCGAAAAGGTCGCCCGCATCGCCCAGGTCGAAGTGCCGGTGCTGGTCACCGGCGAGACCGGGACGGGGAAAGAGCTCGTTGCCGAGGCCATCGCCCAGCTTTCGCCGCGGTTCGGAAAGCCCTTTGTCGTCATCAACTCCGCCGCCGTGCCCGATGCCCTGCTCGAGTCCGAGCTCTTCGGTCATGAGCGCGGGGCGTTCACCGGGGCCGTCGCCTCGAAAGAAGGCATGCTCAGGACCGCCGACGGCGGATGCGTGTTCTTCGACGAGGTGGGGGAGCTGCCGCTTCCGCTCCAGGGGAAGCTTCTCCGCTTTCTCCAGACGCAGTCATTCTATCCCGTGGGGAGCACGAAGGAAGTGCAGGTGAACGTGCGGGTGATCTCGGCGACGAACCGCGACCTTGCCGCCATGGTGCGGGAGGGAACGTTCCGCGAAGACCTGTACCACCGCCTGCGCGTCGCGTCGATCCATGTGCCGCCGCTGCGGGAGCGGAAGAAGGACATCATGCCGCTGGTGCAGTGCCTGTTCTACCGGCACGCCCATACGGCGCAGAAGGCGATCAAGGGCGTGACCAGGGCGTTCCTCGACGGCCTGCTCGACTACGAATGGCCCGGGAACATCCGGGAGCTGGAGAACACGCTGCGCTCGGCCATCGCGCTGTGCAAGACGGAGTACCTGACGACGCTCGAGCTCAGGGACCTGGGCGCCCATTCCCTCGCGAGGCCGGAGCAGGGCCGGGCGGGGGCACTTGCATCGGCCGTGATACCCTATGTGAAGGAAGCGCTGGAGCGGAAGGAAAGGAACATCTACGAGAAGGTCCACGCCGAAGTTGACAGGCATCTTCTGGAATACGCCCTTGCCCACACCCGGGAGAACCAGTCCGAGGCTGCGCGCCTGCTCGGCATCAATCGGCTGACGTTGCGGAAGAAATTGGGACTAGCGAAATGAGACAGGAAATGACCGTAGGGGCAACCCTGTGTGGTTGCCTGGTCCGGGCGGCCACGCAGGGCCGCCCCTACGAATCTATGGGAGGTCTTCGACCGGGACGGCGCCTTCCTGTTCCTGCACGGAAACGCCCTTGCCGATGACCACGATGTCCGAGGGCGTGACGTGGAACCGCTTGCGGTCCTCGGCGAGGTTGTAGCCGATCTTGGTCCCCGGCGGGATGATGACGTCCTTGTCGATGATGGCGCGGCGGATCCGGCAGTGCCTGCCGATGTCCACATTCTCCATCAGGATGGAATCATGCACTTCGGTGTAAGAGTTGACGCGCACGTTCGGCGAGAGGACCGAGTTCTGGACCAGACCCCCGGACAGGATACAACCGTGGGCAATGATGGAGTCGAGGGCCGAGCCTCGCCTCCCCCCCTTTTTCTCCTGGGCGAACACGAACTTCGCGGGGGGGTTCTGTGCCTGGTAGGTGCGCATGGGCCAGGCGCTGTCATAGAGGTTCAGGAGCGGGTCCACGCTCACCAGGTCCCTGTTCGCCTCCCAGTAGGCATCGATGGTCCCGACGTCGCGCCAGTACTTGGCGGCCTTCTTGTTCTCGTCGATGAAGTTGTAGGCGCAGACCTTCGACGTCCTCATCATTTCGGGAATGATGTTCTTGCCGAAGTCGTGCGACGTGTCCTGCAGGGCGTCGAACCGCAGGTGCTCGAGGATCTTTTTCGTATTGAAGAGATAGACGCCCATGGAGGCGAAGGCCATGTCCGGCCTGCCGGGTATGGCCTTCGGCCGCTTGGGTTTTTCTTCGAACCCGACGATGCGGCAGCTGTCCTCCTCCACGGCGATGACGCCGAAGGAGGAGGCCTGGTCGATGGGCACTTCGATGGCCGCCACGGTGGCGTCGGCTTGCTCCTGCTGGTGGAACCGCAGCATCTCGGCGTAGTCCATCTTGTAGATGTGGTCGCCGGCGAGGATGAGCAGGTGATCGGGCGCGTCCTTCTCGATCATGTAGATGTTCTGATAGATGGCGTCGGCCGTGCCCTGGTACCACTTGTCGCCGACGCGCTGCTGGGGCGGAACGGAGATGATAAACTCGTTCAGCTCGCCCGAGAAGAAGTTCCAGCCGAGGCGGAGGTGCTTGTCGAGGGAGAGGGACTTGTACTGGGTCAGGACGGCGATCTTCCTGATGCCGGAATTGATGCAGTTCGAAAGGGTGAAGTCGATGATGCGGTAGATGCCGCCGAAGGGAACGGCCGGTTTTGCCCGGTGCAGGGTGAGGGGATGGAGGCGTTCTCCCTTGCCTCCTGCCAGTATCATTGCGAGGATGCCCATGTCTTTTTCCTAACCCGGACAAACCGGAACCAAAAGGCATCGCAAAGCCGCAAAGGACGCAAAGGAAATCCTTTAACTCTCGTTTCTTAGTCCGAAATGACTTACTTTCTTGGCGAACTTGGCGATTTTGCGAGAAATATTCCTGCCATTTTGGCAGATTTGATCAGGTGCGAGTTCTTCGTATCAAGAAGGACTTTGAACGGTAAAAAAATGATAGCAGGATATGTGAAAAGTGTCAAATGCAGGACCGGCACTGATGTGTGCGGTGAACGTTCGCAAGGAGAGGAAACAGGCGCAATAAAAAAGGCGTTGCCACCGAACCGATTGGTTAACGTTCCGTTGAGTCCCGGCGGCTCGGGGATCTTTACTACCACTTCGTTGGTCCCTCCTTACGAGGACCGGTGAAGCATACTGCTCAACTCCCGCCACGCCAGGACTTCGGGGCTGTCGGCTAATACGGCCCTCCGGACCCGATCGATCAACTACCGGCAGTCTTACCGCTCAAATTGCGGTACGCTTTCCGGCTTCGGCGTCCTTTGCTCCGCTGCCTTATTCCCCTTTTAACGGGTCACCTATATACACGCTAAGGTGTGGGTTCGGCAACGCCTCTTTCATCAAACCTATTTCAAAGACCATGAGCCTGCCCTGTATTTTGCTCTTCCTGAATTAAGTATAGCATACCCCGCCAAGGTAGTTAGAATAATTCTTCCATAATATTTCCCTTGACCGACTGGAAAAATACGACTACATTTTAGAGCATTTCCCATGAACATAAGACCACTACGAGATGAGTTCCTTCGGGGCGCGCAGGGAGGCGGCGTTCTCCCGCTCTACGCCGAGCTGGATCCGGCGGCGATCACGCCGCTTTCGGCGCTCCATGCCCTCAGGCCGCTCGGCCATCCCGTGCTGCTCGAGAGCGCCCGGGTGAATGAGCGGACCGGCCGCTACTCCTTTGTCACCGCCGATCCCTATCTCGTCGCCCGGTCGAAGGGAGACACGGTAGAGCTCCACTGGACGGCCGCCCCCGAAGGGAAATACGGCAAGCGCGCCACCGTGAAGCGCAAGCCGCTCCCGAAGCTCCGCGAGCTCATGGCGAACTACCGTACGGCGGCCGTCGACGGGCTGCCGCCGTTCACCGGCGGGGCTGTCGCCCTGTTCTCCTACGATTTCGTCCATCAGTTCGAGGAGCTTCCGCGCACAACGCGGGACGATCTCGCGATCCCCGATGCCGTCTTTCTGTTCGTCGATCTGGTGGTCGCCTTCGACCATATTGCGAACAAGGCATGGGTGATCGTGAATCCCGGAGCCCGGGAGCAGGAGATGGGCTTCCGGAAGCCGGATCAGGACCAGTGGGGAAGGCTGTACGACGAGGCCGCGGAGCGGCTGCGCGCCATTGCGGCGAAGCTT
>JAGVOT010000123.1 GCA_020052615.1 Nitrospirota bacterium | reverse complement strand
TGATCGCATCGGTGATCACCTCGTCCGGGACGCCGGCTTCTTTCAGGGCATCCAAATAGGTCAGGCGCTTCCACGGTGGGGCAAGTTCGATGGAATGGCCGCCGTATTCCACCTTCGTGGTGCCGAGGACCTCCCGGGCGACCGCGCTGATCATCTGCTCGGTCATGTCGATCAGGTCCCGGTAGTCGGCATAGGCCATATAGAACTCGAGCATCGTGAACTCGGGGTTGTGGCGGGTGGATATCCCCTCGTTGCGGAAATTCCGGTTGATCTCATAGACCCGTTCGAACCCACCCACCAGGAGACGCTTGAGGTAGAGCTCGGGGGCTATGCGCAGGTAGAGGTCCATGTCCAGGGCATTGTGATGGGTCTTGAACGGCCGTGCCGTGGCGCCGCCGGGTATGGTCTGCATCATGGGCGTTTCGACCTCGAGAAATTTCCGGGCATTGAGGAAGGAGCGTATGGCCTGGATGATCCGGGTCCTGATAACGAAGACATTCTTTACTTCGGGATTGACGATGAGATCGACATAGCGCTGTCGGTAACGGATCTCCACGTCGGTCAGTCCATGCCATTTTTCCGGAAGCGGACGAAGGGATTTTGCGAGGAGAACAAATGCTTCCGCGTCCAGCGTAAGCTCATCGGTCCTGGTTCGGAACAGGAATCCCTTGACGCCGATAAAATCCCCTATATCAAGCTTTTTGAACAGGCTGAAGTTCTCCTCGCCAAGGGTGTTCTTCTGGAAGTAGAGCTGGATCCTTCCCGAACTGTCCTGAATATGGACGAAACACGCCTTTCCGAAGCTCCGGAGCGCGACGATCCTGCCGGCAAGGGACAGGGTCACCCGCTCCTGCTCAAGAGATTCTTTCGTCTTCGTCCCATGCGCAGTGAGAACATCCTGTGCCGTTCCCGATACCTCGTACCTGCCCGCGTACGGCTGCTTCCCCATCGCACTGATCTCGGCGAGCTTTTTGAACCGCTGCTGGATCAGATCGTTGTATTCTTCCATGAGTGTTCCTTTCGCTCTTTGAAGCCACTGCAATGATGCAGGGATCTTCACTCATCGAGCTGATGAGCACAACTTCTCTGATCAGGCTCGCTGCAGTGAAGGCTGATTATACCCGTACGGGATGGCCTGTCAAGGAGAAACGGTCAACGCGTCAGCAAGTCCAGGACCTCGAGGTACTTCTTGCTCGTTTTGAGAACAACGTCGTCAGGCAGCGTCGGCGCCGGCGGCCGCTGGTCCCACTTCAGGGCCAGCAGGTAGTCACGAACAAACTGCTTGTCAAAACTTTTCTGAGATACCCCGACCGTGTAGCCTTCCCTGGGCCAGAATCGGGAAGAATCAGGCGTCAAGACCTCATCGATCAGGATCACCTCGTTGTCGAGCATTCCAAACTCGAGTTTTGTGTCTGCAATGATGATGCCCTTCGCCTCCGCGAGCCCGCACGCGCGCCGGTAGATCGCTAGGGTGTGGTCCCTGAGCTTTTCCGCAACGTCCTTCCCGACGAGCTTCTCGACGGTCTTGAAATCGATATTTACGTCGTGTTCGCCGACATCCGCCTTGGTGGACGGTGTAAAGATCGGCTCGGGCAGACGCGATGCTTCCGTCAAACCAGAAGGCAGCTTGATCCCGGAGATCGCGCCGGTCGACCGGTATTCCTTGAACCCTGATCCGGACAGGTAACCGCGAACGATGCACTCGACCGGCAGAGACCTGGCCTTGCGGACAAGCATGCTCCGGCCTTCGAGAATGTCAGCGTACTGACGGCATTGCTCGGGAAAATCCCTGACATCGGTGGACAGAAGATGGTTCCGGACGATATCGGAGGTCTTGGAGAACCAGTATTTCGATATCTGGGTCAGGACCCTTCCCTTTTCCGGGATCGCATTCGGGAGCACCACGTCGAACGCGGAAATGCGGTCCGTCGCAATGATCAGGAGGCTGTCTCCGAGGTCGTAGATGTCGCGGACCTTTCCGCGTTTCGGCTGACTCAATGCGCTCAGGCTGGTCTCAAGAACGATCGATGTTTTCATCCTCTCCTCTTTCCGGTTGCTCTTCCGCGTATTTTAGTATCCTGATGCGGGCAATGCGGTTCTTCCTGAGCCGCAGCACCGTGAACATCAGGTTCTCGTAACGGACCTGATCGCCCTCTGCCGGAAGGCGGCCGAAGAGCCCGAGGACGAATCCTCCGACGGTCTCGAACTCGTCCTCGGGAAGAGAAAGGTTCAGTTTCTCGTTCAGGTTGCCGATATCGGTCTTTCCCTCGACGATATAGCGGTTGGCCGCGACCTCATCGATCTCCCGAAGTTCCTTTTCCTGCTCGTCACGAATGTCCCCGACGATCTCCTCAATGAGGTCCTCCAGGGTGACCAGACCGTCGATCCCGCCATATTCATCCCCGACCAGCGCAAGGTGGATGCGGCGTTCGCGCATTTCCTTCAGCAGCACGCTGGCCTTCTTGGTAGGCGGTACGACATAGGGTTTTCGGAGGATCGATTCCAGCAGGACCGGCTCATTCTTCATATGGAGCGCCAGGATGTCCTTCAGGTACACGATACCGACGACGTTATCGATCGTCCCCGCGTAGATGGGCAGACGGGAGAACCCCTTCTCGTTCATGGTCCGCAGAATGGCGTCAATGCCGGTCCTGACCTCGATGCCCACGATGTCGGTGCGGGGGACCATGACCTCACGGACCACCGTATCGGTGAACTTGAATACGCTGTGGATGAGGTCTTCCTCTGACGTTTCGAAGACGCCGCTCTTGCGTCCTTCCCTGATCAGATATTTTACCTCGTCCTCGGAGATGAGCACCGGTTCCTGCTCTGCAGGTATATTGAAGAACCGCAGGATGATGTTGTTCGATACGGTCAGGACCTTGAGAACAGGCCGGAAGATCCGCGATAACGAGTCGATCAGGGCAGCGGTAAAGAATGAGATCTTTTCCGAATAGCGGATGGCGACGGATTTCGGGACCAATTCCCCGGCCACCAGCGTGACATAGGTTATGATGCTGACCACCAGACCGAGGGCGATAGGTTCCGCAGCCCTGTTGACGATCTCGAATGGTGCCTGCTGCAAAAGAGGTGTAATGCGTTCGACCGCAATGACGCCGCCCAACGCCGATGCCAGCGTACCGACCAGGGTCACTCCGATCTGGACCGTTGCAAGGAATCGCTCGGGCTCTTCCTGAAGCATCTGGACCCTCCGGGCATCAGGGAAGCCCGTTTTTACCAGATGACGGACCCTGCTCTTTCTGAGGGATATGAGTGCGATCTCCGATGCGGAAAAATAACCGTTGACCAGGATCAGAAGGAAAATGGAGAAGATATCGATGAATAACATATATTCTTTGTAATTCCAGACAGCAAATCAACAAATTTCCAGGTAAATTCCAAACTCAAAATACGGAATATGCAAATTGTTTGTGACTGTTTAAGTCCCCTGATTCTTCGTCCCCGAGTGTCTCTATCGGGGATCCGGTGTCCTTTATGAAAATCTGGATTCACGATATAAGCGTTCGGGAATGACGGCTGTATGTGAAAACAACCCGAGCAGTTACAATCGTTTGGAATGTATTTATCGAAGTTTGGCGTTTATTTGAATTTTGGAGCCTGAGACTTGGCGCTTGCTTCTTAGAACCCATATTCCTTCCATCGCTCGTCCACCCGTTTCCGGACAGAAGGGTCCATTTTTACTTCGTTGGGCCAGGGCCGGCCAAAACCCTCGCCTGCTCCCTTTCTCGTTGCATCGATCCCCATCTTCCCGCCGAAGCCGATCTGCGGACAGGAGTGGTCAAGGATGTCAAGAGGGCCGTCGGTGATGACTACGTCCCGCTGTGGATCTACATGGTTCATGACCTTCCAGGTCACCTCGGAGTAGTCATGGATATTGACATCCTCGTCGCAGACGATGACAAATTTGGAGAGCATGAGCATCCCGGTCCCCCAGATGGTGTGGATCACTTTTTTTCCGTGGCCGGCATAGCGTTTTCTGATCTTGACGATGACGTTGTTGTGAAACACGCCTTCGACGGGCATGTCCATGTCCAGGATATCGGGAGCTACCATCTGGAGCAGCGGCAGGAATATGCGCTCCGTCGCCTTGCCGAGGTACGCGTCCTCCTGGGGAGGCCGGCCCACCAGGGTGGCCGGGTAGAGGGCGTCTTTCCGGTGCGTGATCGCGGTAAGGTGAAAGACCGGATACTGATCGGCTTCCGAATAATATCCGGTGTGATCGCCAAAGGGCCCCTCCAGCCGTCGTTCACCCGGATCTACGAATCCTTCGAGAACGAATTCGGCCTCAGCAGGGACGCGGATATCGACGGTCTTGCATTGAATGACTTCCAGCGGTCGATTCCGTAAAAAACCCGCAAAGACATATTCGCCGATGGCAGGCGGCAGCGGAGCGGTGGATGCATAGATGATGGAGGGATCGCCGCCGATGGCGACGGCAACTTCCATGCGCTTCCCTGCAGACTCATAGTGCTGATAGTGACGTGCGCCGTCCTTGTGCTTGTGCCAATGCATACCCGTGGTCCGGCGGTCAAACACCTGCATGCGGTACATGCCCACATTCGTGATCTTCGTGTACGGGTCCACGGTGCAGACCATGGGGAGCGTGACGAACCTGCCGCCGTCATCGGGCCAGCACTGGAGCACGGGTATGTTCGCGAGGTCAACCTGATCGCCGGTCAGGACGACGTCCTGACAGGGGGCTTTTTTCACCATCTTCGGAAAATAGTTGGAGAGTTCGGCAAGTTTCGGAAGCATCTGCAGCTTATCCATGATACCGGCGCCGGGCCCAGGGAAGAGGTTCACAGGATCGACGATCTCCCTGATCCTCTGTCCGATATCATCAAGGCTCGCGACCTCAAGGGAGAGGCACATGCGCTGCATTGAGCCAAAGGCGTTCGTCAGGACGGGAAATCTGCTGTTCCGTACGCGTTCGAAAAGAATGGCCTTGTTGGCCGCACCTTTTTCCTTGGAAACCCGGTCAGTTATCTCCGCTATCTCAAGCACGGCATCTACTTCCGCCTTGATCCTGATGAGTTCTCCGCGCTGTTCGAGAACAGCAATGAAATCTCTGATATTTTCGTATGCCATAGGATTAGGATTTTATCGGAAACACGGCTTATTTGCAATAATAAACTCTGGAGTTATAACAGCTTAGGAGCCTTGATCATACTTCTGGAGGCGGTGCCGGAAAGAACGAAAGGAAAGGCCCAGGAGCCTGGCAGCCTCGGTCTTTACTCCGCCGGACTTGTCCAAGGCCTTTAACAACAATGTCTTTTCCGCATTTTTGAGCAGGCGATCGAGGTCCACCCCAGCTTCCGGGATCTCGAGAGGAATGAGTTCAGTGCAGGGCTGTGCCGCGGAGATGGTGTCCGGAATATGGTCGATCCCGATCGTGTCACCGGAAGCGAGAATGTTCAGTCGTTCAATAGCGTTCTCGAGCTCGCGTACGTTGCCCGGCCAGCGATAGCTCAACAGCCGGTTCATGGCCTCCGGCGAGATTTTCTTCGGTTCCCTGCCGGAAGAAAGCTGCTTCAGAAAATAGTCGATCAACAGCGGTATATCGTCCTTTCGTTCCCGAAGCGGCGGTACATGAATGGGTATGACATTGAGCCGGTAATAGAGGTCCTCTCGGAACGAGCCCTTGGAGACATCCTGCCGAAGGTCGCTATTGCTCGCTGCAAGCACGCGAACATCGACCCTGATATCGGCAGTTCCTCCGACACGTTTGAACTCCCGTTCCTGAAGGACCCTCAGCAGCTTTATCTGGAGGGCGGGAGTTGTTGCGCTGATCTCGTCAAGAAAGATCGTTCCGCCGTTCGCAGCTTCGAACAGACCTTGCTTGTTCGAGACCGCCCCGGTGAACGCGCCTTTCATGTATCCAAACAGTTCGCTTTCCAGAAGCGTTTCCGGAAGAGCTCCGCAGTTGACCGTCACGAAGGGATTATTCTTCCGGGAACTGTGGGTATGGAGCGCCCGTGCGACCAGTTCCTTGCCTGTTCCGCTCTCGCCGGTGATCAGGACCGTGCTTTTCGTATCGGCGACCTGCCGGATGAGCGAGAAGATACGCTGCATGGGCTCGCTCTTTCCGATAAAGTATTCGAACCCCGCCCTTGACTCGATCTCCCGTTTGAGAAGGATGTTCTCTTTGCGAAGATGGCGCTTTTCGAGGGCATTATGAATGACCAGTTTGATCTCATCATTATTAAACGGCTTGCCGATATAATCATAAGCGCCGAGGCTTCTCGCGCGCTCCGCGCCCTCGGTCGTGCCGAATGCCGTTATGATGATCACGATCGTGTCCGGCGATACTTCCTTCACCGATTTGAGGAGCGCCATTCCATCGAACTGAGGCATTTTCAGATCAGTGATCACCAGGTCAAAGATCTCCCGCTGAACGGCCTTGAGAGCGGTCGCGCCGTTTTCCGCGGTCACGACATCATACCCTTCCTTCCGAAGCAGGATGGAAAGAAGTTCCCGCATGCTCTGTTCGTCATCAACGATGAGGATCCTGTTCATACGTTTGCCCGTCCTGTATCAACTGTCGTATCGAGCATTTTGCCCGTTTCCTGCGGTAAGATCGAGGTAGGGCAGGCTGATGATAACAGCCGTTCCTTTTCCCGCTTCGCTTTTCACATCTATGGTCCCGTTGTGGTCCTCGATGATCCGGTAGGCTATGGCGAGGCCAAGGCCGGTCCCGCCGGATTTGGTCGTAAAGAACGGGTCGAAGATGTGTTCAAGATGTTCTTTCTCGATTCCGGTTCCGGTATCCAGTATATGAATGGTCACCTCATCTGCATCAATACCCCTGCCTGATGCAGCCGAGATCGTGATCGAACCGCCATTGTCCATGGCTTGCGCGGCATTTATAAGAAGGTTCCAAAAGACCTGCCGAAGACGCTGAGGATTTCCGTTGACGGCTATTGAAAAAGGGATATCGCAGGTTATCACGATGTCTTTCTTAAATTCCCTGCTGTTCCTGAACAAGGTAATCGTTTCTTCCAGGACAGATGCCAGCGATATAGGCTCCATCTGGCTCGATCGCGGCCTGGCATAATCAAGGAACTCAGTGATGATGTTGTTCAGACGGTCCGTTTCCCGGAGAACGATATCCATGAGATGTTTATGGTCGCCCCGTAGTTCGAGCTCCCCCTGGAGCATCTGGATCGATCCGCTGAGTGATGCGAGAGGATTCCTGATCTCATGGGCTATGCCCGCCGCCAGGCTTCCCACGGTCGCCAATCGCTCCTGCCGGCGTATCTGCTCTTCCATTTCAATGAGACGGGTGATGTCCTGAAAGGTCAGGATTATTCCGCGAACGGTGTCCGTGTCGTCCTTCAGAAGGGTCGCGGTAAAACCCAGGATCGCCCTGTTCCCGTCCCGCTTGGCGATGGGGCCTTCGAAGCGAACCGGACGGGCCTTCAGGTCGTCTGTATGCCCGAAGAGGCCCTTGATGCTGTCGCCGAATACGGCTTTCCAATTTGTACGTATCTCATCAAACCGGTAACCTGTGATATGTTCTGCGGCATTGTTCCATGAGGTTATCTCGCCCGACATGTTCATCGTTACAATGCCGCTGCCGACGCTGCGGAGGATATGGTCTTGAATGACCTGGAGGTCATCAAAATCCATGCTCTTTTCGCGAAGTTCCTGACGGGTTTTGCGGAGGCGTTCGGATAGATAGCTGCTCAGGAGCGCGACCGTATAGAACGAGATGATATTGATGAACAACAGATACAGGACCTGGATCGGTGTGTAGTTCAGGCTTCTCGTAAAGCCAAGAACGCTGTAATATTGCATGTCCAGCAATCCGCCATACAGGATGCTGGCCAGCGATGCGGAAAGATATCCGCCGCGACGATACAATATGATGCTGGCGGAAATGATCGTGACATGATAAAGAAGGGCGAAACCGCTGTCGATGCCGCCGGTCATGGAGACCAGCCACGAGATCAGCAGGATATCGCCGGCGATCTGAATATAGGCAAGTAACGGAAGGTTGTCAACGACCCTGAGAAGATACCAATAGATCCCGGTAAGGACGAGGACCGCCAGAGCAAAGTACAGCGGCGTCCCGGAGGGGAATTGAAAGATGTGATAGCGGTACTGAAAAAAAGCGAGGCTGCTGAGCAGGAAGGCTGCGAGCAAGAGTCTGCTCAGTATCAACCGTTTTATCTTGGAATAATATTCGCTTCTTGATGAGTCCACAATATCGTACTATTTTGCGAGCGATCCCATCTGGAATATAGGCATATACATGGCGATGATGACAAAACCCACGGTCGTTCCCAGAAACACCATCATCATTGGCTCGAGCATGGAGGTGAGGGCGGCGACAGCAGCGTCAACCTCTTCATCATAGAAATCGGCGATCTTGTTCAGCATGTTGTCCAGCGCTCCTGTCGCCTCGCCGACGGAGATCATCTGGTTGACCATGGCGGGAAACACCTTGGCCTTGCTGAGCGGCTCTGCGAGCGTTTTACCTTCACTGACGCTCTGGCGCGTCTGAAGGATGGCGTCTTCCATGACCTTGTTCCCCGCCGTCTTGGCAACGATAAGAAGACCTTCCAGGATCGGAACGCCGCTGGTCATGAGCGTGCCCAAGGTACGGGAGAACTTTGCGACGGAGACGCGCGTGATCAGCAGGCCGGCGACCGGCAATTTGAGCGCGAGGCCGTCGGTGATCCTGAGGCCGTTCTCGGTCTTTCTCCAGTTTTTCAGCGCCACGATGAATCCTATGAAACCCAGCAGGATGCTGAGGCCGCCCCACCCCGAGAGAAACTTGCTGAACCAGATCACGATCCGGGTGGGAAGCGGGAGCGTCCCGCCCATTTCCTCGAACATGTTGGAAAGCATGGGGACAACGAAGATCATGAGGATTGCCACGACGGCTACGGCAACGAACATGATCACAGCGGGATAGATCATGGCTGATTTGATCTGTCTCTTGATCTTGGCGAATTTCTCCATGTAGGCCGCAAGCCTGCCCAGGATCGTATCAAGGATACCGCCCGCTTCACCGGCGGCGACCATGTTCACGTACAGGTTGTCGAATACCTTGGGATGCTTTTTCAGGGCGTCCGCGAAGGTTGCCCCGCTTTCAACATCGGAACGGACCTGGACCACGATCTTCGCCAATCCTGGCGACTCCTTTTGGCTTCCGAGGATCTCCAGGCATTGCACCAGCGGCAGACCCGCGTCGATCATCGTTGCGAGCTGACGGGTAAAGATTACGATATCCTTGTCGGTTATCTTCGGATCGCCAAATGAGAGTTTGATCTCTCTGGACTTGGCGGACACATTGACGGGGGTGATGTTCTGCTTGCGCAGAAGGGCCATGACCTCATCTTTGTTGTTGGCCGCGATCTCACCCTTCTGTATGTTTCCCTGACGGTTCTTCCCTTCCCAGAGAAATACGCTTGTTGCCATCGTTCACCTCATTGTTCCGTGTCATTAGTGCTTATTGATCAGAGCACCCGGCAGAGCGCCAGAATACGTTAACGGTAATCCTTCTGGGCCGTCTGCGAAGACGCAAGACCCGATCGTCCCAGCATCTGGATAAGCTCTTCCACGTTGGACGACCTGCCCACGCAATCCTCGTAGGATATGCTCTTTTTGACGTAAAGATCGTATAGGGACTGGTTCAGGGTCTGCATGCCGAACTTCGCCTGGCCTGTCTGCATGATGGAATAGATCTGATGGATCTTATCTTCCCGGATCAGGTTGCGGATCGCCGGATTGGGGATCATGACCTCCATCGCCAGCAGGCGGCCGCCTCCGATCTTGGGAATGAGCTGCTGGGAGACGACACCTTCCAGGACGAACGACAGCTGTGCGCGAACCTGGGACTGCTGGTGGGGGGGGAACACGTCAATGATGCGGTTCATGGTCTGCGCAGCGGAGTTCGTGTGGAGCGTTGCGAAGGTAAGGTGGCCGGTCTCCGCAATGGTCAGGGCCGCCTCAATGGTCTCCAGGTCGCGCATTTCACCGATGAGCACGACATCAGGGTCCTGCCGGAGGATGTACTTCAGCGCGTCCTTGAAGGATTTGGTATCGGCGTTCACTTCGCGCTGGTTGACAAGGCACTTTTTGTGCGGATGGAGATACTCGATCGGGTCCTCGATGGTGATCATGTGTTCCTGGCGCTCCGAGTTGATCTTGTCGATCATCGAGGCGAGCGTCGTCGATTTTCCGCTTCCCGTAGGACCCGTGACCAGGATGAGCCCCCGGGGTTTCTTGCAGAGGTCCGAGACGATCTCCGGAAGGCCGAGCTCCTGAAAGGTCCGTATCTTGAACGGAATGGTTCGAATGGCGGCGGCCACGGCGCCGCGCTGAACAAAGATATTCGCCCTGAACCGGGAGAGGTTCTTGACGCCAAAGGAGAGGTCGAGCTCATTGTTCTCCTCGAACTTGTGTTTTTGCGCGTCTGTCAGGATGCTGTAGCAAAGATCCTTTGTCTGATTTGCACCGAGTGGTTCCAGACCGGGTATCGGTTTTATTTTGCCGTCAACGCGGATCGACGGCGGGATGCCGGTGCTTATATGGAGATCAGATGCGCCTTTTTCGATCATGTACTTGAGGAGATCATGGAGATTTGACATTCAGTATACCTCGTGCTCAGTTTAATCCGTATGAAATAACCGTATCATTAATTATCGGGAAACGTGTTTTCAAGAACTTCCTCAAGCGAGGTCATCCCTTCCTTGATCTTCAAAAGTCCGCTCGCGCGCAGTGTCTTCATGCCCAGGGTGACCGCCTGCTTTTTGAGGTCCATGACTGATGCTCCCTGCAGCACCAGTTCCTTGATCTCTTCCCTGATCGGCATGATCTCATAGAGCGCCACTCTGCCCTTATATCCGGTCTTATTGCATATATCGCATCCGGACCCCTTATACGTTACCAGGGAGGCCGATTCCTCTTCAGTGAAACCAGCTTTTATCAGGACCTGGGGAGGCAGTTTTTCGGGTTTCTTGCAGTTCTGGCAGACCTTGCGCACAAGCCGCTGGGCAAGGATCAGGACCACTGCCGAAGAGACGAGGAAGGGTTCAACACCCATGTTCAGCAGACGGTTGATCGTGCCCGGCGCATCATTTGTATGGAGCGTCGAAAGCACAAGATGACCGGTGAGGGCCGCCTTGACGCCGATCTCGGCAGTTTCGTAGTCGCGGATCTCTCCGACCATGATCACATCGGGGTCCTGCCGCAGAAATGACCGGAGAGCAGCGGCAAAGTTGAGCCCGATATCGTCCTTCATCTGGACCTGGTTGATGCCGGCAAGGTTGAACTCCACCGGGTCTTCCGCGGTCATGATATTGGTGTCTTCCTTGTTCAATTCGGAGAGCGCAGAGTACAGGGTCGTCGTTTTACCGCTTCCCGTCGGTCCGGTCACCAGGACCATCCCGTAGGGCCTGTCCAGGGCCTCTTTCAACAGGGTGATCTGGTCCGTGCCGAAACCCAGCTTTGTCATGTCGAGTTGGAGGTTCGATTTGTCCAACAGCCGCATGACGATCTTTTCGCCGAACAGGGTCGGCAGGACGGACACGCGGAAATCCATGGTCTTCTTCGCGCCCATCCTGAGCTTGATGCGCCCGTCCTGGGGAAGCCTGCGCTCGGCGATGTCAAGCATCGACATGATCTTTATTCGGGAGATGACGGCGTTCTTGATCTTGAGCGGGAGCCCCATGACGGTGTGCAGGGAGCCGTCGAGGCGATATCGCACACGGAAGCTCTTTTCGTAGGGCTCGATATGAATATCGCTCACGCCCATGGTTGCAGCACGCAGCAGGATTCCGTTCACGAGCTTCACGATCGGCGCGTCCACCTCGCCGGAGAGCTGGTCCTGGGACTCTTCGACCACTTCAAGGTCTTCCACGGCGCCATGGACCAGGTTGTCGAAGTCCTCGACCTCCACCACGCCGCCCGTATCGAGAAGGTCCTCTTCGTCCTCTTTCATGCCGTCCATGCTGTAGTCTTTGGCATCGAGGGTCATCTTCTTTTGTTCGGCGGCCTGCGGCGCCGTCCCGCCGCCCTTGGATGCCACGAGCGACTTGGCGCCGCCATAGTACTTTTTGATAGCATCGACGATAGCGCCTTCGGTCGCAACGACCGCTTCAACATTGTAGCCGGTCATGAACTTGATGTCGTCTATGGCGAATATGTTCGAAGGGTCCACCATGGCAATGGTGATCGTGGCACCGGACCGGTTGATCGGCATGATCCGGTATTTCTGGGCGGTATCGGCGGGAATATGCTTGATGACGGCGGGATTGATCTGGAACTTGCTCAAGTCCACATAGGGAACGCCGTACTGCTTGCTCAGAAAGGTCATCAGCTTGTCTTCCTGGACAAAACCAAGCTTGACCAGGATCGAACCAAGCCTGCCGCCTTCCATTTTTTGCGTGGAAAGGGCTTTTTTTAGCTGATCGTCCGTTATGAGACCCGATGAAACAAGCATGGCACCGAGTCTGCCTGACATTGCCATAAAAAACTCCTTAGTAAAGCCACTTCATTGATATGGGTAATAATACTGAAACTGCATCCTTCTGTCAAGTAGAGGCTTGATTTTCCAGTTATTTTCCCCGTCTTTTAATCTGACCGGTGAGAGCGTCCTTCATAACTTTTACGGGTGCTTCCCCCCCCGTCCATATTTCGAAAGCTATGACCCCCTGATATAAGAGCATGCCGATTCCTGGAAGCGTCATCGCTCCTCGGCCTCTGGCCGCCCTCAGCAGCGGGGTTCGGAGAGGGTTATAAACCAGATCACAAACAAGTTGGCCCCTTTGGATCAAATGACGGGGGATCGGCAACGGATCGCCCGGTCTCAAGCCCAAGGGCGTGGCATTGATGATACAATCAGCAGCATGCGCTGTTTTTTCCAAGGTTTCCGGAGTTACGATCTTGACGCCCGTTGCTGTCTTGTTCTGGATATCTCTGCCGAGCTTCTTCGCCTTGGTAACGTCAAGATCGCAGAGAACGATCGTTTGCGCACCGGACAGGGCCAGATTAAAGCCTACGGCACGTGCCGCTCCTCCGGAGCCGACCATCAAGATGGTCTTCCCTTTGGGACGAAATCCCGTCTCTTCGCGCAGAGAACGGAGAAATCCCCTTCCGTCGGTATTATGCCCGATCAGCCTTTGTCGGATCACCTCGATCGTATTGACCGCGCCGATCATCCTGGCGTCATCGGTCAGTTCATCCAGATAGGGAATGATCGTTTCCTTATGGGGTATCGTGATGTTCAAGCCGCGGATCCCCAGCGGTACGATCGCCCTGACGGCTCGTTCGAGATCACGGGGACCCACGGCAAAGGGCACATAACAGGCATCCCGTTTTATTTTCACAAAAGCAGCATTATGCATCCCCGGCGAGAATGTGTGCTCAACGGGGTGACCGAATATGCCGTACACCGACGTCGTTCCTGAGATCATTTTTTTTCCTCGTTACCGCAGTTTTCGGGATCGTAAGCAGGCCCATAATTTCACCAAAGGTACTGACTGCCCGTACCGGCACACCCACCACCGCCTCGACATCCGCAATGGTCATGTTGTCGAGAAAGATACCTTCGCTCTCGTTCAGCGTGCTGGCCGGGATCAGGAGCATTGAACCGAGGCGTTTCCCTCGCAGCGCCGCCAGGATGTCCCTTCCGGAAAGCAGGCCCGATACCGTGACTGGGGGGCCGAACAACGAGTTCTTGGCGGTGACGACCCTGATGGAGACGCCTGACGTCCCCTTGAGCCGCTGCAGCACCGCTTTCAGGATGGGGCTGAACGAAACCCCGGTGACCGCGGTCATGGTGACCGGTCTCACGCGTCGAGGAAGGCGCGTACGCCTGGCCTCGTGGAGGAACGAAGCCACCATCCCGACGCCGTTCTCTATCTGCGGCAGGTCCTCATAGAACGACAACGGTGGAAATGGCATGCGTGCCTTGATGTAGAATTCATCGGATGGGTACACCAACCGGGTGCCGATCTTCTTCCTGAACCTGCTCGCAAGCGATTGAATGTTCGCTACGACATCCCGGGCTTCTCCCGGCTTGAACGGTCTCAGCGGAAAAAGCCCTTTCCGGTGTCCGGTGATCCCGACGGGGACTACGGCGATGGAAAGCACCGCCGGGAACAAGCCTGCGATATCTTCGATCGTTCTCAGCAGATGCCCCCCGTCGTTTATCCCGGGAGTCAGGACGATCTGCGTGTGCATCCTGATGCCGCCGTCGGCAAGCCGCTTCATGCTTGCCATGATATCCGGAGCACGTTTGTTCCGCATGAGGGCCTGGCGCAATCCAGGTTCAGTTGCGTGGACCGATATATACAGGGGGCTGAGCCGCTGGGTAAAGATCCGTTCCCAGTCCTCCTCATGAAGATTGCCGAGGGTTATATAGTTCCCGTACAGGAACGAGGCTCGATAGTCGTCATCCTTGACGTACAGGCTTCTCCGGCATCCAGGAGGCATTTGATCGACAAAACAGAAGATGCACTTGTTGCGGCACTGCCTGATGGTCAAGGGGGGGAACTCAAGGCCAAGCGTATCATCGGGATCCTTTACGATCCTCAGCTTTCGGGAGGCGCCTTTCTTCTCGTTGACTACGAGCGATAATCTCTCATCCGATGCGTGGAACAGAAAATCAATGCTGTCATTGACTTCATTGCCGTTCACGGAAACCAAACGGTCCCCGGCCTTGAGTCCGTATCGGGCTGCTGTGCTTCCTGGCTGGACGCGTGTTATTTCGAGCAATCAGGCGCTCCTTTTCGAAGCGAACATGAAATCTACATATCCGTTGATCTGGGTCTTCGCCTCTTCAGACACCTGGCGATATTTCCGGAGCATCATGATCTCCTCGATGCTCAATATCTTCTCCAGATAGTTGATCTGCTCTTCTGACAAAGGGTACTTGCGTTTTCCCCGACGGTACTTCGTGGTGGACGGTGAAAGGAAAAAGCCCTTCACCTCGGCCGGCACCTTCTCCTGATGGGCCGACAGGATCAGGACGGATTTATCAAGCCCCAGTTTGTTCGCGATCATGATGAGGGTCTTGTCCTTGGGGATATGGCCCTTGTTGATCGTGACGCGAAGGAGCTCAGGGCTTATCCCCAGCACTTTCGATGCGTCCTTCAGGTTCTTAAAGCCCTTTTTCTCCAATGCCTGTCTGATCATATCAGATATTTTCATGCATAACCTCCCGGTAACAATTCAGAAGCCCCCGGACAGAGGGCGTTTCTATCCCATGATCTTCATGCCGCGTATCACGTACTGGATTCCTGAAGCGGCCGTAAAACCGGCGGTGGCCCAGTAGACGCCCCGCAAGTAATCCGACTTGATGCCATACGCGATAAGTACAAGGGTGAGCGTCACGACCAGGAATTGCAGGACCGTTGTCGTCTTGCCGAGCATCGACGGCTTGATGGAAAGGCTGTGGCCGGTAAAATAGATCACCATGCTCCCCAGGGTCAGGATGATGTCCCTGCTTACCACGATGATGACCAGCCACACGGGGATCTTCGCCAGGATGGCAAGGGTGACAAAGGAAGATACGATCAGAAGTTTGTCCGCCATGGGATCCAGGAATGCCCCCAGTTCGGTCTTGGTGTTGGTAAGACGGGCGATCAAGCCGTCAAGCGCGTCGGTCAGGCAAGCTGCGACGAAGACAAGGAGGGCCGCCCGGTAATAACCGTAGATCATCAGGTCGACAAAGAACGGGATCAGGATCACCCTGACAAGTGTGATTGAGTTGGGAAGGTTCATAACAGGCCCAGGGCGGAAAAACAAAACAATTGTTGTGTGACAGCAATAAATATAAACATATTTTGTTGTAATGTCAACCTTTATCTTTTTGCAATAGGACGAGCCTGATGATATTTATTACTTCATGGCAACACTAAAGCGCCATTCCTTTGTCATTCCCGAATGCTTCAATCGGGAATCGATGTTTTTCAGAATATAATGAAAAAATCAACATCACGGATTTCGGCTAAACCCTGCCGGAATGACGGATGTAAGGTATGATGGCTTAGAAGTCCGTCCGTAGTAGTTTCAACAAAACGATGATGAGGTGATGATCGGGAGGAAACATGGAGCCGGCGGTCGGGATTGAACCGACGACCTGCTGATTACGAATCAGCTGCTCTACCACTGAGCTACGCCGGCAGAAAGAAGTGTCGACAAGATACGGAAAAGTCGGTAGGTTATACAACATTCCCTCTTGTAATGTCAAGGGATTCTTTATAAAAACACCCTATTCATCATCAAAGACAGAGACAAAAAATGCACGGTGGGAGTAACCCACTGTGCATTGCCATGTGATGTTTTATAAACATGGCTTTATGGATGACAACCGGTGACCCCATTGGTTGCCAGGCTGCTGCCGCAACCGGTAATGGTATAGGGTCCCGGCTGGCTCCATGAAGTGATCAAACCGGTATTCGTACCACCGGCCTCATAGGGTGCGCCATCATTTCGCTGGACGATGAGCGCATCCCGCTGCCATCCATGGGGAATGCGAACATGGCAATTGACACATCGATATGCACGTTTATTGGCAATATTTGCTGCCTTGTAGCGGTGCTGGTTATGGAGATTGTGACCGCTCCCATTTCGGAAAGCCGTGTCTGTTGCTGGTACAGCAACGCTTAATGTCGGTGTAGAATAGACACTATCAAGGTGGCACTGCGAACACAATCCGGAAGTGCTCTGATGCGTTCCCCCTACCGTTCCATAGGAGTCCTCAAACGTTCCGGTAAGAATGAACGGTTGAGATGATCCATGAGCCCCTTTGGGAACGCCGCCTCCGTTCCGGGTATGGCAGTCCGAACAGAACATGGTCTGTGTATTGCCGTTCGTCCATCCCCCTGTTAACCCCGTGCTGCCGGCTGTATGGCCCGTATTTCCCTGCACCACGGGATGGAACGATATATTGTTTGGATTGAACTCCTGCGCCTGATCGGTCATCGGAGCAAGGAGCGAGGACGAATTCGGCACAGTACCTCCGAACCACGCATAGGCAGTATGGCATTTGAAGCATATCTTATATTCCGCGTCCGCCCCTGTACTGGCAGTTTCCGTGACACCGATGGGCTTGACGTAGGTATAGGCTGTGGCCGGGTTGGGTACTATCCAATTACCGGGAAAATTCACATTTACCCCACCGACCCCATAGATCGGGCTTGCATTGGTAAGTGCAGGAGGAAATGTCGTAGGCGAGTTTACGGGTGAGATATGCGCCGTCTTTCCCGAGGTATGAGGATTGTGACAATCCTCGCACTCAGTGTGCCACACAGTTGTATTATTGAACCATCCGGCACCCTGGGCCTCGGTTGCTTTATGCCGCGGAGAGGTATTTGCGCTGTCAACGACAGGATGCTTTGATGAACTCTTGATGTCGGTCTCGATATCCTTTGCACCGCCCGTTCCATGACAGGCGCTGGAGGCGTTGGATGTCGCCCACCTGTCGCTTGGACTATTTACAAAGCATGCATTTTCCTCTCTATAAGACAGCAGGTATCTTCCATAGCTCGAATTTGGAGAGGTCGAGCCCGTCTCCAGGCCGGCCTTATGCGGAAAATGGCAGTTCATGCATTTGACATCACCGACCCTGGGACCATGTTTCGTCGGATTTGGTGCGGTTCCTCCGGTTGCCGGCTCATAGGTAACGTTGATAGTGTTGTCAGCATGTACGCTTGAAGAAAAACTCGTTTTCGTATGGCAGCGCAGGCAGAGAGCGGAGTTCTGATTCGTTTCAATGAGGAACTTGCCATATTGATTGTCATGAGGATTGTGACAGGATGTACACTCTACATAACTTCCATCGGCCTTGCTAACGACCGCTTTTCCGCCGGTATTCCCGTAAAGCCTTACATTCCCGGCAACAGACGCTCCCGGAACGAGCTCGGAATCCTTGCTGTTGTCATGCGGAATGGCCACCGGGTGGTCGTCACCAAGATTAATGCCGATATATCCCGGAGTGCTTTGCTGGATCATAGAACTGCCCTGCATCTGAATTTCGGAAAACGTGCCAGGGATATTGCTCGGCATATTCACCACCGATCCGAGCGCGATCGTGCCGTCGTGGCAGGACAGGCATATTCTGGTCTTTGAATGCATGACAACACCCGGCCCCCCGCCCGGATCTTCGGCGCCCGGGTAAGTGAGGCCGCCGAGCACATCGCTGGTATAGGTCTGATACGATGCAGCGGATGCCGCCCGGTTCCAGAGAGGGGCTTCTGTATTCCCGCTGTGAGGGGTGTGGCAAAAAATGCAAATCTCCGTGGTTCCGCCGAGGGTCGGATCACTTGATGCCGCTTTGTAGGAACCTGTTCCCCCGGAGGAAAGATTATGCTTGGTATCTACAATGGATACTGTTGCCGCGAAAGACACGGCAGCGCTCAGCGTAACGGCTGCGACGGCCGCTAAAAACATGTTCATCCGATTCATTGTCCACCTCAAGAATGATTCCATAAAAACTACGAAACGCCTGCCGGCCTAGTTCCTGGAGCGCTCTTTCAGATACTGGAACAGCTGTATCCGGTAATTGTAGCTGTCCGCGACGACAAGCCGGTCCCTGCTGTCGATGAAGAGCCCTTCGGGAACATTGAACTGCCCTGGACCTATGCCGACCTTGCCGAAGATCAGCAGCAGTCTTCCTTGCCGGTCAAATACCTGGATAGTGTTTCGGAAACTGTCGGAAACCCAGATGTGGCCCTCACTGTCAACGGCAATCCCCTTCGGTTTCATGAAATCATGGATGCTGGTGCCGGTACCGCCGAACCGGGAAAGGAACTTCCCTTCTTTGTTGAATATTTGAATCCGGAAGTTCAGCGAATCAACCACATATACATCGCCTGCAGCATCGATCGCGACATGGGTCGGATAATTGAACTTCGCCTCGTCGGAGCCGTTCGATCCGAAGGAAAACCTCTTCTTCCCGTCCAGGTCATAGACATCGACCCGATGCCCGATCGTGTCGACCACGTATAGTGTTTTTTCCTTCTTGTTGACAGCGATCCCGGTTGGGCGCAAGAGCGCGTCATCTCCGATGACGCGCTTGTTCTTTGTACCGCTGAACACAAAAACGCGCCTCAGAATGGAATCGGTGACATATAAAAGGCCCTCGCCATCCAGGGCGATTCCGATCGGCGACTGGAGAGGCCCGAGCTTCGTTTTCGAAAAGACATCGTATTTCTTCTTCTCAAAATCGAAATAGTGAATACGGCCGGCGCCCCAGTCCGCGACATATACCTTCCCCCCATCGTCCGCAACGACCCCGTGGGGCGAAATGATGCGGTCAGCGGTATCCTCGCCGGCTATGAATTCCCATAATTTCGCAAAAAAACCTTTTGTTATCCCCAGGTCCTGCGGCGTGATGACGGTTTTGATGTGTTGGACTCGAGGTTGTTCCGGTGGTAATGGCCACACCCAGGGAGAGGATACGGTAGTTTCAGGTGGTGCGGCGAAAGCCGCCTGAAACACCGCGCCGGACGCAGTTACTGCTCCGACGATGAGCAGTATGTATATTCCCCGGGAGAGAAGTTTCATAATGAATGTGGTACCTTATAACATTCTCCCCGCGTACTGTCAACTCTTTAGAGCTCTTGCGCGGTGGTCGTAGGCTGTACCGACCCGGCTTTTGTCCGCGGATGGTTCGGGTTTTCCATGACCCGGTCAATGGCCTCAGCGACGGCTGTTTCGACCATGACCCACGGTGATCCGAACTCCTTTCCTGTTTCTGTTTCGACGATGTAGTGAGGCGGAAGGTAATTCAACGCAATGGCCACAATATCCGACATGCAGCGAGGGCACGTACAAGCGTTCCGGTAGCGATCTTCCAGAAATTTGTCCACGACCGCAATGACCCGCTCGTGATTTGCGTTGACGACCGATGCATTGAAATTGTTCACGAGAAACCTCAGAAAAACTATTTTTCTCTGTTTTATTATGCAATAATAGTACCATTAAGTAGTTGATATTTTGCATTTATTATTCAATGCCTTATTTAGCAATGAGAACAATAATATTTGTTCATTATGAGCATAAGTGAACATCCTGAGCGATTTCCACCAAGTTGCAATGTTCATCGTCACAAGCAATGATCATTTTATCAGTGACTTAAATGACGATAGTTCAGTTGTCATTATCGGCACATTGGGTTATACTCGTGACCATGCAAAAGAAAAAAGACAGAAAGCGTCTGTATATTATTGACGGCAATTCCTATGTCTACCGGGCATTCTATGCGATCCGCAATCTATCGACGTCTACGGGCCTTCCCAGTAACGCGGTATTCGGATTTGCAAACATGCTTCTGAAGGTCATCAAGGAGAAAGAACCCGATCTTCTTGCCATTGCCTTCGATCCCAAGGGACCAACGCGCCGACACGGAGAGTTCAAGGAGTACAAAGCCCACCGGCCCCCCATGCCGAAGGACCTTGTCCCCCAGATCCCCTACATACACGATCTCGTTAAAGCCTTCCGCATCCCCGTATTCGTCATGGAAGGTCAGGAGGCCGACGATGTGATCGCCACGCTGGCCCGCCACGCCGTCACCGCCGGGATGGAGGTTGTCATCGTTACGGGGGACAAGGACATGCTTCAACTCGTCGGTCCCGGCGTCACGGTGTATGACTCCCTGAAAGAGAGGACCATTGGACCTGCCGAGGTAGAGGAGCGATTCGGCGTCCCGCCGGACCGGGTGGTGGAGATCATGGGACTTATGGGTGACGCGTCGGACAACATTCCCGGCGTTCCGGGCATCGGGGAAAAAACGGCCCAGGCTCTTATCAAGGAATATGGTACCATCGAGGAGCTCCTTGCCAACACGCATAAAATAAAGAGGCCGAAGCTAAGGCAATCGCTCATGGAAAACGCAGGACTGGCAAGGTTGAGCCGGGAGCTTGCGGTCCTCCATTCTGACATCCCCCTCGACATCGATTTCGACCGGCTCTCCCTCAAGGAGCCTGACAGCCCCGCTCTTCTTTCTATCCTTAGAGAGCTTGAGTTCACTTCACTCCTGAAACACGTCACGGCGGCACCGGAAAAGGAATCCCAGTACCGTACGGTCCTGAGCGATGCCGATTTCCGGGAGATGCTTGGATTGCTGTCGGAAGCCGAAGAGCTCTCCTTCGACACCGAGACAACGTCGCTGGACCCCATGCAGGCTGAACTGGTCGGAATGTCGTTCTGCATTGAACCCTATTCAGCCTACTATCTTCCCCTCGGTCATACTTGTGCGGGGACACCGGCACAACTCCCCCGTGAGAAGGTGCTCAAGCAGATCAAATCCCTGTTGGAAGACCGGTCCCTCAAAAAGATCGGCCAGAACCTGAAATACGATGTACAAGTGCTCCGGCATGCGGGCATTGAGGTCCAGGGCATCTTTTTCGACACCATGATAGCTTCTTATCTCCTGAATCCCTCAAAAGCCTCCCATGGACTTGATTCTATTGCCCTTGAATACCTTAATTACAAGACCATGACCTATGCCGAAGTCACCGGCACAGGGAAAAAGCAGATCTGCTTCAGCGAAGTGGACATTGCAACGGCAACGCGATACTCCGGAGAAGATGCCGACATTTCCTTGCGGCTAAAACGGGTTCTGGAACCGAAGCTGAGGGAACATGACCTTACTAGCCTCTTCCACGATGTGGAGATGAAGCTCATGATCGTCCTGGCGGACATGGAATATGCGGGTGTTAAGATAGACGCAGGCCTGCTTCGGGCCATGTCAGGCAAACTGGAGAAGGAAACGGCACATATCGCTCAAGACATTTACGGGCTTGCAGGGTCCGAGTTCAATATCAACTCGCCGAAGCAGCTGGCAGACATCCTGTTCGTGAAGCTCGGGCTCACGCCGGTCAAAAAGACAAAAACCGGCTATTCGACAGATGTTGACGTACTGGAAGAGCTTGCCCATGTCCATCCCCTGCCCGCGGAGATCCTGAAATATCGTACCCTGTCGAAGCTTAAGTCGACCTATGTCGATGCCCTTCCCCAGATGATCAACCCGCGTACCGGCAGGCTTCACACCTCATTGAACCAGACCGTGACCGCAACGGGACGGCTTTCCTCCAGCGAGCCTAACCTTCAGAACATCCCCATTCGTACGGAGATCGGCAGGGAGATCCGTCAGGCGTTCATCGCGGAGCCGGGGCACAGTCTCCTGTCAGCGGATTACTCCCAGATCGAGCTCCGCGTCCTTGCCCATCTGAGCGGCGACGAGGGGCTTATCCAGACCTTTGTGGAGGACCAGGACATCCATACCCGTACGGCATCGGAGGTATTCGGTCTTCCGCCGGAGGAGATCTCACCGGAAATGCGGCGGAAGGCCAAAGCGGTGAACTTCGGGATCATCTACGGGATATCAGCCTTCGGCCTGGCTCAGGATATTGGTGTTTCCAATGCCGAAGCAAAGCGGTACATTGACAACTATTTTGCACGATACCCGAAGGTGCGTGATTTCATCACCGGGACCATCGAACAAGCGAAGACAGCGGGCTATGTCACCACCCTCCTCGGACGGAAGCGGTATATACCTGAACTTTCTTCGGCAGCGGCGCCTGTCCGTAACTTCGGTGAAAGAATGGCCGTGAACACACCCATCCAGGGCACCGCAGCCGACCTTATCAAACTGGCAATGATCACGATCCACCGCCTCATTAACGAGCGAAGCTACGGTACCCGGATGATACTTCAGGTCCATGATGAACTGATCTTCGAGGCGCCGGACGATGAGATCGAGACAATGAAACAACTGGTTAAAAAGGAGATGGAGGGCGTGCTAAAACTTACCGTACCGATCAAGGTTGATATTGGTGCGGGAAAGAACTGGGACCAGGCTCACTGAAGAACCGGAAGGTGCGAGGGTAAGAAGGTAGGCGGTTCTATCGCCATCGGCGGGCCCGCTGATACATTTTCGATGCCTTTTGCGACTCCCTTTCGAGCAAAATAGATGAATCGCCTTCCTGGCTTTCCCTCTTGCCTTCCTCCGTTCTTACCTTCAGTGTCTACCGGAACTCGAACCGGAATTTCACGTCCGCTCCCAGATTCCCGATCTCGTTCCGCTCGCCAATAAGAGACATATTCCGATTCAGGATGTATTCGATGCGGAACACCTGCTCGGGCGTCGTAGCGCCGACATTCGATGAATAGGTCATGAAGAGCTTGTCCTGGACCACTTCCTTGCCAACCGTGACCCTCGGTACGGCAACGTCGGTCTTGCTCAGATAGGGGTCCACCTGGAACCGGTCGAGGCCGGTAATGCTGCGAGCCCTGCTTTCCAGCATGTCCTGGAACTTTCCCGTCGCAAAGGCTGTAGCCTCCCCGACGCCAACGCTCGCCTCCTTTCCTTTAAGCTCCTCACCTTTTTTCCCCAATGCCAGGAGGGCAAGGATGTTCGAATCCGTCAAGGCAGGGTCTGACATGAACGAAACGGTCGCCCGGTCCGCTGTCCCCGATACGCCAAGCCGTATATGGTATTCCCGCACACGGGTCTCAGCCTGCACATCAAGGGTGGGATTGATGCGGCCCGGATCAGTGAAGTCTGCCGACGCGTAGATGATCCGGAAGACGTTTTGTCGGAAATAGACCTCCCCTTTCCTCGCTTCTATCCTGCCGAGCAGTTGTGGTTGACCGACGGTGCCCTGGAACAACATGTCGATATCGAGCGGGATCTTGGCGAGATTACTTTCGAATACGATGTTTTCCTTTCCGTAGAACCTCACATTCAACTGCGTATCGCCCATCCAGCCGAGATCTTCTTTTCTCTTCCGGGTAAATCCTCTGCTGAAGTCGACAAGCATGCTTTTCCATTCGACCCGTTTTTCGTATCGCGCCCGCCTGATACCGACCTCGCCGGACAGGGTCTGGGTCGAGGTATCTCCATCGTAGTACAGCGAGCCCCCCAACGTGGCCGTCATCCCCTGAGGATAGCGTACCGTGACATTCTCGATCGAAGCCTTTGTGGAAAAATCGAGCAGTTCACTTCCCTTAAGCTGCGCCGTTCCCGTAACCGTGATGCTCCCCCCTCCCACCTCTCCGCGTATTCCTTCGGTAAACACCCTCTTCCGGTCGAAGCCGATCGTTCCTTCCAAGGCAGTGAACTTCTGTGGAATGTCCCTGATCTTGATCTGTCCGTCTTTGATGATCAACTCTCCTGCCACTTCAGGATTCGACCACTCATCACTGACAGAAAGTTTGACCACCGCGGTCCCATCGCCGTGTTCAACATCTCGGTAAAGCACCCTGAGCAGCGATAAATTTGCATCACCGTTAAATGCGAGATCGACATCGGTCCCCATGAGCGTATCACCCGAAACCGATAATTTTGTTCCCGGCCCCGCAAGGATCACGGATTGCACGATGAGCCGGCCCGCATCGATGCGGATCACGGCATCGCCGACGTTCCTGATCTGGAGGTCGTTGAGCGTAAATCCAAGCTGCCGGAAAACAGCGGACCCATGGAGATTGGAAAGGCCGAAACCATTGCCCTGTGCCTGGAGCGACCCATCCGCCACCACTCTGATCTTGGACAACAGGTCCCCACCCTCAAACAACGTCGAAGGATCGAACCGGTCCGTACGTACTCTGGTCGTCATGGACCAGGGATAAGGCTGCTGAAGCTTCATGGTGCCGTTCAAGCCGAAAGAGTCGTTGCTGATCGTCGCTGAAACGGTCAGGATGCCTTCCCTGATCTTAAGCTCCGCTGCTGCCGAACCCATTGCAGCTCGCTGGTATGAGATTGATTCGACGGAAAGATGTGCCTGAACCTCCGGTTTTGAAAAACTTCCCGATGACCGGATGTCGAGCTTGAAAGGTCCGCTGAGGGGGACTCCTTTCAGGAGATTGACCTGGGCTAGATCGATGCCATCGCTTTCAACGTGTGCATCATACGCCCCCTTGAAGCCGATCCATCCCGTTCCCCGGGCCTTTCCTCCGTTTTTCTGCAGGACGACGCTCGGAAACGAGACGCGATCGTTCGTGAGATCGACGGCCAGTGTCCCGCTGTCAAAGGCCTCTCCATAGGCAACGCCGGGACCCAGCTCAAGAAAGGCCTTGCCGTTGAAATCACGGCTCGTACCGTTGAATGTCATCTCACCGGACGCGACCATCTCAAGCGGCAGGTGCCTGTAGAAGAGCGCGACGATGCTTTCGACGTCCGATCGGTTGATGCCGAGACGCGCCGAGTAATAGGGTTCCGCATCATGAAGACTGATTGAACCGTCGAAGTCATACCGGGAAGATCCTTTTCGGACGGTGGCATCCGTCAAAAAAAGCTTTTTGCCCGCGTAGGCCAGTTTTCCATCAACGCCGGCAAACGGAATGCCTCGAACAGTTACGGGACGAGCCATCAGCGTTCCATCAAAGCCGGGGGTTGCTAGGGGGCCGGAAAGCGTTCCACGAACAACGACAGTACCCGATATATCCATACCGGAAAGGAACGAGAGCGTTCTCCCGTTGGCGGATGATTCCGCATTCAAAAACAGGGCAAATCCTTCAGAAGGTCCTATCCTGCCCGAAGCGTTGAGCTCTGCATCATCTGCGCGAACAAGCGCCTTATGTACGGCTATCTGCATGTCTTGATACGAAGCATCCAGTGCGACCTCCTGAACGCTCATGTGCTCTTTGCCTCGGGATAGCTTCCATTGCTCCCCTCGTACCGACAGCATCCTGCCCCGGTATGAGAAACGCGCGCCCGCCTCCTGGAACCGTATAGCCTTGTAGGTAACGTCGGACAGGGCAATGCTTCCCTCCATGATGGGATCTTGAAGCCGTCCCGTTATCCGCGCAGAGGCATCAAGTATGTGGCCTTTTTTGCGTTTATCCGGGGAGAATATATCGGTTATCTTCTCCAGCGAACGCCGGCCTATCCGTGAAGTGAACTTCAGGTCCATTTCAGTGCCGGCCCGCAGGCCGATTGAACCCGCCAGGGCAATCCTCGTGTCCTCGTCGAATAGCTCGCAGGAATCGAACGAGAGCCTCTCCTGGTCCAATCCGATGATCCCTCTGGCATGGGCGGCAATATCACGGTATGCGGGTATTGATATCGTAATATCACTTGAAGCAAGCCGCAAGGCCATGCTGTAACCGGGCAACGATGTTTTTGCGCTGAAATTGATCTTTTGCACAGCGATCTTCATCCGCGTATCAGCGTCGATGAGGACGATCCTGCCCTGCTTGACCGCTATAGTGCGTATCTGTACGTCATAGGACTTTTTCCCGGATCTTCCCTGCCGATCGATATTGGCACGGACCTCGTGAAGAAGATCGACGAGATCGATATCACCATCGGCGGCACGGTTTGCACTGATACGGGGTTCCATAATCGTTATGGACGGAATGGATACAGATTTGTAGATAAGAGGAAATGGGTTGATATACAGCCTGATCCTGCGAATGGCGATCGGTTCAGCGTTCCGGGGAACCGGAATAGTGATGTCCCGTACCTCGAGGTAGAGCGGCAGGAGGCTTGCTTTTATTCTGCCGACCTGTGCGCCGGGGCCAAGTATGTCCTGGAGAGGTCCGGCGATAAAGGGGCGTATCTTCACAGAGAAATCATCGCTCTGCACGTAGATCCAGCTGCCCGCAAAGAGCGCGATCAAGAGGATCGTTAAGATGAGCACAGTTCTTTTCATAGGCACGTAAACCAGCTATCTTCCCGCAGGAGCTTCATATCGGCAGTACGAGCCAATGATATCCATTGTTCATCGCGATGCGAGAGCCGGCGTCTGTTCAGCTCAGAACTTTCATCAACGCGTTCCGTATCTTATCCATCCGCTCCGGATCGGTGATCTTCATCCGCAGCAGATCGCTCACATAGAATGAATCCATGACCCGCACGCCCTCTGTCACGATCTTGGCGGAAGCGATATCGAGATTGAGGTCATACAGACATTTGGTGATGCGGTACAACAGTCCGACCCGGTCCTTTGCGATGATATCGATGATGGTAAGTGCATCAGAGACCGTATTATCGAACTCGACGGAGGCAGGCACTGTTGCGGTCACGGCGCGGTCGTACTGCGATGGACGCGGTTCCGGCGGCCTGCGTTTGCCGGAAAGCACGTCATGCAGATCGGCAGTAATGGACCTCCAGACCTCATCATAGGCAACAAGCTTGCCATCTGGATCGGTGATCTGAAACGTATCGATCATGACGCCGTTACTGCCGGTATAGACCTGCGCACGCAGAATATTGAGGTTCTTCGCTGCAATGGTGCCCGCTGTCCGGTAGAACATGCCATAGGCATCATAGGCGCAAACCGTCAGTTCAGTATATCCCTTGTCATGACGGTGCCGATGGCGGATCACGAGGCTCTCTTTCAAGAGGTGGCGGTACAGATCAAGATGGTACAATTGCTTTTGGACGGACGTCGTTTCCAGATAATGCGCCGGCATGGCATCAATAAAGGAGCGGATCTCATCAGGCTCGAACGTTCCCCGTGCGGCCTCCTGAAGGCCGTGGAAGCGGGCGGCGGACAACCGACGCTCGTCCTGCTCGCTGCCGCCGGGCCGCTCGATTGCGCGAAGGGTCCGAAGGTAGAGGTCCTGCAGAAGCGCTGCTTTCCACTGCGACCATGCGGTAGGGCTCACGGCCGACAGGTCGGCGTAGGTGAGGAGATACAGCATATTCAGGTTCTCAACATCACCGACGGTCTTTGCGAACTCTGTTATCACCTTCTGGTCGGACAATTCACGTCGCTGAGAAAGCGCCGTCATAAGCAGATGGTTCTCGATCAGGAACAGAATGCGCTTCCGATCCTCTTCTCCCATGCGAAGACGGTCAAGGATCCCAACCGCGATCTCACGTCCCCGGTGTTCATGATCGGATCGACATGCCTTACCCAGATCGTGGAGAAGGACCGACAGCATCAGCAGCCAGCGGCGTTCGAGCTTTTTGAAGGCGTCGTACAACGATGACAGACCCGGGTAGCGTCCCTGCCATACATCTTCGAGGCCCCTGATCGCCATGAGGATATGTTCATCGACCGTATAGGTGTGATAGTAGTCCCTGCGCGCCAGGGCTTGAATGGCACGAAACTCCGGCAGGTACCGGCCGAGGTAGTTCAGCTCCTTCATGAGCTCCAGGGTCTCGAAAAGACGGTCAGGATTGTCCAGGATCGCCGTAAATACACGGGCAGCCTCCGCCGATTTCCTGACCTCGTCGCCGAAGCGGCACGTGCTGATCAGGTTCTTAAGGCGATCGGAAAACACCGCATGGCGGCTTTGATACAGCTCAAACGCATGCATGAACAGCTCCGGACGGGCAACAAGGACCTCTTCTGCTGCCGTTGACAATGTCTTTCCCGTCATCGTAAAGGGACCGATGGCCTGAGCGCGGTCGAACCATGACCTTTTCGGCGGAGGGAGCACGCATTCGGTCACGAGCCGGGAGAATGCCTGGATGACACTGGCGTTGAGGAAATACACTTTCATGAACCGCTCGACGGCAAGGAGATCCGCCGAGTCCCTGAAGTTGAAATCCCGTGCCGCTGAGTCCTGCAGATCGAAGGTCAGTTGGTCGTTCTTTCTTCCCGAGAGATAATGGAGCTGATTACGGATATGCCAGAGGAAATTGCGGGCACGGAGAAATGCGGTGAACTGAACGGAGGTGATGACGCCCTGCGCGACGAGTTCGGGAAAAGAAGAGACCCGGAAGTGAGTGCAGGCAAGCCATCCGGCCGAATGAAAATCCCTCAGCCCGCCGGCACTCTCCTTGATGTTCGGCTCGCGCAGATAGATCGATCCGCCGTATTTCAGGCGCGTGGCATTCCGTTCGGCGATCTTTTCCGTGATATAGCTTTTCGGTTTCCGGTAAAATACCTCGGTCTGCATACGCTGCAGGTATTCCTGGTAACGGGGCGGATCGCCGGCGAGGAAGCGTGATTCAAGCAGGGAGGTCCTGATCTTGCTGTCGTTCCGGGAGAGATCGATATTCTCGTCGATGGTCCGGACGCTGTACCCGATGTCGAGGCCGGCGTCCCAGAGTGCATAGAGCATGCGGGGGGTCTGTTCACGCTCACGCTCATCGCGACACAGGAACAGGATGTCTATATCGGAAAAGGGATTGAGCTCACCCCTGCCGTATCCTCCGATGGCGATCAGGACAGGCAGAGGACCGCTTTCTGCAAGGGAATGGTAGATCGCCTTCAGCGTACGGTCGATCAGCGCGGTGCGGCGTTGAACGACCTCGCCGCCCCCCGCTCCGCAGAAGTGGGCGTTCCGGATGAGCGCTTCCTCTTCCTTGAGGAAGGACTTGATATCCCCGTCCGGGGTCATGGATGGGTTGCAGTTCAATGCGATCACAATGCCGTGCCGGCAGACCGTCGCTTTGGAGAAAGAGGGACGGCACTCTCCGAGCGATGACCGCGGTTACCTGTTCGTGAATGCGACGCTCTTGATCTCTTCCAGGGTAAGCATGAAGCTTCCAAAGGGAGCCTCCCCATAGCAGCGTGAGTCGGCTTCGATATCGAACAGCGTTTCACTGCCGTCCTTCAGTTTCGCCGTCACTTTGACCTTTTTTTCCTTCTTCTCGCCTATGGAGATCTCCTTGATCTTCTCGAAGGGAATGTTGATGCTTGCCATCCCCAGTGAACCGGCAAAATGCACCCTCCCCTCCCAGCTGAACTTTTCACCGTTGATCTTGTTCCCTGAGACGTCGGTAACGGTCACGGCAAAGTTTTTGTCCACCCTCGGGGCACGCTCAAAGCCGCCGCCCTTGCCTCCCATGGCGGTAAGGAAAAGAAAAGCAAGGAACAAGAGAATAACAGCAAGAGAAGTCCTGCGCATAGGTCTGTCTCCTTTCGCGCTTAACTGTTGGATTGTACTCGATTTTTAACAGAGTACCATAATGGATTCCCGCTTTCAAGAAAAAAGCTTGCAATGAAAGCCCGCCTTGTGTAAGGTAATCGCGAAATGAAGCCGAAAAATGACAAAGGGGCCGTATTTATAAAGCTTCTCGAACTTATGGCGGCCCTGCGGGGACCGGAAGGATGTCCGTGGGACAGAAAACAAACGCCGGAATCCCTCAAGCCCTTTCTTGTAGAGGAGTGCTATGAGGTCATTGACGCTCTTGATGAGGGTAATCCGGACAAGATCAAGGAGGAATTGGGAGACCTCCTGTTCCAGATAGTATTTCACGCCAGGATCGCAGAAGAAGCCGGACAATTCACGATGCGAGACGTGATAACAGCCATCCATGAGAAGATGATCAGACGGCACCCCCATGTGTTCGGAGATGAGAAGCTTTCAACCGACAAGGAGGTGCTTGCGAACTGGGAAGAGATCAAGAAGAAAGAAAGAGGCCATAAGGACAGGAAATCCATCCTTGAAGGCGTTCCCAAACAGCTTCCTTCCCTGCTCCGGGCACACCGTCTCCAGGAGCGGGCCGCCCGGGTCGGGTTTGACTGGAATCATTTAAATGAGGCCCTTCCCAAGCTGGATGAGGAGATCGTCGAGTTCAAGGAGTCGCTCAAGGAGGAGAACGCGGCGAAGATCGAGGAAGAACTGGGCGACCTGTTTTTCACGCTGGTGAACATTTCCCGGTTCCTCGGCGTCAATCCCGACGAGGCCCTCCGGAAGACCATCAGCAAGTTCATTCACCGGTTCCGGTATATCGAAGAGCATGCCGAGAATGCGGGACGGTCATTGAACGAAATGTCGCTCGATGAAATGGAAAGCCTGTGGCAGGAAGCAAAGGACACATAAATAAAGCGGGGAGCCGAAGCTCCCCGCCACACTTATATCACGGAACGGCTGGCGCAGGAACGGTTGCGTTTCCTCCCGTGCTGCACATACCCCCGCCCATCGAATAGCAATCGGTAAACACCTCTGACGGTCCGCTCGGCTGCAGCGTCACTGTGATGTTGTATCCTGTTGGCTTGCCGAACTCGATCTTGGCATTATTGACCTGTACGACGCCGGACGAAGGACAAAACGCCGTTAAAGAAGCTGTATGAATCGGTGTCGTTGTCGTGAAGACATAGGTCCCGTTCAAGCATCCCCATTGCGACAGGTCAGGTGTCCAGCCGATCGTTACGCTGCCGTTGATCCATTCATCGACGCCGCCTGGGTTCGTGACATACTTATCCTTGAGGGCGGTTAGGGTAATACCGAGCGCAATGGACTGCGCTCCCGGTGCGCTGATGGCCAGGCCGTAGGTGCCGTTCGCCGTATGGATCTCCGTCGTGGTTGGTGTCGATACTACATTGGTCCACGTGTCGGTGATCGGTGTTCCTCCGGTCCCGAAGTTGAATGTCATGACAACGTTTCCATAATCCGCGTCAACCATGGTCCATGTAAAAGTACCGAGCGCGGAGGCGTTTCCAGCCGAGAGGTTTCCTGTGCTGACGTTTGTAAAGGTCCCGTTCAACGCGAAGATATCAGTGGCTTGAGTATAGGAAGTGTCGAAATAAGTTGTATCGGTCAGATTGGTGATGGTAACGGTCGCAGATTCTGATCCTGCCACGCTGTCGACAGTATGGGTCGCCGAGATCGAACCATTGATTATGTCAGCGTAACTATTGTCCTTGCAGGCATAATACGTGACCGCGAGCGTGTGTGTTGTCGCGGTTCCGGACGAAGATACGGTGTCTACCACGACGTAATTGCCGGATAAACTGTTTCCGGAATCACAGATGACAGTGGTAACAGATGGCGCTGACATGACCTTATTGAAAGTGCCCGCTTTTGAAAGCGTATTCTTCACGGCCGGCCGCTTCATCTGCACAAGCATCTTGTCGACCACGTCCCTCAACCTCGGATCGATGTTCGCGATCGCCGCGGTGCCGGCCTGGAGTCCACCTTTCCCCGGAGCATACCCGGCCGGGATGTATGCGGAAGCCAGGTCTACCGACCCGGCCACGCTCGCCGACAAGGCGATAGCTCCCTGCGCTGCGGACGCTGATGCGGCCGCCTGCTGGGTCGCCGTGAGCTGTGTCCCGCCACTATTTCCTCCTCCTCCTCCTCCGCACGACGCGAGCGCCCACAAAGACAGCGAGAGCAACAATACCAGGAGCGACAACCCGACATATCCATGCTTTTTCAACATAGCAGGACCTCCTTGAAGGATCATTTTCATGTTCCGAAGATTGATAACGCGAAGTTTAAACAGATGCGGGGAAGGAGTCAAGGTATAATTCACAGACAACAGGAGCCGTGAAGGCAGAATTCATATGTGATCATAGTGTAATATATTGCACAACTTTACTTCCTGTCCATAAGGCATGCCTTATTAAACAGCGGTCTTTAAATGGTCTAACGATATGCGCTTCACGCTGGTGAACAGCTCCCGGTTCCTCGGCGTTAATCCCGACGAGGCCCTCCGAAAGACCATCGGCAAGTTCATCCACCGGTTCCGGTATATCGAGGAGCATGCCGAGAAGGCAGGACGGTCATTGAACGATATGTCGTTCGATGAAATGGAAATACTGTGGCAGGAAGCGAAGAAGAGTAAGAAGTATCCGACCTCCGAACGAGAACGTTCTCCATCATGCTGCTTTGATGCCTTCTGTTAGTTCATTCCCCTTTATCTGATCCAACAACCAACCCTTAAGCATTAACGATCTACGGAGCCGTGACGATCAGGTTATAAGTACCATATCTACCTGCTGATGCCGGTTTTAAGGGAGCGGAATAGACACGGATAGTGTAAGGACCGGCAGGAGGCGTTGCTGACGAAAAGGACAAGGTGGAACTCAGGGCATCGTTTCCGTTCTCGTGGCAGACCTCTGCGTTGATGTTGCACGTATAAGGCGGCTTGTCGTTATCGTTTGACTTGCCGGGAATGAGAGTACCCAGATCATTATACAATTCAAGATGAGTATCAGCGCCGTTTCTAAGCGAACTCGTCCGGATCGTGTAGCTTGTCGATCCCTGGGGAGTGAATCTGACATAGTCCGAGTCACCATCTGAGAAAAGAGTTCGGTTGCTCTGCAGCATGCCAACGGTAATGGTCACCGCGGTTGCCAGCGAATCATCCTGCTCATACGCATCGTCACGATACAGGATCTGACGCTCTTCGAACACCGATTGGACGGTAATTCCGCCGGTACTCGGCGGTTTGCTCGCCATCCACCGATCCCAGAACAGTTCCATATTGACCGGCGTCGATGGCGTGGACGAAAGAAAGGATGTCACGATATCCCAGATATCCTGCAGGGAAAAGAGTTCCCGGAGGCGCAGGAGCACCTTGGCGACGGCCACTTCGCCGGAGGCATAGAAATACTGGTTCAAGGCGGGAGCCGTCCCGAAATCGAAGGACCAACCGCTGCTTGCTCCATAAGTATCCGTGTACAGGGTATTGGATTGCCCTGGCGGAGTAGAAAGACGTAATGGATCGTTCGCCGCTAGCCAGGATTTTAACGCGCCGGGGATGAAATTCCCCCACCCTTCGCTCCAGCTGAAGCGAAGATCATGGTCGTTGTCCCCGAGGCTGTGATATCCGCCCGGAGACTGGTCCCTGGAGAACGTCGAAGCAAGGAAATGACCGAACTCATGCCAGAGGATGTCATCGTCGAACTCATCTGTGTCGCCGCCTGTTTCGCTGAGAACATAAATTCCGTCTCCCGGGGAGCACTCAAATCCAGTGCAATAATAGGTTCCCGCAGTGTTCCCGGGTGCCCAATATGTGGAGAGGGGCGACGACGGATATGACCCGGAAAGCTCCCTGACGAGATCGTATCCGGTTGTCATCACGTCGAGGATATTGAATGCTCCGGCTACATTAGAGACAGATACCGACACGGCTACGAAAGCGGACCCTGAAAGCGGAAAGGGATCGCTCGGAACGCCGTACGCGTTGTTCGACAGGTCTCGTACCCTGATCGTTCCCGATAAGGGCGGCGTGGAAGAAGAGTTTATCCGAACATAAACCTGAGTGGTACTCGGCGAAGTAACAATGGCATAGTTGCCTTGCGAGTCGGTCTGCGTTGTATAGAGGACGTCTTCGGTTACATCATTAACCACATCGACCGTTGCATAACGGACCGCTTTCCAGGACCTGGTACCGGTAAATCCGAAAGATCCGTCCACTTTTCTTCCGTATTCCTTATCTTCATACCGGACAGTTCCCCGGATGATCCCCGTGCTCCCTGGGATTGCCGACACTTCCGAAGATTCGGCGCTCTCCGTACTTCCCTGGAACGAGGTCATCACATAGAAATAAGTGTTGCCGTTCACGACCGCAGTATCAACAAATGTCGTCGAGGTAAGCATGGTAGCCACGATCGATCCGGTCGCTTTCGTGACCGGAGACGAAAGGGACCGGTAGATCCTGTAGGAACTTGCTCCGGTAACGGCGGACCATGATATCGTCACGTTCCCGTCGCCGGAAACGGCACTGATGGACGCAGGGGCGCCTGTCACGGTCGAGTCGTTGACCGTGACTAAGGATATCGACCCACCCCCTCCGCTGCAGCTCAAAACGGCCGAGATAAGGGCCAAGGAGAATAACAAGCGGAGGGACTTTTTCAAGAATGAGCCTGCCATAATTTCCCTATCGGTATTCGACGACGCCATGTCCCCTGCTGTCCCTTTTGATCGCCCGAGGTTTGGGCGACTTGGACGAGACAGGAGCGCCAAGCTCATAGGCCGCCTGTGACGAAAATTGAACAGTGCCATCCGATACGACCTCTACGCGAACCTTGACCTTCCCCCCGCCTTCACGAGGCGTTCGAACGACAAACGGGACCGTGGTGGTCGCCCCCTTGACGGACCGTCCCTGCCACGACAGTTCTCCGGAAACCAGCTCCGTTCCTCCGGTCAAAGAGACCGTCATGCGCATTTCAGGCGCGTCGATGGAAGCCACGACGGTCACCTGCATCGATACCTCATCTCCAGGCTTGATGCTCGCAGCCGCACTGCCTGCCGCCGCGGGAACTATCGATATTTGGACCGGCGGTTGAGGCTTCTTTTTCGGAGACGATACCGCGGCAGGTACATCCGTCGACAACAGCAGTATTGAAATAAGTACAGAGACAACCGCATATTTCTTCGCAATCATAGGTATTTTCTCCATGAACGCCCACCCGGTCCAACGGTCCTGACAGTCTACACGCAGTACAATACCACTCGGCAATATAGGCTTTCAAGTAATATTAACCATTACTACCATCCCGATCGGAGCACTCTTTCCTTTTACAAAAAAAGGGCGGGCATCTCTGCCCGCCCCGGTCAAGGTGCATCTATTGATGAAATACTACTTACGCTGTGCCTGCGTCCTGATCATCCGCTTCAGGGATTCCAGTCTTTGAACGCTCTCGCTTAATCCGGTGTTCGCCTTCTTCTGTCCGGGCTTTCCAAAGCCGCCCGTGTAAGCAGCTTCATTGACGTAGATATAGTGATAGTGACAGGGACCTACGTTAGGACATGCATCCACCTCAATGCTCGTGTAGCTCAAATTGTTGACCCCGAAATCGTTGGTAAACGATACGTTCGTGCCATCAAAGTTAAGCGGCAAATAGCCCGTGCTTGCATCGTTCGAGTAATTCAACTGAATGCCTGTCGTGCTATTGTAGATATATGCATAGATCCTCGTCGGGATGAAGCCCGAATTCGCCGGATCGGAAACGGTGGCCTCGACCGTTTGGCTTCCGGATACAGTATCGTGCTCCAACGGTGACGTTATTTTGACGAATTGGGGCCGCGGCACGCCGTTCGTCGTGGAAACCGACAGGTAGAAGAACTGTCCTATGGAATCCACGAAATTGAAGCTGTTGCCTCCGTCGTAGACCGGGACGGTGGTGATGGTAAATGCCCCGTTGCTGATCGTGAAGTCCCTGCTGCCGCCGATGGAATCAAGGTAATGTCCGATGCCGTTCGGAGCGTTCGTCACGCCGCTGATCGTTATCTCCGTATCCGAGGTCGTTGAGTAATATTGTTCAGAACAATACATGCTGTTGTTCGGATCCGGGATCAAACCGGCCGGAGAGGACGTGACTGAATTTATCCTGAACGGCCTCTTCGGGCTCGATAGGGCATTCCCCGAGGTTATGTTATACCCCATGGAATAGTTTCCATTCTGGATGCTGAACTGATTGGACGTCATATCGCCATAGACCGCAACATTACTTACGCTCCAGTTGCCGTTCGCATCCGCTGCAGCGCTGTACAATGTCTCACCGCCGCAAGTGTACGAAGTGACAGTGACCGTTCTGTACGGATTCGTTGTTCCCGAGAACGTAATGGTATCGCTCGATCCCGCATCCTGCCCGATGAATATCGATGCGTTCGTATCATCGCGCGTGATGTCGGTGATGTTCAGGCTGGGCGCTACATAGGCGCAGTTTGCCGTTGTCGTAACCTGGAGACCTACCCAGTTATTGTCGCGGTCGTACAGGTCGATGTAGTTATACCCATTCGGCCCGACGATCGGGATCGTTACCGTAAACGCGCCGGCCGGACCGGCCCCGGTCGACTGCGCATTGAAGTAGTCGTAGGAATATCCGATACCAGAGTACGAATTCTCATAGATGTTCACTCTGCCCGGGACAGCGGTTCCTGCGATCGTCGCGTAACAGTCCGAGACGCTGGCAATACCCTGATTCGTGTAGTCGGCACCGTCTATCGTCAGGATCTTCGGCAGGATGAGGACCTTGCCGTTCGGCGAAAAGATGTTCAGGTTGTAATAGCTAGACTGTCCGTCATAGATGGTTATGTAGTTCCATCCCTGATAGAGCAGGAGGTTCAGGATGAACGACCCGTCCGGAGCGGTGGGTATCTGGTTGCTGCTGCCTGATCCGGCCTCGCTCCACATATAGTAATAGCCCATCGTGCCGGTCACCTTGAACTTGCCGTTCACATTGGCCGTGTAGTTGTACGACGGATCGACCGTAATCTCCCAGTCGGCGCCGTTGGGATATTTCACCCGTTCGGTCGCTGTGCCGGTGTTGCCGCTCGAGATGCTGTTGATTGAGATCGGCGGAACCCATACGGATCCGGTGTCTGTGTAGACGCCCATGTGCGTGGCGTACTGTTGCCCGTTCATGGTATCGTATCCGCTCAGAGTGATCCAGTTGTCGCCCTTGTAGATGTTGGTCTGGAACGAATAGGTGCAGTTCCCGTTCCCGTCGTCGAAGACCGGGATCGGGAAGTACTCCCGCGCGCCTAGTTCGAAGTTCTCGAGATTGACGTCTATCTGCATCAGGCTGCAGTCGGTACCGCCCTGGACAACGGCCTTTTTTGCTCCGGTCGTGGAGACGAAATACCTGCTCGCATCGCCGTTGACGGTGTTCCCGATGTCGTCGATGACCTCCCAGACGTCGATGATCGGCGGTTTGCCCCCCCGTGTCAGGATGCCGAAGCTCCTGCAGAGATAATTGAAACTTCCTGAATTGCATATCTGCACATAGTTCCATCCCTGGTAAAGCGTTACCGTATAGGTGGCAACGCCAACCGGTTCGCCCGAGGGCGGCTGGTCAAAAGACAGGGTGTCCTGGGTGAAGACCGACCCCGACAACCAGATATCACCCGATGAATTCGGGTTCGGGGATTCTATCGTCACCGTGGCCTGGAAAGCCGAGCCGACGTCATAGCCGTTCAGGTTCGATGCGTACGCAACAGGAGACGCATTCGGGTTCGTGCCGGGTTTCACCATCACCCGCAGATCGGGGAATACGCCCTCGACCGTAAAATACTTGACTCTCGACGCATGGGTGATGTCCCCTAAGAGAACTGACAGCGGCTGGCCCTGAACTTCATCATACTTGACGGTTGCCAGACCCACGACCTCCCAGTAGTAGCGGCCGCCTTCGACGAAGTTGAAACCGCCCATATTCAGGTTCCGTTTCGACGCGTTCGGCCCGCCGGGGCCTCCCATGTTCCCGAAGCCGAATTTTGTGCTTACATCCCTTCCACCGAGATCAGCCTGCCAGTCCGCCGTACTGACAGCGCTGAGAACACTCGACGGGAATGCATACGCCCTTCCCGAGTTAGGATTCCGGGCATCGGCGACCACGACGATGTAGGTCTGCACGCCCTGCACTGCGTTCCAGCGGAAATCAGCATCCGTGAGGCTGAGCGGGGAACCCGGTGTGTTTGGGACCTCCGCGAACGAGCTGCCTATGCTGGGATCTTCAATGTCCGTTTCAACAGGCAGGGAATAGCCGTAAATGCGATATAAACTGTGCGTGATCAATTCATGGGTGGTCAGGGTCTTGTCCCGCGTATCGATGCCTTCCGAAGCGCGCACCAGCCTCCACATGCCGTTCTTGAACTTGACGGTCGCATAGAAGGATTCCCGCGGAGCCGACTCGGAACACTGCTGGCTGTTCACCGTATTGACGCCCTTCAACTTGAATTCGAAATCAGCCTTGTCCTCCAGCGGATAGGTGTTGATGGACGTGCCCGCGACCGGGGAAATGACGCCGGTGATCGTCGTGCCGCAGAAATCCCAGTTGGCGAAGGCCTCGTTCTTGATCATCCTGCTGAACTCGGAGATGCTGTACCTGCCGTCGCGGTTGATGTCGGTCTTCGTGCTGATGCCGCGAGTGGTATCGTACTCCATGTAGAACTCCGGCGACATGAGAGCCTGGAACTGGGCAAGGTTCCGGTCGTTGAGCGATCGCACCCATCGGCCGAAAAGCGACTTGACCCGGGCCTGCATGTTCTGGGTATCGGAATTCGCGGCCGGATCGATGCCGGGGGTATTGGCGGCGTCCTTGGTCTTGATGGAGCCGGTCAGAACGTTCATCGCATGGCCGGACATGTCCTTTCCTCCGCTCACCGAGAGCGAGTAGGACTGATTGAGTATCAGTGGTTCACCGAGGACAAATTCGTAGACGTAGAGGCCGCTGCTGCTCTTGCCGAGAAAAACGACACCGGGTTTCACACCGATGCTCGGACTTCCGGTGAGACGCACTCCGTTCACGTCAATGATCTCGTTCGTCTCGATCCTGAAGGACTGCGTTACGTCGACCAGGCTGCCCATGTCGATGACCGTCGGGCTGTTCCACTGCACAGTGGGGCTGAGCGTGTCCGCCGCTGAAGCGACGAATGTGGCAACGGCGGTCTCTTCTATGGGGTTACCATAGACATTCACCGCTTTGGCGTTGACAGCATCGTCACTCCCGTAGATGGTCACGGTATAGGTCTTGCCGAGGGAAAGCTCCTGTCCGGAATCGAAGTAGTAGGTTGCCGTGAGCCAGTCAGCGGAAAGCGACCATTTGCCCGTGGGAACCGTTCCTCCATCGGTCGACTCGATCTCGACGGCCTCAAGGTACTGGCGGACCATCGGCATGCTGAACACGATCTGGATCGCCGCACTCACCGGATGGGCGGTCGTCGAACCGCCCCATGTCTCGGTCCCGTCGGTGTTCTTCCTGAGACCAAGGATCGACACGACCGCCGGCGCCACATCGCTCGGAAGGACCTCAAAATTGACGTTGGGAACAGCGCCCTCGAACTGGGTCACGATCGTCTGAACCGCGACAACCGGCTGCTGGCCGATGCCGCCCTTGGAGGCAACCAGCGTATAGTTACCGACGGGGATGGTCGATCCGTCCAAATATCCAGCTCCCTCATTCTTCGTGGCATTGGTCATGGTCGACAGCGAGTAATTGCCGCCAGAATCCGTGCTTCCGGTCGCAACCGGGAAAAGCCATTCCGGGTGGTCCGCATCATAGAGGTCTACGGTCGCATTGGAGAGCGGTGAAGCATCTCCAGGAGCTCCCAGCATTTTCTGGAGACCATCCACAGGGAGGCCGCGGGTCATTTCATGATAGGACTTTGAGCCGGGTTTCCCGATCGGGACGCTGAACATCTCTTTGAGCGATGGTTTCTGTCCGGTAATCGATGCGGACAAGGTGACCTTGCCTGAAACGACCGTTGAACCGGAGCCGCTTCCGAAGGTTCCTCCCTTGCCCGAGCCGCTGCATCCACACATAACTATCAGTAAACATAGGAGAACTACTGAGTATCGTGAGACAGTAAGAAGCCTTTTCATGCGTACCCCCCTACCCTGATTTGCACAAATAATATATGCTATGCTAAAACTTTTGGGACTTGCAGTCAAGTTATTAATCACCTGCGACTGATCTCGAGGTCAATTCCTTAGTACGCATACGACGATGACAGGAACATCATCCAGCCGGCCTGATCGACGCTCTGGATCTCCGTGCTCCCTCCCAGGATCTGGGCTTTTCCTGATCCCATGGTCAGGGAACCGCCCAGCGTGATCGAGGTGTTCCTGCTGAAGTTGCTGATGCTCATGCTCACGCCGTAGAGGTCGATCTTCTCATCCTGATTGGTGCGGGTCGGATCGAGTTCGGGCGTATTTGCCATGTCGGAAAAGATCCCGCCCCGGAGCGCCCAGCTTTTGTTCAGGAAGTATTCGGTACCGATCGCCAGGTTCAACACATCCACGCGGTCCCCATTGACCGGATCGGATACTTTCGTGTAGTAGACGGCATCAGCGCTCACCAGGAGGCTGCTCGAAGGAAAGTAACCGGCACCGATCCGCAGTTCGTAGGGGTATTTCCTTTTCTCAGACGGCGGCCCACCCGTGGGGGGCGTGACATCATCTGGTGTTGCTGCGTCGGCGTCCTTAAACGTCGCCTGGCTTGTAGTCGATGAATTGTAGATGAAGATCCTGGCAAAGGATACTCCGATCGACAGCTTTTCGGCAGGAGTGAACATAAGGCCAAGGACCGGTTTATAGCCGCGCTCTACCTTTTCGATGTACTGGTTCTGCCATTCATATCTGCCATCCTGCAGCATAATGAACTGGTTCAAGATGGTCTGGTTGCTGCGATGGTACAGATACAGCGTGAGACCGGCGGAAAGGCTGTTCGTCAGTTCGCCGGCGATCGATGGTCCGATGAGGGTGGTGTTGTCCTCGTTGTTGAAATTGATGGTATAACTGTTTGCCGGAGAACCCAGCGCGGTGGGAAGGGGTCCGGCGAACGTCTGGTCCTGGTCCTCTTTTATTGAATCGGGAACGGCATAGGAGAATCCGAACTTTAATTTTCCGAGGGGCTGCACGATGCCGAAGAAGTTGGGGAGGAGCGAGGTCGCCTTGCGTTCCCATCCGTTCCCGCCGATGACATTCTTATATTCCTTTTTCGTATTGTAGTAAGCGTTGACGCTTGCGGAAAGGTTCCTGCCGGTCGTGTAGACGATTCCCGCCGGGTTGTAATACAGTCCGCTGGGATCGTCGGAAACGCCGGTATAGGCGCCGCCCATGCCCGTTGCCCTGTCACCGATCAGCAAATTGTTGTAATGGAACTCATCTGCGGTCGAAACACCGGTCATCACCATAAGAATGAAGACCATCGCCATTGCTGCGCTGAACTTTCGAAAAGACATAGATACCTCCACCGGGTCGAAGAGATTGTATTTCACGCAACAACGCGCTATTTTTTGGTTTTCATGGCTTCGGCAAAACGTTCCTTATAGGTCTTCAGTGCGGCAGTGTCGATCGCTGCGGCCGTAATCGAATCTTTCAGCAGGATGATGCGGGCATCATAGGCAGGATGGGTCTTGTCGAGTACCTCGGTCGACTTGCCTTTCGCAGCGCTTATCCGTTCAAAATAGCGGATCAGGCCCGCAGGATCATAACCTGCCACGGCGCACTGCATGACCGATCCTTTGTCAGCTTCGATCTCGTCCTCGCGCTTGTAACCAGTCGTGAACAGCGTGTCCATGGCCTTATCCACGGCCTTGGAGAAGGCGATACGCGCTGATTCAGTCCCTCCTCCGATCAGCCGTGCCAGACCCGCGGCTGCGGATCCTTCCGTCGCCTTGATATCCAGTTCCTTGACCACATGCTTCCCGTTGATATGGCCCATCTCATGGGCGATGACGCCTGCCAGCTCGGACTCGTCCTGCATCTTGTCGATCGCGCCTTTGGTGATGAATATATAGCCTCCCGGAGCGGCATAGGCGTTTATTTCGGACGTATTCAGGACAGCGAAGTGATATTTCAGTTCCGGCCTGTTGGAATAGGCTGCGAGTGATTGGCCTACGAGATTGACATATTTTGTCAGCGGATCGTTCGCATACAGGCCGTACCGGCCCAATAATCTTGCTGCTACCTCACGGCCGAAACGGATTTCCTCGGTGACATCATCGCTCGTCATTTCAGGGGGCGCTGCAGAGACCCGTTGCCGCCATGGCTGGTCATCCGCGGACATGACCGCATCGGGCATGGCGACGGACATGAGCACAAGAAGGAATACGAGCACGCTTGCTCTTCTCATATTTTCCCCCCTTCCATGAACTTCGTCAGCTCGGCGTCCGATATAGTGTATTTTTCAACCCTCTCCAGACCGTCATAGTCGAGCCTGTCCTCTCCGCTGAGCCTTCTGCGGTCGTCAGCAGCAAGTCCCCTCGCAGCGGCTGCGCTGGTATATGTCGATGCGCGTCTGCGTACGCCCTGCTGAAAATCCGCATCTCCGGCTTTGATCATGGTGTGTTTAGCCATCGGAGGAGATACTGAAACCAGGATGGCCGCGACGTAACCATCCTTGCCGTAATAGCTGACCTTTAGCCAACTCCCGCTCCTGCCGATCGAGTTAAGTCGCGTTCCTCTGCTGGCTTCGCCGAGGACGCTCGCCTTAAAGGAGGGAGCGGAATGCACCTTGGCCTTGACGCTCTGGACATAGTAGGTTTCCTGGGCGGAGGCCTGGAGCGCGATCAAGCACACGACAAGGGATATCACAAGATTGACGAAGATCCTTTTTGTATTCATACGACACCTCCCGGTTTTCCATATGTTCATCGCTACTTTCCTTCTTTTCGGAGACGACGACATGATGCACTGTGAGCAGCATAGCTCCGGACGCTATCGACAGGGAGCCAGCCTAGTTCATTGTATAGATATCGACCGGTTTCTCACGACCCTTCACCTTGACATTGCCCAGCAATCGTCCTGCGATCTTGTCCTTGATCTGCTCATGGGTGTATTCCGAGTAGATCAGCGGGCTTTTGTATTCCTTGGTGATGCTCTCCAGCCTCGACGCGAGATTTACCGTGTCTCCTACGATCGTGTAGTTCTTTTTTTTCTCCGATCCGATCTCACCGATCGTGGCAACTCCGGTATTGATGCCGACCCCGATCTTGACCTCCATGTCGAGACCTCTCTCCCGAAGGGCCGCATTGACCTGCTCGAGCGCCTCGATCATCTCTTTACCCGCGAGTACGGCCTGCTCGGCGTGATCGGCCATTCTGACGGGCGCACCCCAGAACGCCATGATCGCATCGCCGATATACTTGTCGATGGTGCCGTTGTGCCTCAGGATAATGTCCGCCATGATCGTGAAATGGATGTTCAGCATTTCCACGATCTTTTCCGGCGGGGTCGTTTCCGAGATGGTCGTAAAGCCGCGGATGTCCGAGAACAGGACCGTGAGCTCCACTTTCGTTCCCGACGCGGCCTTTTGATATTCCTTGTAATTATGCAGCACTTCGTGCAGGACATCCTTGGAGACGTACTGGGTGAAGAGCTGGGAAACGCGCCGTTTTTCCACGGCCTCGGTGAAGGTCAGATACCCGAACGACAGGAATCCGCTCGTCACCGTGGCAAAGACGAACGGTACGGCCTCCACGATCATATTCGACTGAAAGGCGACGAGCGAGTAAGCGCCGTAGGCAGCCAGGATGGCCAGGGGGAACGACGCGCGCATGAGGAATCGTTTTGAAAAAAACACGAACCCCGTCGTGAGAAACACGCCCGCCAGGACCGACAGGATGGTCAGACGCCGGTCAGGAGGCATCAAAAAGTCGTTCAGGAGGTAGTTGCTCGCGAGCGAAACGTGCATAATAACGCCGGGGGTGCGGGTCGAAAGCGGTGTTGCCTTGAGGTCAGCGCCGCCAATCGCGCTGACGCCCACGAATACGATGCTGTCCTTGAACTCCTCGGGATTCACGATGAGATCTTCGACATCACCCTGGCGGATCTTCTGAAGGGAAGCGAAGATGCCTCCGGCGGAGATGGGCTCCGCACGTTCTATGTCGTACATGTTGATGAGATAGTTCCCGCTCGCGTCGATGGGCAGGATGCGGTCATTGATCTGGATAGCATTCTCTCCGATGATTATCTTCGTCGTGTCATCGATAAAAGGGGTGAGTCCCAGGACCGGATAGTAGGCATTCTGATACTCACGAAGAGGCCTTGTTCTTCTGAGCACGCCGTCCAGATCAGGCGGGAACTCGACCACGGCAACGCCGCGGGAAGCGGTCCGAAGTCCGGCAATCGGGAGAGAATAGTCGTTGTTTTGTTCAGACGGGGGAAGTGTCATGGACCCCAGCACGTTTCGGAGGGCATATTTCCTCTGAAAGTCCTCGGGCATGGGGCGGCTCAGCTGGATATTGTATTTCTTTTCCTTGTCCGGCTGCTCATGTTTGATGACCATGCTATGAACGACGTTCTGAGAGCTCTGTGTCGCATCGACCAGCGCCTGATCGTTCACTTCATCATATCGTTCGGTGAACAGGATATCGAACAGGACCGCCTTGGCGCCGCCATAGGTCGTTAGAAAATCGAGCAGGTCAGAATATATCGCCCGGGGCCAGGGCCATCTGCCTGCCACATTTTCCAGTGCAGCGATCGAGGCGTCGTCAATGAGGACGATCTTGATGTTCTTGGGAGGGACCTTCTGTGATCGGTAGAACTTTGCCTTCACATCGTAGACAAGATTTTCGGCTCGTTCGAAGTAACCGAACTGGTAGGAGGTGATGGTGAATGCAACGACGAAACCTGCAATTACGAACGCTATAATTATTTTATTTTTCATAAAGACCGAACGAAGTGAACAACTTTATATTTATTGACTAGAAAATATTGACTAATAGTATCAGAAAATTGCGTTTCCGTAAAGGTACATTTACCGAAATATCTTTTTAAAATAATTTCTCTTCTTCGTCCGTTCGAAGCACGAAGATATTCTCTCAAGTGTTCTGTCGATCCCTCTTGTCTCCCGGCACATGGATCGCACTGCCGAGAACATCTTCCGCTGCTTCCCCGATGCCTTCAGCGAACGTGGGATGCGCATGGACCATATTCCCCAACTGACGCGCGGTCAATCCCATGCGAACTGCAAGGGCTCCTTCATGGACGAGGTCCGAAGCACGGGCGCCGCAGATATGAACACCGACGACCTTCTCCGTTGCCGCATCGGCTATCACTTTGAAGAGGCCGGTGATCTCTCCCGCAGCATGGGCCTTGCCCAAGGCCCTATAGGGAAATTTGCCTATTTGCACGACGATCCCCTTTTCCCGCGCCTGATGTTCCCTGAGACCGACGCTGCCGATCTCGGGCCTCGTGAATATCCCGGCCGGCACCGCCGCGTAGTCCATGCGTTCATCTCCGCCCAGGGCGTTCTCTGCTGCTACGATACCCTCCCGGGACGCAACATGGGCCAGCATCATGGTGCCGGTCACATCACCGACCGCATAGATCCCCGGGGTATTCGTCTCCATCTTGTCGTTCACCGGGATCTCTCCGCGTTTCCCGGCCGACAGGCCGGCGTCCTCCAGGCGGAGACGCTCAGTGTTCAAGGACCGGCCGATCGAGACGAGGACGGCATCGGCCGTGACCTGCTTCCCGTTCGAAAGGTCTGCGGATATCACACCGTCGGCTGTCCTCCTGATCGTTGCAACCGATACCGAGGTGATCAGCGTGATCTTTGCCTTCTTCAGTTCCCGCTCGACAATGAACGACATGTCCTCATCTTCGGTGGAAAGAGCGCGGGGCAATAGTTCGGCAAGAGTGACGGCAGAGCCGAGAGAGCGGTAGATGAAGGCGAACTCGCAGCCTATAACGCCTGCACCGATGATCAGGAGATGTTTGGGGACGGTCTTCAATTGAACAGCATCGTCGCTCGTCATGACGGATTCGCCGTCGAAGGGAAAGCCGGCGATGCGAGCCGGCCGTGAGCCGGTGGCGATGATGATCCGGTCGGATCGGATGTCCTGGGTGGTGCCGTCCTGCTGGACCGTGCGGACGACGTTTGCGGAGAGAAACGAGCCTTTTCCCGGGATCAGGGTGATCCCCTGGCTTTTAAAAAGAGCGCGGATGCCTTTCACCTGGGTAGCGACGACCTTGTCCTTGCGCTCGCGGATCTTGTTCAGGTTATAGCGTACCTCGCCGGTCAGTTCGATGCCGTATTCTTCTGCGTTGCGCGCATGGTCCAGCGCTTCTGCAGAAGCGATGAGGGTCTTCGTGGGAATGCATCCCCAGTTCAGGCAGGTGCCGCCGACCTCGCTCTCTTCCACCACCGTCACCTTCGCCCCTTTTTGGGCGGCCCTGATGGCGGCGACATAGCCGCCGGGGCCGGCGCCGATGATCGTGAGCCTGGTCGGCATGGTCAGCGCTCTTCTTCCTCTTTCAGGAACTTCTCGTACTCGTCCCTGCTCATCAAGTCGTTCACCTCCGAGGGATCGCTCATCGTGATCACAACGATCCATCCGTTGCCGTAGGGGTCCTCATTGATGATCTCCGGAGAATCGGCGAGATCGTCGTTCACTTCATGCACCGTGCCGGACACAGGACTGACGACCGGAGACGTCGCTTTCGTTGATTCAATCTCGCACAGTTCGGAATCTGCGTCAACTTCGGTATCTGCTTCGGGAAGATCAACGTACACGATATCGCCGAGCTGTTGCTGGGCAAAATCGGTAATGCCGACCGTCGCGTGCTTTCCCTCCACGCGCACCCATGCATGCTCACGATGGTACTTGATATCGTCTGGATTCATCTGACACCTCCGGCGGGATTAAGAACGAGATTGCTTGACAACTACAGGGTGAATCCAGCAACGAGCGCATCCCCCGCAGCTTAATGCGGGGTTAGCGAGCGAATAGAATAACTTATTATTTCCCTGAGGATCGAAGCTTTCCTGCAGCATGCTGCAGGAAACTTCAATTGTATTTAGCGTATGTATGCTTTTTTGTCAAGCAAAAAAGGAACAGCTCAGAGCAAACAAAAAAAGGGATACGGATATATCCGTATCCCTGAGTTGGAAAAGAGCATGCTGACGATCTACACCGCGGCCATTTCCTTCTCCGCGTGCTTACCGGCGGCGTTTGCAGGTGCCTGCACCATCTCAATGGCCTTCTTGGGGCAGCGTGCCTCGCACATCCCGCATCCGATGCACTTGGTCTGGTCCACCTTGTGGACGGATTTAACATCTCCGGAGATGGCGTTTACCGGACAGACCTTCGCGCAGACGTCGATCCCCGCGCACTTCTCGGCGTGTATGAACGCCTTGGGGCGGACCGGAATGTAATCATGGATCGCGCTCGTGGGGCATTTCTTGACGCACAGACCGCAGGTGATGCACTTGCCGTGATCGATGCGGGCGAGGTTGTTCTCGATCTTGATGGCGTCGACGGGACAGGTCCTGACGCATATGCCGCAGGCGATGCAGCCGACCTGGCACTTCTTCTTCACGTCGATTCCCTTGTCCCTGCTGTGGCAGCTGATGACGACGGCCTTGGACATCAGGCCCAGTTCGATCACCTGCTTCGGGCAGGCGGCGACGCATTTGCCGCAGGCCGTGCATTTTTCCTTGTTGATGATCGGGAGGCTGTCGGCGCTCATGGTGATGGCATCGAAGGGACAGGCGCGCATGCAGGTGGCGTATCCCAGACAGCCGAAGTCGCAGGACTTGTCCCCTCCCGCCGCAAGCACGGCGGCCGTGCAGTCCATGACGCCGGAGTAGATGAACTTCCGCTGGCTCTTGCTGCGGCCTCCCTGGCAGAAGACCCGGGCGATCTTCGGATCGACGACGCCGGCGGACTTGCCGGTGATCTGGGCGACCTTCGCGGCGACCGGTCCCTTTCCCGGCGCGCAGAGGTTCGAGGCGACATCGGGGTTCCCCACGACCGCTTCGGCATAGCCCATGCATCCGGCGAATCCGCAGGCGCCGCAGTTGGCGCCCGGAAGGGTCTCGCGCACCTGGTCGACCTTCGGATCGACCTTCACGACGAACTTTGAAGCGACCACGGCCAGGGCGATCCCGAAGATAACGCCGAGTACCGCGAGCAGTGCAACGGCGAAATAGATCGTCTTGAGCTCAACGAACTCCACGGACTCGACCGACCCCCCGACGCCGACCATCGGGATCAGTTTATTCCCGATGATATTCAGGCCTTGAGAGATGATCTGGACCAGAAGATTGCTCAATTGTTCATTCATGGCATTGTACCTTCACAAGGAATTATTTTGGAACCACAGAAACTAAGGAAAGCGACTGCTCATTCCGCAATCGGCATTCCGAAATGCGCAATGCTCCTACAGCGTTATCATCCCGGAAAAACCCAGGAATGCCAAGGCGATCAGGCCGGTCAGCACGAACGAAATGGGAAGTCCCTGAAAGGACTTCGGCACATCGGCGAGATCGAGCTTCTCGCGGATGCTCGCCATGATGATGAGCGCGAGACTGAAGCCAAGGCCGGATCCCAGCGCAAGGGCCATGCTCTCGAACAGGCTGTAGTGTTCTTCCGCGTTGATCAGCGGCACGGCAAGGATGATGCAGTTCGTCACGATCAGCGCGAGGTATATCCCGAGCTTGTAGTAGAGCGCCGGCGTCACCTTTTTCATGATCGTATCGGCGGCCTGAACGAACGCGGCAACGACGCCGATGAAGATCACGATCTTGAGGAAGCCCAGATGGAACGGCACCATGACGTAGGTATATATGAACCAGCTCAGAGCGGCCCCGATCATCATGACGGCGGTAAAGGTGAAGCTCATGCCGATGGACGTTTCCATCTTTTTGGTCACGCCGAAGAAGATGCAGAGGCCGAGGTACCGCGAGAACACGAAATTGTTGATGAGGGCAGAGGCTATGAATATGGTCAGAACTTTTTCAAGCATATACTCCTCCGGGTGATTCAATTGCGGATTGCGGAATGCGGATTGCGGAATAAAATACCGACCCCGGATCACGCATCAACCAATCCGTCTTATTTGAATGTGCTAAGTACTGAAGATCGAAGCTTGCGGCCTCGGATCGAAACTCCGCGATTCGCAATCAACAATCCGCAATGCCGTTAATGTCCTCCGCCTCCGCCGCCGGTCCCGCCGAAGAACTTGCGGTCGATCCAGTTGAGCCATCCCATCATGAGCCCCATGGCGAAAAAACCGCCCGTCGGCATGATCATGATGAGCAGCGGTTTTGTTTCGACGAACTTGTAGCCCCAGAGGGAACCCTTGCCCAGCGCTTCCCGGAAGATGCCGAGCAGTACGAGCGCCAGCAGGAACCCCATGCCCATGGCCGCTCCGTCCACCATCGAGGGGATGAGCTTGTTCTTGCTGGCGAACATCTCGGCCCGGGACAGGACGATGGCAAAGGCGACAATGAGCATGATGTACAGGCCCATCTGCTTGTAGACGTCACGCGCGTAGGCGGCCATCACCAGATCGGTCACGGTGACCCAGGTGGCGATAATGAACATGTAGGAAGGGATGCGGACCTTGGGGTTGATGAAGTTTCTGAGGAGAGAGACCGTTCCGTTCACCATGGTCATGACGAAGAGAACAGCGACCCCCATGAGAAACCCGTTCTTGACGCCGCTCGTGACCGCCACGGCCGGACAGAGCGACAGCGCCAGCCGGAACACGGGATTTTCGCCGAAGATGCCGTTCTTAATGATCGTTCCGTAGTTGACCTTGTCCGTCGTCATTTTTTCACCTCGTTCGCGGCCGCTTGGGCGATGCCGGACCCGTACTTGTCCACGAGCGTCTGGACCGCATCCTTGACGCCGTTCGTGACGGCCCTGCTCGAGATCGTGGCGCCCGATATCGCCTGGATGTTCTCCTTGGTCTCGGTCTTCACCAGGACAATCTGGTTCAGGGTCTTCCCGGTGAACTGGCCGAGGAAGCTCTTTTCCTCGACCTGGTCGCCCAGTCCCGGCGTTTCTCCGTGGTGCAGGATCTTGATCTCCTTCACCTTCAATCCCGTGTCGATGGAGACGAGCATCAGGATGAAGCTGGAATATCCTTTTCCCGCCGTCGAGGCTATGTACCCTACCGGTTTCTTATCGGTCGTCGCCGCATAGTATTCATAAGATTTACTGTGGACCGTCCAGGTTCCCGCGACTGCTATGGGGTCCTTCGCGTCGGGCGCCATCTCCTTCAGCGCCTCTTCCTTCTCTTTCTTTTCGGCATAAAAACGGATCGGTGATGTTAATTTATACGTCACGCCCATGATGATCGCGGCTGCGATGAATATCGCAACAAGGCTGAGGGTGATCTTGATCATGTCTTTCATTTTTTCACCCCCTTGGCCGCTGCCTTGCCGAAGACCCGGCTCCGCATTCCGCGGTCAAGCAGCGGCGCAAAGCAGTTCATGAGCAGTATGGCGAACATCACTCCTTCGGGATAACCGCCTTTGAGGCGGATAAGGACGGTGAGAGCTCCGCAGGACACTCCGAAGAGGACCTGCGCGATCCGTATGGACGGCCCCGTCACGTAGTCCGTCGCCATGAAAAAGGCGCCGAGGATAAGGCCGCCGGACATCATGTGGAACAGGGGGTCGCCGGTCATGAGCCCGCTCTTGCCGCCGAAGACCCAGGTCAGGAGACCGACGGTGGCGATGAACGTGATCGGGATGTGCCAGGTGATATACCGTTTGATCATAAGAAATACAGCGCCCAGAAGCAGCGCAATGGTAGCCGTCTCGCCCAATGAACCGGCCCGATTTCCCATCAGGAGGTCCTGGTAGATGTTCGGATAGACTTCAAGGAGTTTGGCGATCCCATCCTCCTTCAGGAGCGAAAGCGGCGTAGCCATGGTTTTGGCGTCCATTGCCATGATATTCGCGACCGGCTGCGTATAGGTCGTCATGGGCTTCGCGAAGCTGACGAGGATAAAGGCACGGCCGATGAGCGCCGGATTGAAGACGTTGTAGCCGAGGCCGCCGAAAAGATGCTTGGTGATCGCTATGGCGACGACGGAGGCGACCGCCGGTATGTACAGCGGAATGTTCGCCGGCACGTTCATCGCGATCAGGAGACCGGTCAGGAACGCACTGCCGTCCGACACGGTCACGTCTTTCTTGAGAAGCTTCTGCATCCCTGCTTCCGCCATGACCGCGGCCAGGATGCTCACGATAATGACAAGGATCGCCGGCAGTCCGAAGAAGTAGACCGACATGAGCGTTGCCGGCAGGAGCGCGGCGTTCACGGTCCACATGATCTTGGCCGTGCTCTCCTCGGTGCGCATATGCGGCCCGATGGAGACAAAGAACTCGGGCGGTGCTTTCGGTTGTACTTTCGGCTGTTCTTTCGGAGTTGCTTCCATATGATAGAGACCTCGTGAATTCAGAATACAGATTCCAGACTGCCAGACGACAGGCTGACAAGGATCTAGGAACCTGCCTGCTATCTGGATTGTCTGCCGTCTGTTGTCTGCTGTTAATTCTTCTTCTTTGCCAGTTCCCGCTTGGCCCGCTTCACCCACTGCACCATGGGCCGGTTTGCCGGACAGACGAAGGTGCAGGAGCCGCATTCGAAGCAGTCCATCAGGTTGTAATCCTTGGCGTCCTCGTAATGGCCCTTCTCGATGAACAGCCCGATGAGCGACGGCTGCAGCATCATGGGGCAGGCGTCGATGCATCGCGCGCAGCGGATGCACGGCCCATAGGGTTTGGTGCTCACTTCGGACTTGGGGAGGACCAGGATGCCTGAGGTACCTTTGATCACCGGGACTTCGAGGGTGTATTGGCTCATGCCCATCATGGGCCCGCCGGATATCACTTTTGCGGCATCCTCGGTCAGACCGCCCGCCTCCTCGATGAGTTGGGCGAAGGTCGTACCGATGCGCGCGAGGAAGTTCTTGGGGTCCTTTACTCCCCTGCCGGTGACGGTCACATACCGCTCGATAAGGGGCCTGCCGAACCGGACAGCATCATAGATCGCCGCCGCGGTACCCACGTTCTGTACCACCACGCCGATATCCATGGGCAGTCCGCCGGCGGGCACGGTGCGGTTGGCAATGGCCTTGATCAGCATCTTCTCGGCACCCTGGGGATACTTCACCTGCACGGGCCAGACCTCGATCTCGGGCGATCCTGTCGCGGCTTTCTTCATGGCCTCCACGGCGTCGGGTTTGTTCGCCTCGATGCCGATGTAGCCCTTCTTGACGTTCAGGATCCGCATGAGTATCTTGAGGCCCTCGATGATCTCCGCGGGCTTTTCCAGCATGAGCCGGTGGTCCGAGGTCAGATAGGGTTCGCACTCGGCGCCGTTCAAGATGACGACATCGATGGGCTTTTCCTTGGGGGGCGAGAGTTTCACATGGGTCGGGAAGGTTGCGCCGCCCATACCGACGATCCCGGCGTCGGACACCATCTTCTTGAGCTCGTCCGGGGAGAGCATCTGGTAGTCTTTCGTCTCTTTTAGGCCGGCGACCCACTCGTCCTTGCCGTCGCTCTCGATGACGATAGAGGCCATGTCCATGCCGAGGATATGGGGGAAATTCCCGATAGCCGTGACCTTGCCGGACACTGAGGAATGCACCGGCGCCGACACAAAGCCGCCGCTTTCGCCGATCTTCTCACCCTTTTTGACCTCCTGGCCGATGACGACAAGGGGCTTGGTGGGCGCTCCAATATGCTGGCTTAAGGGAATGACGACTCTTTTGGGGATCGCTGCTGAAACGGTGGACTTGTGGGAGGTAAGTTCTTTGTTGCCGGCGGGATGAACACCCCCGCTAAAGGTTGCGCTTGCTTTGACGCTCGAAGCTTCCATAGCGATCCGCACCTCAATGTAAATTATTTTAATAATTGCAATTTGACAACTTCTGGAAAAGACCGAGGAGTTTATAACAGATGTAACAAAAAGTGTCAAGGAATTTTTCGGAGGAAACTTCTGAACAAACCCTCTTTAAAGAAATGGCCGGATTTCGGGTAAAAAAAGCCCGGCAAAATGCCGAGTGATCAGCGCTTCTTTGCCGGGGTCCCTATATGGATCAGCGGGTCTTCATCAGATCGTGGTCTACGCGACCTGCACGACTTCTTTAACCTCGGGGATCTGCTGTTTCAGGAACTTCTCGACGCCCATTTTGAGCGTCATGGTGGACATGGGGCAGGAACCGCATGCGCCCTTGAGCCGGACCTTTACCGTCCCCCCATCGTCGAATCCCACGAGTTCTATGTCTCCCCCGTCCCTCTGCAGCGCCGGCCGCACTTGTTTGATCGCCTCTTCGAGTTGTTCTTTTGTCATGGAAAGCCTCCTGATCAATTGTCGATATAGACATTGTTCGATTGCGAATTATACCCCGTTTTAGTCCCCTTTGAAATAGTTTTTTCCCTATAGGCTGACAAGTTCACCCATTTTCAAACTGACAAGGACAACGGTGAACAAAAGCAGGCGCTTTCAAGCGAGACGCCAAGCAACCGAATGAAACCGGATATCGTAGTCATGAACTAGGAATCTTAGACTCTGAATATGATTAACCTCACTTGACGTATGTCTGCCAACGACCTATAATGACGTATGATGAATGTCTTGCTCATCGGCATCGGCGGTTTCGTGGGGGCAGTGTCGCGGTACGGTATCGCAGTCTGGATCGGCCAGCGCTGGGGCAGAAGCTTTCCCCTCGGAACCTTCGTGACCAACGTCAGCGGAAGCTTCCTCATCGGCCTACTGATGACCCTCATGGCGGAGCGTTTTACCGAGAACCCGCAGTGGCGGCTCCTGCTCGTCGTCGGGTTCCTTGGCGCCTACACCACCTTCTCGACCTTCGAGTACGAGACCGGCGCCCTGCTGAAGGACGGCGAGTGGCTTTTCGCGGGACTCAACGTGGTCCTGAGCGTCGTAGTGGGTTTTGTCGCGCTGAAACTGGGGGAAGTCATGGCGAAGAGCTTTTAGCCTGCCAATTCATGAAAGGAGCATGTCATGCTGAAGACCGGACCGGCAAAGAAGCTTACCATATATATAGATGAGGCCGACAAGATCCACGGAAAGCCGGTTTACGAGGTCCTGCTCGATATTTTCTTTAAAAGAAAGATAGCCGGCGCCAGTGTCTTCCGGGGCATAGAAGGCTATGGGAACGACCGCGTTTTCCACACCGCCAAGATCCTGGAGCTTTCAACAAGCCTGCCGGTCAAGATCGAGGCTGTTGATACCCAGTTGAAGATCGATGAGATCCTCCTCGAGATCACCCCTCTTGTACATAAAGGGCTCATTGAAGTGAGCGACACACAGGTTATAAAAAGTGGTACATAAAGATACATGAAGACCTAGAGGTTCATGCTCAAGGATCAGTCAGAACGCAAAAGCTCGCAAAAGCTCAGTTCATGAGCCTGAGACTTTGAATGAGATCGTATGATGTCCGGCAAGAACAGGGAATTCAACAACCGCCCCTTTGACAGACTGAATAAGCAGCTCGAACGCAGGCGAGCCGAACCAGCCCTTTTTCCCCCTCCCCCTCCTGAAGCACCACCCCTAACCGAGGAAGAGCTGTTCGATGACGCCATGACCGATGTCCGGGAGATCATCGCATTCCGGGTGCTGCCTTGCGCGAAAACGTCAAAACGAGCAGCTTCCGCACGGGAGAAAGGCGATCCTGATGATGACGCCCTGGCCATCCTCGGGCAGATCGCAGAGGGAAGCCGTCCGATCAATCTATCGGACACACAAGAATACATCGAATGGACCAATCCTGTCGTCAACGGCACGATCGTCGGAAAACTGCACGCGGGGCACTTCTCGGTCCAGGGGTATTTGGACCTCCATGGATTCACTGGTGACGAGGTCGACGAGGAACTGGATCGTTTCCTCATTGAAGCCTTCAGGAAGGATTGGCGATGCGTCAAGATCATCCATGGCCGGGGTCTGCGGTCGGTAAAAGGGCCGGTGCTGAAGAACGCGGTTGTCAGGCGGCTGGTCGGTCGTTACCGGAAGCAGGTCCTCGCCTTTGTCAGCGCCAGGCAGTGCGATGGAGGGCTGGGAGCGCTCTCTGTACTGCTGCGCCGATGATCAAAGATCAGGGAGGATCTTGCATTTTGAAGTTAACGAATCGTCATCATTCTTTCCATCCATGCGCTCCGATGAGCGGCACGAACATGCAGGGAATGCTGGTCTGCGTCACCAGACCGGAAGGCGACTTGATGACCTTCTTGAGGTCCTGGGTGAACCGCTCTCCCACGGGGATCACCAGCCTGCCGCCCTCCTTGAGCTGCTCGACCAATGCCGAGGGCACATCAGGCGCGGCTGCCGTAACGATGATGGCATCGAACGGCGCCATCTCCTTCCACCCATAGGTCCCGTCATAGACCTTCATAGCCACGTTCCGGCAGCCCAGCCGGTCAAGGACCGAACGCGCCTTGTCGGCAAGCGTCTTTACCCGTTCTATCGTAAAGACCTTCTCGCAAAGCTCCGACAGGATCGCGGCCTGGTAACCCGATCCGGTCCCGATCTCGAGAACCCGGTCGGTTTCCTTGAGCTCCAGGAGCTCGGTCATGAGCGCGACAATATATGGCTGAGATATCGTCTGGCCCTCTCCGATAGGCATGGCATGGTCGCCATACGCCTGCTGCCGGAGGGCCTCGGGCATGAACTCGTGGCGCGGCACCTTGCGCATAGCGGCGAGCACCCGCGGATCACGCACCCCGCGGGAGATGATCTGCTCGTCCACCATGCGGTTGCGTTCTTTTTCGAATTGTGAAGATATGAGATTATTAACCATAGAGCTGCACACTGGCAAAAGCTCAACGACTACATGCGGAATGTCTTGTTTCGCGCTCGACCTGTACCTGGCGGCGCAATAAATTCTTTTGATCTTATTCTTGATGGATCACGGGCCCATAGGTCAACGTGGTGGCAGATCTCAACCGGTCGAAGGCGGCGTAATCGGTAAGGTCGAGATGCAGCGGAGAGATGGAGACCATGCCCCGGTCGATGGCGTCGAAGTCCGTGCCGGGATCACGCTCCCACTCCGGCTCCCCTCCGCCGATCCAGTAGTATTTCTTGCCGCGCGGGTCGACCCGCTCCACGGTCATCTGATGATAGATGCGTTTACCGAGGCGGGTAATGGCCGTTCCCTTGAACTCAGCCACCGGCAGGTTTGGCACGTTCACGTTGAGGATCGTTCCCTTGGATAGGCCCTGTTCCAGGACCATGCGGGCGACCTGTAGAGCCACCTCGGACGCGTCGGCAAAGCGGAAATTCTCACGGGCGGCAAGGGATATGGAGAATGAAGGAACATCGAGGATCAGCGCTTCGATGGCGCCTGCCACGGTACCGGAATAGGTCACATCATCGCCCATGTTCGGGCCCTTGTTGATCCCCGACACCACGAGTTTCGGCGTTTCCTTCAGAAGCCCCTTGATGGCTATGTTCACGCAGTCCGTGGGGGTGCCGTTCACGCTGTAGACCCCGTCCTTCACCTGTTCTATCAGCAGGGGCCGGTGAAGCGTCATGGAATGGCCGGCAGCGCTCCTCTCCCGGTCCGGCGCGACAATGATGACATCGTCAAGGGCCTTCAGGCGCTTGGCGAGAAGCTGTATGCCGGGCGAATAGACGCCGTCGTCATTGGTAACAAGGATCATGAAATATCTCCAGAGAACAGGCCGGCATGCCTGTCGGTTTTCTTATCGAATCTTGTATTGAATTACTTTCTTTTTTTCTCCCACTCCCATGCGGTCCTGACGATATATTCAAGATCATCATATTTCGGTTTCCAGCCAAGCACCTTGCCGATCTTTTCGCTATTCGCGACCAGAGTCGGCGGATCGCCTTCCCGTCTTCCTACTTCCTCCACAGGAAAGTCAACGCCGGTTACCTTTTTTGCGACAGTTACCACTTCCCTGACGCTGTATCCATGACCATATCCGCAGTTGAAAACGTTACTTGCGCCCTTTGCCTGAAGGAACTCGAGCGCAGCCGCGTGCGCCGCAGCGAGGTCGTCCACATGGATATAGTCCCTGATGCAGGTGCCGTCAGGAGTCGTATAATCGTTTCCGAAGATCTGCAGTCTGGGGAACTCGCCCTTTGCGGCCTTGAGCGCGCGGGTGATGATATGGGTCGATTCCTTGTACAATTGGCCTATGCTGCCGTCCTTGGCCGCCCCTGCCACATTGAAATATCTGAGCGAGACATATTTGAAGTTTTGACGGGCAAGTGCAACATCCCTGAGCATCTGTTCGACCATCACTTTCGAGGCGCCATAGGGATTGATCGGATTCAGGGAAGAAGATTCATCGACAGTTGCGCGTGACGGTATACCATATACGGCCGCGGTCGAGGAGAAGACAAAATGCGGGACATCGCCTGCAACGCAGGCTTCGATCAAATTCAAAGCATTTCCCGTATTATTGCGGTAATACTTCAAGGGATCACGGACGCTCTCCGAAACAATGATGGACGCGGCAAAATGCATCACTGCCTGGGGTTTGAAATCGGCTATCGTCTTCTTGAGAAGGACCGCATCGGCCAGATCGCCCAGGACAAAACCGCCATAGAGCACGGCTTCCCTGTTCCCGCCTGAGAGGTTATCATACACGAGAAGATCGTGCCCCTGCTCGCCGAGCATTTTCACCACATGACTGCCGATATACCCGGCGCCGCCGGTGATGAGGATTTTTTGTTTCTTCATTGGGCTCCGGAAACCATTACGACAAGTTATAAAAACAAGCTGACAAGAGCACAAAGACAATATGACCTGCTGTGAAGGCGCAAGCAAACGCAGGCGCTTCCAATCCAGATGCGAAGAAATACCCGCTTCGAACTACCTCTTTGCCATGAAGTTCACGAAGAACCCCTGTTGTATTTTATTGAAGTTCTTTGATGAATATTAAACTATGAATTCGCTGTAATATTGATTACTCCTCGTTGCCTCAACAGATCAACGACTTTATCCACGCACTGTTCGACAGATAATGTGTCAGTCGTGAGGACCAGATCCGGGTGTATCGGCTCCTCATAGGGAGATGAGATGCCGGTGAACTCCTTGATCTCTCCAAGACGCGCCTTTTTGTAGTGGCCTTTCACATCCCGCTGTTCGCATACCTCCAATGGACATTTGCAGAATATTTCGAGAAAATCGCCTTCCTGCACGAGGTTGCGCACCCGGTTGCGATCGCCGCGAAAGGGCGATATGAAGGCCGTCAGCGCTATAATTCCCGCCTCGACGAACAGCTTCGACATCTCGCCGACCCTGCGGATGTTCTCATCGCGGTCCTCGCGGGAAAAACCGAGATCGGCGCACAGTCCGTGTCGCACATTGTCACCGTCGAATACAAAGGTACGGCAGCCCCGGGTATGGAGTTGCTCCTCCGTTGCATGGGCGATCGTCGATTTCCCCGAGTTGGAGAGACCGGTAAACCAGAGAATGACGCTCCGGTGGCTGTTCATATTCTCGCGGCGTTTGCGGGTGACCGTGGCATGGTGCCAGACGACGTTTTCATTCATAATAGTTTCCTTCAGGGGATCCCGATGACGAGATGACAAATTATCGTCATTATATATTATAATGCTTCACATGCTTTTTAAGCGCCTTGCGGATACTTCCATCGTGGTTGCTCTGTATGCCGGCAAGCGTAAGGGTCAGGAACTCTCCCAGGATCCTGTCGAGCTCCGTCCTTGAAAACACTTCAGTGTCGCGCGCGACGAATATCTTTGAGTGTTTGCTGGCCAATGTCCCCTCTTCGGCGGTCAGCATTTCCTCAAATAATTTCTCTCCAGGCCGGATGCCCGAAAAGACTATGTCCACGTCCCGGCCCGGCTCAAGGCCGTGTATCCTGATGAGGTCTTCGGCAAGATTCACGATCTTCACAGGGTCGCCCATGTCCAGGACCATGACCTCGCCGCCCTTTCCCAGGACCGAGGCCTGGAGCACGAGCGACACGGCCTCGTGGATGGTCATGAAATAGCGAACCATATCGGGATGGGTCACGGTCAGTGGTCCGCCATGGCGGAGCTGTTCAAGGAAGGTGGGGAGCACGCTTCCCCGGCTTCCCAGCACATTTCCAAAGCGGACTGAAACAAATTCCGTATCGCTTCCGTTATTGTAGGTCTTGCAGATATGCTCGGCCAGGCGCTTCGTTGCGCCCATGACACTGGTCGGCCGCACGGCCTTGTCCGTCGAGATCATGATGAACTTCTTCACGCCGAACCGGACAGACGCCTCCGCCAGATTGCCGGTGCCGAAGATGTTCACTTTTACGGCTTCCTGGGCATTGTACTCCATCATGGGCACGTGCTTATAGGCAGCGGCGTGGAAGACCACATCGGGGAGAACAGCGGAAAATATCTGGTCCAGCAGGGACTTTTCACGAATATCGGCAACAACGAACGAGACGATACAGCAGTTGGGAAGAAATAGTTCCTGGGGGAGGAGCTTTCCGTCCGACAGCCTGCTGGATGGAGGCGGTCCGGGAAAGGCCATTTTAAGTTTCAGCTCAAGATTGTGAAGATCGGTCTCGTCGGCATCAAGGAGGATAAGACGGCGCGGCTCTTTTCCGGCAACCTGCATGGCCAGTTCAGAACCAATGGACCCCCCTGCTCCCGTGATTAAAACGACCTTACCGGTCAGAAAAGCGGTTATCGCCTCATTATCGACCTCGACCAGCTGCCTGCCGATGAGGTCCTCGATGCTGATGTCCTCCAGGTTCTTAAGGTTAATAGCTGGCTTGTGAATATCATACATCCTGGGAACGATCTTGACCGTTTTTACGCCAGATTCCCGGGAAAGAGTATAGATAACCTTCAGTGTTTTGTGGTCAAGGTTAGGAATTGCGATGATAACAGCGTCCGCATGATGCCGTTTGACCGAGTACTTTATACTGTCGATCGCTCCTTCTACCCGCACACCGTGAACAGAAGAACCGACCTTGAGCGCATTGTCGTCGAGAAAGGCCACGGGATAGAATTCGGAGAAGTCCTGCCGGAATATGTCACGAATAACCATTTCTCCCGTATCCCCTGCGCCGAGGATGATAGTACGCTTGCCTTCCGATCGGTATTTCCGCTTTTGGATGATCTCAAGATAGAATCGCTTCGAGCCTCGAACAGCAGAGATAAAGAAGAACGTCAGAACGGTGTCGAATATAAATACACTTCTGGGAAACGGAAATATGTTAATAGACGAATTGCTCACATAGGTCTTTGAGAGCGGGACCATGACCAGGATGACCAGAAGCAATTCAGCTATTACGGTGGCTGTAAATATATTCCATATATCGCCGACGCTTACATAGCGCCAGGTCATTCTATAGAGTTTGAAGAACATGAATATGGTCAATTTGACGATGAGGAACAAGAACAGAGCCTTGAACATACTTGCAGCAAAGGCGGGAGGAATGACGAACTCGAACCTCAGCAGGAATGAAAACACCAGGGAGATGAGCACACAGATCCCGTCAAGAGCTGCAAATAGCACAGCACGCTTCAGTCTCGTCGGAGTAAATATGCTAATTTTTACAAAATTCATAGTATCCTGTTATATTCGTACCCCTTATTATGAACCTTAATGATAACGTCGATCACTCGGTCTATGTCCGTATCAGACATCGCTGTACCAGACGGCAGACAAAGACCTCTGTTGAAAAGGTCCTCTGCTACCTCTCCTCCACGAATTGGAGCACCTTTAAATACCGGCTGCAGATGCATGGGTTTCCAAACAGCGCGGGATTCGATGTTCTGCTCTTCGAGGGCCAAGCGAACTATCTCGCGATCATATCCATAAAGCTCAGGCGTGATCAGTATGACAGTGAGCCATCGTGTACATGTGCCGTAACCGGCTTCCGGCATGAACTCGACACCAGGGACTTCGGCCAGGGCCTTTTGGTAACGTTCGAAGATCATTTTTTTCTGTTTAACGCGTTCGTCAAGCACTTTCAATTGACCTCGACCGATCGCCGCAAGGATATTGCTCATTCGATAGTTATATCCAATCTGACTATGTTCATAATGCGGCGCGGGGTCACGGGCTTGCTGCGACAAGAACCGGGCATGTTCGATCAACGTCTTATCATCTGAAGCGAGCATTCCGCCGCCGGACGTAGTGATAATCTTATTCCCGTTAAAGGAGTAGATCGCCGCCTTCCCTGCGTTTCCGGCATTGCGGTCCTTATAAATCGCCCCAAGGGCTTCTGCGGAATCCATGATAAGGGGAATGCCATATTCTTCACATATCCTGCCGATCCTGTCGTAGTCAGCGCACTGACCGTAGATATCAGCGCAGATCACAACTTTCGGCATGCATCCTTTTTTCTTTTTCTCAGATAGTACTTCTTGAAGCAATGAGGGATCCATGTTCCATGATTCTCGGTCCGAATCAATAAAGGTTAAGGTAGCGCCCTGGAAAACTGCCGGGCTTACGCCACCGATAAATGTGAGCGTTGGGGCAATTACGTCATCCTTTTTTCCCAAACCAAGAAGGCGCAGAGCAATATGCAACGCGGCTGTGCCGCTGTTAAGCGCAACTGCGTGAGGAATCCCAACTCGGCCACAGAACTCCCGCTCGAAAGCATCTACCTGTGGCCCCAAGGGCGAGATCCAATTGCTATCAAATGCTTCTGCAACATAGCGCTGCTCTTCTCCGCTCATATGAGGAGGAGAAAGATATATGCGCTTAAACACGTTACTTTTTGTTAACATGAATAATTCGGTCCTTGCACCGCTTGCTCAGATTAAGCGTCTCAATAATATACCCGATATCTTTCACAAAGCTGTAATTCTCAATATATTCACGATTAAGCCTGACTTTATCACAAAACAGCACTTCCTTGTTAAATCTATCTGGATCATCCTGCAGTGCAAGCAGTTCTTCCTCATTTCGGTATTTCAATGTTGCTGGTCCGGTGATTCCCGGACGAACAGACAAGATGATCCTATCGTTGCCAGTCAACATATCTGCGAATCCAGGGACATCAGGACGTGGACCGACGATGCTCATATCTCCGAACAACACATTCATGAGTTGAGGTAGTTCATCGATTTTATATTTTCTAATATAACCACCTAACGTCGTTATCCTCGGATCACGAGAAGTCGTCACCGTCGTGGAGATGAAAGCATCATCTCGCATTGTTCGTATCTTGACAGTTCTAAAAGGAACTCCATTTCGTCCAATTCGCGTCTGCAAGAAAAACCCATTTTTTCGGGTGTCGATGGTTGCCACAATATATGCAGCAATTAATATCCAACATGTACAAACTAATCCTAAAAAAGACGCACCTATATCAAAACATCGCTTTGCAAATCGCTGGGCAGGAGAAATCATCTCATCCTTTATCTACATATCACGGAATGTGAAAATATTTTATTCTTAAGTTTAGTCTTTCCCGATAAGTCGCTTATATTTGTCAGGAAACAGCCGTTTAAGCATAATTCCGACTCCTGGCGTCAAGACCGTTCGAGCAGGATACTTTATCGGCACAAATCCTAGCGATCGCTTGAATCGTTCAAGTTTTATAACGTTTGAAACGAGTGAATAATGAGCATTTTGTACTGTCGGAATGCGTTGTGCATTGACCAGGAACGCATACAATAGCGCATCGTTTACATTCAAGTGCAAAAGTGTATCCATGGATGCTATGGTATCAACATATGCCGTTTGATTTATTATTTTTATTATTAGGAAACCAGCGATTTTTCCAGTTTCCTTTTCGCATCCGACCAAGATTGATGTTCCGGGGAGATTCACAAGTGCTTTCCAACTCTCCTCGAATTCAAGCTGAGAGACAACCGTTTTCCATCCGGTGCGACGTACAAGGTTATTCCAAGATTCCCTGCAACCTTCGACAACTTCTTTATCAAAGTGGTCCAGAATATACAGAGAACACAGTCGTAATCCTTTTTTTATAGCGCGTCGTTTTTCAGGAATGGACGCCGACGAATAAAGAGGCAGATTCTGAATTACATTCACGAAGATAAATGAATTCGCTTGAGCAGCGTCTTCGACCACATATTGGCATCCAAGGTAACGCTTCGCAAAAGGCAAATCAATATCTGTTAGTGCATTTAATATATTTACCGGCCAAGCGAAGCCGGGCTTTATCTGATACCACCATGACGAGAAGCCGTCCTGAAAAGGTTTGGAATAGGTATGGCGTTGATTTGCCGGATCTTGATACCACCAGTAACTCATACCCCGACATACTCTCAAGGACAGACAATATTCATCAGCAGTCGCATGCTTCAAAGGAAACAGAGGAACGTCTATGGGTTGAAACGATTCAACGAGCATGCTGTTTCCTGAGTTCGGAATTAAGAACAAATTTCCCCAATATTTTTATTCCCAGAGGCTGCGACCGAAATCCGGCTCCAAACCTAATAAAACCAGCTCGCTCAATCCCTTTTAGTGAGGGAATATTTGACACTTCGCAAAATATCCAGCAGTATTCATTTATTACGGAATATTCCTTTAATATGCATTTCAACATCCGTGTGAAGAGCCCCTTTCCCCGATGGTCCGGATGCGTCCAACAAGGTCCGCATTCAATATCTTTAGGCCCCATGAAAGGGAACCGATAGTATCGGGGAAGAATTACACTAACATGTACAACGTTATCATTATGCTTGATAACATGAACCTCGTATATCAGTTTTCTGGTGCGCCATGCTGATAAAGCTCCGATCAGAGACCACGCCGTAAATGAAGCATCAATATTTAGAATTTCTTTCGGTAGCGGATTAAACAGTGCCGGTCGAATCAATTCATGACGATATGGATGATCAAACTTTATTCGATTATAGCTCTGACAGTCGGGCAGATACTTTCTATAGTATATGTAGTTCGCAGATACATTCATGACATCTTGCTCACGAGCTTATCGTCCCGTAGTGTGATCCATCATATATTTCGTCAACTACTTTACGTAGTTCACTAAACAGACTTTCTCGATTAAAATGGCTTGAGGCCATCATAGACGCAGCTCTTCTCGATTGAGATAGCTTTTCGCTATCCATAGCATAGGCTTCCAGAATCTCTGCTGCGCGTCGAGCGCTATGCTGTGGAACCACAATTCCTGCACCATATTTCATGAGCAAGTCAGCATGCCAACCTTGGTAGTTTATCATGAGTGGGCGTCCTGCCGCAATCGCATCAAAGAATTTGTTGGCGGAATTGTTCCACATCTCCGGGAGGTCAATGAATAGCGAAGTTGCGATCGAACTGGCAGAAAGCAAAGCAGGTATCTTTTTTTTCGATATCGGGGGGATGATCCACAAAGTCTCATTGAGAACACCCAGGTCTTTTGCCTTTTTCGTGATTCGTTCCCTTTGCCTTCCGTCACCTACAATGAGAAATCGCACGGTAGGCGTACTTTTTTTTACTTCCGCCGCAATTTCCACAAGATACTCAACGCCGTTGATCAAACCCAGCGTCCCCGCGTAAACGACTAGCGGACCGCCCTTGAGATAGGGATGTTCTTCGAGAAAGTCTTTTCCAGCATCTTCGGGGACCTGGAATTGATCAATATCACAGCCATTCGGTATTACCGTGACATTCTTTTCCGGATATCCGGCCCGAACGATCCCTTCCTTCATTCCGGGCGAAAGAGCAATTATCCGATCCGAGTGAGCATAGGACATGCGTTCGAGTCTTCTTGCCATCCATATTAGCACGGTATTTTTGAGGGCGCCCACAGCGATCGGCAACTCCGGCCAGAGGTCTCTGATCTCGAAGACGAGCGGCCGTCGGTGCCAATGTTTCGCTATCAGGGCGGGTATGGCGATGGTCAGCGGTGTGCTCGTTGCGTAAATTACGTCCACATCCCGCATTTGTACAGACTTCCAGGTCGCCAATATGATAAATTGCAGAAAAGAGAATAACCGTCTGACGTAGGAGAACTTGTTGGAATACGGGACATCGAGTGCAATGATGTGTATGCCTTCAATTTCGACAACCTTTCCTTTTTCCCCGGTGAAGTAATATCCGGGAATATACGCCCTCGTGGTGATGAGTGTCACTGAATGTCCATCTCGGACGAAACGCCGCGCGATCTCGTAGGAACGCGTTCCGCCGCTGCCGTCAGGAGGAACAAAATATTGATGGAGATAGAGAATATGCATGATTGTTCGTTAGGAGCGGTCCAGGGCCAACCGATAGCACGCGACCGTTCTCGCTGCTATCGTTTCCCATGAGTAGCGCGTACGCATGACCTCGGCTACACGGTCGCCGAGAGCCGCTCTTCTTCTAGGCTCTTTGATAAGGGACACCAACGTATCGGCAAATAGTTCTGCATTTCCATAGGGCACAAGCATACCGTACCTGCCGTTTTCCAGGGTTTCGATAAAATGGTCTTGAGAGGACGCCACGATGGCCTTGCCGAAGGACATCCCTGTCAGGAGGGCGCCGCTGTGGGTGATCTCTTTATAGGGATAAACGAGGATATCCGCAGCAGAATAATATACTGCAACTTCATTTTCGTGAATATAGTTGAAACAAGTCCGCACGTTATCGTTCAGGTGCAACTCTGCGATTCTTTCATTCAATATTGCGATATAGTTCGGATCTCCATTGCCGGCGATGACCAGGAGCGTATTGCCATCTTTTCCAATTACCTGTTTCCATACCTCGAGCAGAAATTCAGCGCCCTTGTAAGGCCGCAATAATCCGAACATCAGCACGACGGTTTTGCCGGATGGAATTTTTAGTAAGGCTTTTGCTTCCTGTGCCGAATAGCTCCGTGGGTCCTGTAATAAAGCGCCAAAAGGAATAACCTGGACTTTCTGCGGCGTGATGCCAAACTGCTCGACGATCTCAGCTCTGGCCGCTTCAGTATGACAAATCAGCATATCAGCAGTTTCATATAATTTCTGATATCGGGCCTTGAACCGACTACCACTGTCATGTGGTAGCGTATTATGGATGGTGTAAAAGATCTTTGCGCCCTGCTTTTGCAGGGAACGCAGGAACCACAGATCCAGTGATGTCTCCTGGATAAGGGGTATCCACTGAATGTGAATAATATCAGGCCGCCGTACAATAAATATGAGTCTTAAAATGACGATATTCAGCACATATTCAAGAATCTTCAGCCATTGACGGATTGTCTTATGGGAGATCCCCATATGCGCTACAATGTCTATGATCCCGGCCTGCATCGGCACCCCGTTCCTTTTGAAATACGTTGTGTCCAAATGAAAACTTATGGATCCGAGTGTCACCTTTACAGACCTGTTGCCCAATGCCTTCACCAGTAATCTGTCATACTGAGGCGTCATGCAGAGCAGGTCCATGATAAATATATTCATGTTCTATCCAGAGATCCTATCATTTACCATCTTGGGGTTTTCGCTCACATTGATGCTGAAGGCTTGCAGAAAATATGCCCTTCCTTGGCTGCCGCACAATTACCTGCAGTGATGTCCAATTGCGTTTCAACATGCCACATGGAATACCCACAGGATTGAAAGAACTCTGCGACTCGGCGAATATTTTCTAGTTTGCTCAGAGTATCAGCACCATGTATTTCAATATAGAATTGGGGGGAATAGTTCTTTATCGTCCTAGGCATCCCCTGCAAAGCCCGGTATTCCATACCCTCGATGTCAATCTTAATAAAATCGGGCGAGGGCAAACCATGGGCATCAATAGCACCATCTAAGGTGTCAACGTTAATATGTAATCGCCTGAAGCTCCCTTCCCTTATTATCTGAGTTTGTATTTCATCGTCCATGCTGCCTGTAGCGCTGGAATTTCGTCTGACAATTAAAGATTGTTTTTCCTGTTTACGATCTCCGATCCCCAGTTTCAATAAGTTCACGTTCTTGACTTGGTTCAAACGAACATTATCCTGTATTCTTGAACAGTTTTCTTCATTTGGCTCAAATACAACGACTTTACCGGCGGGACCAACAGCTTTTGCGAAAACAACAGTTAATAATCCGACGTATCCTCCTATGTCATATACAGTTTTTCCTTTCAGATCCAGCGATGTTAAAAACGCCTCTTCCGGCGAAGAACGTTTGTCAGATCTTTTTAAAAAGCCCAAGCCGCCTTTCTGTTTGATCTTTACTCGTCCATATTGAATCTCATGGACATACCCAGCCATGACAGATCGGACAATAACTATAACTTGCCGCTTCAGATCAGATAAGATTGACATGCTTAAGGTTTCCTCATTGTTAATCGGGCAGGCTCTGCAGCAGCAACATCGGCAATCACTGGATAGTCTACGGTCCATAAAAGGACGTCACCATATCACGCAGTGCTGTAATGCTAGAGACCTCGTAATCAATTTATTACATACAAATATTGTCAATTTCGTTCCAAATCTTCTTAACGATGACTTTTTGACGAAAATTCAATATACTTTCTCTTGCAGATAGCCGCATCGATTTTCCCGATACAAGTATCTGTTCCATTTTATCCGCAACTTCTGACGGGTTATCCGGATCTACTATAAATCCATTGATATCGTTTTTAACAACTTCTGGAATGCCGCCTACGCCTGATGCGACAACAGGAGTTCCACAGGCTAAACTTTCCAATAGAGTTAATGGAATACCTTCTCTTTCTGAAAGAAGCAGAAGTAAACTAGCATTTTGATATTCCTTGACTATTTCAGCATGCGAGATACTGTCAACAAATACAATGCCAGTATGGCCATCAGCTAATTTCTTAAGTATCTTCTTTAAATTACCAGAACCAACGATCCTAAATATTGCTTCAGGGTATCGCAATTGGAATATTTTAAACGCAGCTATTGCTTTATCCAGCCTTTTCTCTTTTGCCAGCCTGCCGGTATAGAGAACCAGGGGGCAAGCAGGAGAACTGGACTGTTCTTCATTGATCGACTCCATTGGCACAAAGATTTCTTCATCGACGAATGTAGGCATATACTTAATTCGATCTCTTTCGGCCATTTCGACCAAACTGCGCGTATGGTCTGTTCCTTCCTTACTTACAGCAAATACAAGCTTAGATCGTCGAACGATCGTATTTTCTGCCAGCACATGATAAATGTATCTCATGCTATACTTCCCGTAACGCATTGCCAAATGGTCATAACCAGTACCATGCAATGTCAATACGATATTACTGGTTCGAGAAAGAGCTACTGGCCATGCATAATCCCAGACATGGAACCAATATATTCCGTCATGATCTGACTGTGCATACCGCTTCTTCAATTGCGCGATGAGCTGTAAAGTAGGCGGTATGACTCCATGGCGCCATACGGGCCTCGTAAATACGGCTTCATACGTTACATTGCCCGGCAGCTCCGAGTCAAGGCTTTCATTGCGATCATCAGGCCCCCAGCAGCAAATAGGTCGTCCGTCCGAGTTCATGATCAAGGCGCGTATGTAATTTGAGATGCTATCTCTCCGTTTTGTACGAGGAGACTTATGATATATGATATTGATCATGACATTCCAACCGCGTTCTTTCGACCTGATGTTACACTCGCTATCCTGCAACAAGTCCTCTACTGATGACGGTCCATCCACAGCATCAGGTGATCAGGTGATTTTTCTCCTCACTCTTTCTTATCGTATTATGCATCACGATCAGCATCCACAGACTCCAGAAAGACTTTGTCCACAAGGTATCGAGAAATAAACTGGATATTAACGAGCCAAAGAGACAGGCTTTCATGAATACTCTGTCAGGATTACGCTGCAAGAGTGAGATATTTATCAAGGAAATATGTTTGTATATTGCATAACCAACGATCACCAATCCCAACAACCCCAGCTCGACTACAACTCCTAAATAGATATTGTGAGGTGCCCGTGTAAAGCCCTGGAACGTATAAACATCAACGAATTGATCATATGCTATGGGGAAATTATTCAAACCAGCTCCAAATGACCAGTAATGTTTAAATGCCTCGAAACCCGTGCTCCATATATTAAGCCTGCCCGAACCTCCCGTAGCATAAGACTCGGACAGTCTATTGATGAACAGCTCCGGTAATAATAACACCATCGCGAGCAATGGAAGGAACATGGCAACGATCAAAATTCTCTTTTTAGGCATGGCTATCAAGAACGTAGTAAAAATGACAAGCAATCCCGCCAAATTCCCCCGTGATCCTGTTAGCAATATTGCAAGAGTGATAATCCCGGTAAATATCCACATTATCTTTTTGTTGACTGTGCTTGTAGATGTTATGATCTCATTGATGCAGATGGCGATGGGAATGAGCAGGCTGAAAGCGAACTTATTCGGGTCCGCATCACGGCTGCCAGTGATCAAGGAAGCTCTTAAGGTATTAGCGAAAGTTATCTCGAAGAAAAAGTACGTTACTATTGCGTAGGTCGACGCGACAACCCCGCTGTATGCGATCATCTTTTTTACCAGTTCATATTCCCTGTCAGTTATTCTATAGGAAGCGACCACCAGATAGAGCATCAATAGACCGACGCTCGTTTCGATCCGGCCATAAGCTAAATCGGTATTGATCGACCAGAATACCGATGCGGTGCTATACGCGATGAACAAGCTCCACCAAAAAGCGGCAGTGTCCGGCTTTCGTAACTTTTTTTCAAATAGCCCTGATAGTACTAGCGCAGCTATCGACATTACCCCGAGCAATTTTGTATATGTCGCACCTTGCATATCATCGCCGATAACGAGAATATAATCAAACGGTATGAGGAACAGATATGCCCCAAAGGGAAATATGAACGGTCTTTTAATGGCTAAATAAAGGAATAAGGGGGAAAATACCAGCGCAAATAGTATCCATTGAGATGTCAATATTGCGATCGCGGCAATAACCGGCATAATTATACCGCAAAGCAGTAATACCATAGGATAGCGCATATTTACTATGCTGATGTCAGGTAGTAGCATAATATTGGCTAATGCGTTTTCTTTGCTGCCATATTTCCAAATTCGGCGAGGAGACCGTATTTGTTTCTCCAGGTGGTATACATTATCCCCTGAGCACCGGGTGTTCTTTCCAGCTGATCCAGCCATCCTTTTACGTGGTCGAGATTATCAGCATCGTAATACGCTCCTGCCATTGTTCTGAATCCCTGGCTCGAAAAATGGTCTAAACTCTTGTGACGCTTGTCATAATGCCAGCACACTATAACCATATCTTTCGGTATATATTTCCATGAGCCTGAAAAGTCACCATTGACCAGAAAATAATCATTATGCGCATTATGATTAGGATCCAACATATCCGACCAAATGAAAACCTCCGCACCAGGATTTATATGATGGATAATTTTATGTTGTCGCGTGATACAATCACCGAGTATTTGCGCCATGGTCAATCCTCTCTGGCTGCAGGACTGGCAGGTCCCTCCAGCGCGGATCTCATCCATACTTAGAAAATACCTCCTTGGAGAAAGGACCTCTTGTATTAATTGTAATTGTTTTTCCCAGATTGCATATAATTTTGGATCTGACATGCAGACGGTAACCTGCCCGTTCCTGACGGCCATACCGTGGTAGTAGGTAACACGCAGTTTAACACTGTCTTTTATGCGGCTTCCTCCGGGTATCACGATCATTTTGGCATCGCCTGACGTAACGTCTGTCGTGCGAGATGATAGAAGCAAATAGTCTCTGCCTTCACTGAAAATAACATCATCAACTTCATTGCGAACAACAAGTGGTGTACCTGAGCGTCTTATAATATCGGTAAGAGCAAGCTCCTTGATATTTATATCATCGATCCAATATCGCCCACTCCTTCCATTCCACATGCCAACATATATTTTGACCTTGTCATAATTCATACTATTGAACTTTGCACGAATAATCAGCCAGTCACGGTTTGTACCTGTTTGTACATTCCACATTAACAGTGTGCGCTTGTCCGAGGTCAGTACTTTTAGCTGAAGGCCAGGAGATGTATTTTCAGATTTAACCCAGAAAGATACTTCATAATGTCGAAATGGCCGCAGTTTCACCTCCTGCATCAAGCGACCCAGTCCATAGGGATATCTTTCAACATTTTCAAACCGAAGAGAGACGGTGCCGCTTTTAAATACCTGGTCGTCAACGAAACTGACCTTCCCCGGATGATCATGGGTGAATTTATCTACTTGGTTGTGCCTATGTTCTTCAAATCCTCCGTTTATGATCTGCGCCTGATGGTCTTGAACGAACTGCGCTTTTTGGTCCTTGACCTGAAACAGCACATCGCGAACAGGCAACCCTTCCGCCAGATTACGGTCAAAAGCGAGACCGGACCCATACCCGACGGAATATATCATCGGGATGATCTCCATGCGATATCGCTTGCAGATCTGGCCAATTTTTTTCAAACGATTGACATAGGCCTGGGATTTCAGCTCCAGCGCATCCAGTCCTGCGGCAAACACCATTCCATTAAGTCCATGACTTGATGCCGTGCGTACGATCTCCTGGATCTCCTCAACGTGCCGGTCATTATCCAGATTACGGGATACATATACCCATCGCAAAGGAAACGTTGTTTGTTGTACAGACTCGGATATATTATGCGGAATTAGAAATATGAGTATCCCGACGATTGACAACAATGGTTTTGTACAATGATTATTCATGAAGTTTTATATTTCTTCTTTTTAAAAGAGCCATACATAGCCGCCACATGTTGAAACATATTAAACCCCAGTAACGCTATGATGAAGTAACCGTAGTATTTAGGAACAGATGGGCATGCTTTGATGGCTTGCATCAGTTTTTTCCTGCCTAATAGCATATTTCCGTTATGGCAATACAAATTACCCAGCACAAAATAATGTTTGCTGAGAGCTTGAGGTCTTGACTTAAGTTCGGGAAGGATCTTACTAAGGAGTAATTCCTTCCCCATTGCTGTGTTGGCGTAATTAGTCGTAATCCTATCATTATGCGTGTAATACTTAACTAATGGTTTATCAATGACTGAAATTGGATATCTCTTTGCTAACCTAATCAGGAGATCCCAGTCCTGGCAACTCGGCAGGCTCTCATCAAACAGGCCAACATTGTCAAAGCAACTCTTCCTTATCAGGTACGTTGACGTTGGCCCGACACAATTTTCCTTTAACAATGCTTCGTACGACACATATTCGTATTTTTTATTAGGTGCCATTGATGAGGTGCGGCTATCGACAATAAAATAGCCTGTATAAACCATTCCACATCGAGGATTCCCTTTTAGATGCTGGATCTGCTCCAGCAACTTATCAGGCATCCACTCGTCATCATCATCTAGAAATGCTATATAATTCCCCTTTGCCCGCTGAATACCGGTATTTCTAGATACCCCACCTCCGCCCTTAACAGACCGACGTATATAAATAAGTTTCTTATCAATATATTTTTGAATAACGTTGCAAGTACTGTCGCTAGATGCGTCATCAACAACAATGATCTCAATATCCTGATAACTTTGGCATAACACACTATCGATCGCCCTCGGCAGCAGATCTGCCCGATTATATGTTGGAATAATGATACTTACTGAAGGCATGTTTAATTTGCTTGGATCATTTTCATTAGATTTCATTATCTTTGCTACTTATATATATGTCAGACTGCTTTTCTCCGCATCTATTAAGCCTTTACCAGTACTAATCTTTTCATCTCATCAACAAATTCTTTATTAAATAGTGCATTGAGTGCAATGCAAGCGCTACCTCCAACAATTGACGTCATAAATACATTCCCGATTCGATTAGACACTAATCCACTGCACGCATATCCAGCGAGTCCGGCAATAATAGCAATAACAGCGGGCAATAATATCTGACGGTGGTATTCATAAAATTTCGCATCACAGAGCGGACGGACAAGTAAATACCAGTTGGGTACAACCAAAGAGATCATTAATCCAACCAAGATCCATGAAATGGCCACAATGCCCCAGTGACTGGCTATAATAATAGCGAACTGTGTGACAAAAAATAGTCCCAGATTCCAGATAAAACCCAGTCTTGCACGGCCCTTGGCAAGCAACAGTGATCCTATCGGATTGCCGGTAGATCTCACAGCTCCATAGAGAGATAGTATTTGTACAATAGGGATGGCGGACATCCACTTCTGTCCAAATAGAAGCAACACAATATCAGGTGCTAATACTATCATTCCCGCATACACGGGGAAGTTTACAGAAGACAGATAATTGATTGTCTTGAGATACGTCCTCCGGAGCGTTCCAGTCTGATTCTGAACTTTTGCCATAAGGGGAAAGGAGACTTTGGTTATAATGGGATTAATGATCTGGGCAGGCCTCATAATAAGCTGCTTTGCTACGTTGTAGACACCCACGGTTTCTATACCTAAGAGTTTTCCAATCAGGATAGTATCAATCTGAGAGTTAATATAATTAAGGCTCCGCTCACCCATTTGATAGTATCCAAAACTAAGAAATTCATTAATAGTATGCCACTTAAATGTGAAAGCAGGCCTATGCTGTTTCAACCCGATTGCCACAAACAATGCTGTTTGCGTCATGGCTGCAGCGATTGCGCCATACACCATGGCATAAACACCATGACCATGGTACGCATACCAAACAGAGACAATAAATGAAACCAACTTAGTGGTGATACTAATTATTGCTATTTCAGTAAAACGCAATTCTTTTTGAAACAACACCATATACTGTTGTCCAAACGACTGAATTAACAGTGTTGTACCAGCAAGGATCACAAGAGCAGCAAGTTCTGGTTGTTGATAAAAAGAAGCTACAAACGGGGATATCAACGCGATGAAGAGAAAGAACACGCCGCCGGTAATTACATTTACCCAATAAAGGGTGCTGAGCTGGTCATGCGTAATCGTCTGCTTATGAATGATCGCATTGCTGATACCCATGTCAAGAAATGCCTGAGTGAATCCGATCACAACCATGACGATCGACATAAGGCCGAAATCAGAAGACACTAACAACCTGGCTAGAACAGATAATTGAGCAAGCTGCAAAAGGGTCACGATGATCGTAGAAGCAGTAGACCACTTCACCCCTCTCAGAGCTTTATTTTTAAGCGACATTTGTTATTCTCATGAATTTAAGTATATTTATGGAATCGATATCCTTTGACTTGATGCGGATGCTGGTTTTCTTGCTGTAACCGTATAACCTGCAGTCTCTTGAGGCGCATTCCATATCAGGTCAATGACAGGGGCAATGAGCTGATTGGTCATCCATAGCGGCAATAGACAAGCTCGTATCAGCCAACGCACTAGTTTAGGGCCGCGAATCAGCTTGCAGGTTTGGTAGTTAAGCTTGAGAAGCCACATGGTCCAGAATCCTGATGATTCCTTAACTTCAATATCAACGAAACCGGCTTTGGCGAATAAATATTTTAAACCATAGCACGTGAAGCGATAATAATCATGCGGAGCTTCATGAATCCACCATTGAAAAGGAACGGAAATAAATATTACCCCTCCGGGCTTGAGAATGCGGAACGCTTCCATTAACACGACTTGGGGCTCACAAAGATGTTCAAGCACTTGGAATGAGATCACGACATCGGCAACATGTTTTTCTATTGGCAACGGGTGGTTAAGGTCTGCTTCAATGTCTGCATGCAAACCATGCAAAGAATAATTCCAGTCAACGCCAACGTATTCATCAGCTACAGTAAGGATATCCTTCTCGTATGGACGAATACCGCAACCTAAGTCATAGACAACACCGGTCATATCGTTAAGATGCTTTTTAACGTTATCATTATTCAGCTTGAAGGATATCCAGTTGTGATCAAGATAGCAGACCTTATGCATTCGTTTCAGCCTCGCATGTCACAACGCCATGCAGCATATTGCATTTATCATGGATAATGAGTTAGATTATATACATTTACCACTAGAGCGACAAATTAATGCCTTCAATGACATGTCGCGTCATTCGTCGTCGCAACAAAGTTCCGATGATCATCACTTTTCGCATCAGCCATAACCGTTCTTATTAAATTCCTTGTTTTCGTATGAATAGCAGCTCTACCCCAATGTTTTCTTAATACTTCTCTATTAATTTCTATTTCAGAATTGGCCAAACGTATATTTATTAATTCGTGGTCATTGATAAGATCTTCGAAAGCATAAATATAAGCCCCTTCTTTCTTGAAAAAGTCATATATCGGATTCTGCTTTCTCAGGAATACTGCTGCTCCGAGATACATCATAATAGCGATGTTGCCGAGTGCCTGCTGTCTCACGTGATTCATAACAACTACGGAACAAGAGCCGATCAGCCTTATATAGTCCTTAATTGGCAGATATTTGACAATTGGCACACATGAATCTCCCCAATATTTACGCCCAATTTCAGCTATTATGTCACGATACTTCATCTCGCCATAGCTAAGCGGTACTATTACTTTCCTTTGATGTAATTTAATGCGCGATAACTGATCAAATGCGTCGAAATGATTATTTTCATATGTTGAGCTATTTCCAACCAATATATTATTAGCAGATACTTCTATTTTCTCATAGCCAGGAATCACATCATCTTCTAGAGTACCATAGTTCCAAGAGATGTAGTTCGGATGGAAATTCGGAATAGATTTTCTGATTAGTTCATAATCTTCGTACAGTACAGGGGAAAAGTAGTTAATTCGATTGATAATATTATTTTTCCCTTTTAAACAATAATATATTATGAATATGGTTGATTTAATCCTATTTCTTAACGATAGATGTTCAGCACCCTTGTTTTGGGAATATAGTTTCAAAGTCAACGGTAAATATAAATTGCATTTTTTTTTATAAATAAGATCGTAATAATCATAACCCCATCCTATCCAAACAAACTTTATATCCTTAGAAACTCTGGTTAGCATCAGCATCTTAATGTCGTCCAATATATGCAGAATAACCATATCATATTTCTTTAGTGACTTTAAGAAACTGTTGCGAAAAATGCTTCTTGGCTCTATCGACACTACGGGTGTATTTTTAATATATTTAAACCTTTTATTCTTCGTAATAATTAGAAACTCATTCTGACAGGGATGAACTTCCTCAAATATACGAAACGCCATGTCAATAAACTTATCGTCAGCAACAATATGCAGTATCATAATTCAGCTCTTCTTAAAAGTAATTTGGTTTCAGACGACCTGAACATTCATAATACATATGCAAAAATATATTATTGATCTTTTCATCGTCGCTTCATACAGATGTCTTTAATCAAAGCAATACTTCCAACAAATCCTTCTCACCACGATCTTCTACCGGGCGAAATCCCAGCTTTATGCACATATTATAGCTTGTCAGATTTTTCTTTTTAATTTCCGCCTGACATGCTATGAATCCTCGCAACTTTGCAACACTTAATACATATTTCATAAGTGCTCTGCCTAATCCTTTATCACGAGGATCAACAATTAATACTGTAATATAAGCCTTCTTTGTATTGATATCGTTACAGTAGAACGCAATAAAGCCCTTGCACCGCCCGCCGATTGTATGTGATATGATTTCTGCTTTAGAAGATATCTTCTCCATGTACATATCTATATTGATGTTTTCAATAAAACGTCCGCCTTGGCGTTCCTGTTCTTCAAGAATAAGCGACTTAATCGATTCAAATATCATGCTTTCATCCCCCTTCTTCCATATTACTTTTATATAGCAGGTGATCCTGGAGGTCCCAATTCCAGTCTCTTATGTAGCCTACTCATTACCTGACTCACAACTATAAATTAACTTCGTTTTGCACAGCAAGCGTACTTTTAAAAAATTCGATTCGTGGTCCACCGACGACATGTAGTTCCTTCATCATTACTACGCCGGGCGAATAATCTCCTACCACCGGCGAGAGAACCTCGCCCCGTGCCATGCGAACAATCATGCCGGGAAAGTCGGCGCCAGCGAAATGAGAAACCGGGTAACCACCTCCGAAACGTAGATTTATTTCTAATATTGATGCCAATCCGTCTTTCAGGAACAGATCAGCGTCGAGCGGTCCGGCATGGCCTAGAGCCGAGGCAAGGCGGCAACCAAGGCTGATAAGAGAGGGAGAATGGATGGTCTCTGCTTGTTCCGTCTCCCCCATTCTCGAAAGGTACTTGCGCCACGGCACTACGGAGAGAACTTTGCCCTTTAGATCATTGAGAATGTCAAAATCATAAGTATCACCTTCAAGACTTTCCTGTATGATCATGTCATTCTCAAGTGAATAAAAAGCCTCAAGTTGCCGGTAGTCACACGCCGAGAAAGTGTTGCGACTTCCATACCCAAACCGTGGTTTTACATACAGGGGAAACTGCACCTCGCCATTGCGAAGCGCCTGGCTAACACTTAACAAATCGGTGAATGTTTTTGCAGTGGGAATTTTATTTGCCAGAAGAAACTCACATGTCTGAACTTTGTCAAATGTAATTTCAGCAGCTCGATGATCAGGAATAAATGGTTTTACACCTATTGATCTCAATGCATCCACATGTTTGCTCAGTCGATGTACATCCAGATCGAAGAAGGAGAGCAGAGCATCAATGCGTTCCTTTTTACAGAGATCAAATACCGCCTCAGGATATGCGGGATCGGCAATGCTGGGCATGATGAATGAAGCATCGCAAGAATGAAAGCCCGATGTCCACTTTGTGCTGCTAGTGCCAATGATTCTATCACCATGCGACAGATGAGGACGGAACATCCGTGCAATGTATCCACGCTTACCGATGCAGGAAAACAATATATTCATCCAGACTCCATTTTAGAATAGCTCATAGCTAGCTAATATATCATCAAGGTGTTCTCGCCGACGCGCGATCGACATAGAACCATCGTCTTCAACCGCAATTATTGCCGGGGCGTTGTCGATAAAGGGAGGTTTTAAAACCACGGTATAAGCTCCCGTGTTAGAGAATACGAGAAAGTCGCCTACCATGAGACAGCCGGCATAGCTTGACGCCAATATGTCGCTTTCCATACAGGTGTATCCGCTCACAGTCCAATTGGCGACAGCTTTCGACGATGTCTCTCTACTATGTATTACCTCCATCGGCAAGTTATACCGGTTAAGAGTCGGTTTGATGTCGTAAATGCTGCCTGTAACAATTGCGTGATACGCACCACCAAGACATTTGGTCGCCGCCACCCGACAAACGAATTCCATTACGTCTGAAAATAGTGCCATGCCTGATTCTATTATAAGTTCTGGGCCGTCGCTTTTCCCGTAGGCGTTAGCCATTGCACCAGCTACCGCTTCAGCGTAGTCTGCATACGAGGGCTGAGATGATGCAAATTGACGAGATAGAGCTAACGGCATCTTTCCAGCAAAGCCACCACCTATATCAAGAAATGAGGGCGGTTCGTCGGGAAATACTTCACGAGATAGCTCGATAAGCCGCTCAGTCCTGCTACGGTATGAAGCAGCGCTCCTGTCACCGCCTATGTGACAATGAAGCCCGGATAGTTGTATATTGGGTTCGCAATTCAACAGATTCGCCGCTTGCAAAAGATCTCCATTCTCCGTATCGATCCCAAAACGCGAACGTAATATTCCAGAAAGTACAATATTGCATCGCAGGCCGATCCGATATTTTATATTCGGGTACGACCGCGCAAGCCCAGCGATTACTGCAGCCTCCTCTACCGAATCTACATTAACCAACGTACCGGCTGCGCAAGCCTTCAGCAAAAGAGATCTGTCCTTAACCGGTCCGTTGAGAATAATCGATTCAGGCGGTACACCGAGGCGCTCTGCCAAGTCGAATTCCATACGCGACACGACCTCTGCGTATGCCCCTTCTGCAAAGGTGAGATGACAGAGTCGGGGAATGTAATTGGTCTTGTAGGAATGGCCAATACTGGTATGAGAATAGCGGGCCCTAAATTCTGATATCATCTCTCTAATGTTTTCTCTGGAGCGCATCAGGTCGAGAAAATAGAGAGAATTTCCATGCTCTTCACAAAGCTGCTCGAGTTTTGCCACGCCTAACTTTGCAGCTCTCGTTTGTTTTGGATTTGTTTGCGAGCTCATGGAATTATCAGTCACCTCGGACAATACTAGCGATTGTCTGCTGCTCTAATTTTGATAGATCCGGGTAAATCGGCAGACATAGAACTCTTTCTGCGATCAATTTAGCAACAGGAAGATTCCCAGGCTTGGCGCTTTGAATGCCTCTGTACATCGGAAAATCAGTGATCAATGGGTAGAAATAGCGACGTGCATAAATCCCATGTTGGTGAAGCTTTTCATACAGTTCTTCACGGGATAGTGAATATCCTTCCTCGACCATAATAGGGAAATAGGAATAATTATACTTTGTGTCAGCCTCGATCGACGAGCAGGTAATTCCAGGCACATTCGATAGATGCTGCCGGTATCGCGCATCGATCTCACGCCGCCGATCTATCGCCTCTTCGATATGTTTAAGTTGCAATAGCCCAAATGCAGCCTGTATCTCGTTCATCTTTCCGTTGATTCCGGGTGCGACAACCGTCACTTCGTCAGCAAAGCCGAAATTCTTCAGGTCATCTATCCTCTTTTTCATCTTGGCATCAGGACATATGATCGCCCCACCCTCGAATGTATTGAATACTTTTGTTGCATGAAAACTTAATATAGACAGGTCGCCATGCTTTAACAGACTTTCATCTTTATAATTAACCCCAAAGGCATGGGCTGCGTCGTAAATTACTTTTAGGCCGTACGTATCAGCGATCTTTTGTATCTTTTGTACATCACAGGGATTTCCGTATACATGAACTGGCAGGATCGCAGTGGTCTGAGGCGTTATTGCAGCCTCGATCTTGTCAGGATCAAGATTGAACGACTCAGAATCGATATCCACAAAAACCGGTTTAATGCCGTTCCACAAAAGGGAGTGAGCGGTCGCGACAAAAGAGAATGGCGTGGTAATGACCTCACCTGTTATCCTCAGCGCCTGCAAGGCAGTAACAAGGGCAATCGTGCCGTTCGTGAAGAGTGACAAATGCTCCACACCAAGATATTCAGCAAGCTTCTTTTCCAATTCCTGATGAAATGGACCTCCGTTGGTAAGCAACTTGCTTTCCCATATCTTTTCAAGATATGGCAGAAATTCCTCCAGAGGAGGCATGTTGGGTTGCGTGACGTATATATTTTTCATTGTACTGCGTCCTCAAGAAGCTGCTTGTCTCCAGCACATTTTGATTCAGCGAACAACTCAAACGCATCCAGTGCTCCGTTATTGTTTGGAACAATACTACGCACCACATCCATATTACTCCCGGACGTTCTCCAGACAATCTCGAAGGCCTTGAATAAATAACTTCCATAAAGCCGATTCAGATAGGAAGTTGCTCGCTGCTCATGAATTGGCTGCTTCTTGTCGGCATTCATTGTCATATAACTATCATCGATCCATGCAAGTTCCTTCGCCTGCATCATCGCATCAGCATTCATGACGCCTGCAAGATATTCAAGAGCAACCGCGTACCTGAGCGCTGAGTTATTCGGATAAGCGTTGACAGATTTTCCATATTCACTTCTTGCATCATCAATTTTATTTATTTTCAGCAAAAGGTGTCCATATGCCAGGTGGTTATCGGGATTCGTGGGCTGCCGGGTGATAGCTTCGCGAATACTTGCTATCGCATGTTCAGAAGTTTCCTTCGAAACCGGCGCACCCGCAGGAAGCGGCGCGTTCATCAATTCCATGTTTTCCGACCAACTTCCGATCCGGTCATAGATATCCGACAATGCCTTTCGGTATAGTGCTCTCGACGGATCGAAATATATCGTTCTTTCAAGGATCCCGATGGCCTCCAGATATGCCGGTACAGTATCCTCCGACAGGTCCTTTAAGGTGATGTTTTCCTCGGACGACCGGTCGTCAAGAATTCCCTGGATCTTATTGTGATAATATGTTCCTATGATCGTTCTCGCCGAAAGAACAAACAAGATCGAGAGGCTGGTCAATGCCATGAACAGGGATATTTTTCTGGCCCTGCCGGAAATATGCAGTGATCCGTCATACATGAGATTTACTGCTCCGATCGCCGTCTCTTCGGCATACTGTTGCATAAGTTATTCCGGCGATGATCGCCAGAAGCAGTGCATTTGCCGGTACATGGAGGTTAAAGTCCATACCACTATGCACTGCCATCGCAGTTAAGGATGCCATGCCGCCTGCTCCCATGATCCTTCCATAGGTCCTGTCATGCGCTTTCCAACGGTTAAATACACTCCTGCCGTACATAACGACCGGAATAGCTGCAAGGAAAATTCCGAAATATCCCAGGTCCGTGAGTGCTTCCACATAATCGTTGTGCGCGCGGTCGTAACGTATAAGGGAACTGTGAGACTGGTAGCTCGGATAGATGTCTCCAAAGGTTCCCAAGCCCGTACCGAATAGAGGAAAGTCCTTGATAATGTCAAGAGAGTCCTTCCATACCCATGCACGCTGAAGTGTCTGCTCTTCACCCAGCTGTTCGAATCGTCCCTCTATCTGGCTCCAGGCACCCACTACCTGTATGAGCAGCAGCGCCATCCCCAGCATGGCGAACAGGTCCGCCCGTTTCTTCAACCTTCCCCGTGAACGGGCAAGGCCGAAAAATACAAGAAGACCGAACAGTATTCCCATGATGGCGCCGCGCGACAAGGTCGCGAACAGCGTGGCGGTCATGACCAGGCCCAGCAGCCCGTACAGGGTGAATTCCGGAAAACGCCGGGAAGCCCAGGCGTTGGTCAGCTTATTCATGAACGGGGCATGCCTCCCCTTCCCCAGTTTCGCTACCCGATAGAACGATGTCGCCAGCGCCAGGGGAACGACCATCTCCAGATATCCCGCGAAGTGGTTCCTGTTGATGTATGGCCCCCAGATCGCCGCATTTCTAGCAGACTCAAGGTGAGCCTCAACGGGGTAGAACCAGAGCACCCTTCCGTTCCAGGTCATTTTTTGAGAGATCGCGATAACGACCATAAAAGCGCCCATCATGATGACCGCTCTGACCAGGCGCTGGATCTTCTCCCGGTCGCGGTAATGATTGATAATGACAAAGAACACGGCGAGGTATGCAATAACTCTTAAAAGCTCCTGGCGCGTTGCCCAGGGATGGATGCTGATCGTCTTCCAATCCGTATCGCCCGACAATCCAAAGTTCCGGTGAATCGCGGCATTTGCCGGAGCGATAGCGGCCAGGACCTCCTGCGGAAGCGGCGTCACTTGAAATAATACGTAGAGAAGAAATCCGGCAGCCGGGACAAGCAGCCTCTTGTCGCGCAGAACGACCGTATCGTCTGACCACGCCTTGCTGATCCATGCGCCCAGGACAATGAATGCTGCGAATTCCATGACCGACGACGCCCATTCCTGCACGCTCCCGAAAGCGAGGGGCGTGAAGATGATCAGAAAAAGGACGCCTTTTTCGATGACAGTTTCAAAGACCTTTGAATTCATAGGAGGCTCTGCTGACACGCTGGCAAGCCAGCAGGTAAACTTGCTTACATGCGCTCATGCTGACAGGCTAAAATGCCTTGCTGTTCACTGCTGCAGCTATTGAACTTTGAACATTTATACGTAGAGCAGTGATCATGTTTTCAGAAGTCGTTCGATCCACGACCGTCTTGGTACTACCACTTGTTCAGGCATATCCACATCAGGACGTCGTCCTTCGATGATCGCCTGTGGAATATCTGTCACCATTCTAAACGCCGGGTCCCTGCCGATGATGTCTGCCGCAGCCGCCACAGCGCCGGACAGCAGAGGCTTTCTTTGAACGGCCGAATGGGCGTCTGTGGCAATGATGTGCGCGAGACCTTGTTTCAGAATATAACGCGAGTATGACTGCACCGCCTCACCCGCCTCGCCCGTAAGGCTCATGGCGGTTATCTGTACCAGACCGCCACCGCCGACGAAGGGATGGAGAGCGTCCCGGTGAGACAGGAACCATCCATTCCGTTCGGGATGGGTCAGCACAGGTGTGCAACCCTTGTTTATCAACGATAGAAGATACTGGTCCCATCGTGCAGGGACGGACCCATTCGGCAGTTCAGCCAGAAAAAACCGGCCTGTGTTGTTTATCGTAAGACCGCGACGTTGACCGAGATGGAGCGGCAGTTCCGGGGTCACCGTCACGTCCGCCCCTCCGAGGATGGTTATATCGATCCCGAGCCGGGCGACCTCCGAACAGAGACCTTCTCGAGCGGAACTGACCTCCACTTCCGAATGGTCGTATCTTCCGGGGCGAAAGTGGGGGGTCGCTACGATGGTCCTGATGCCGTCGGCATGGGCGATCCGGCACATTTCAACGGCTTCATCAAGCGTTTCCGGTCCGTCATCGATACCGGGAAGTATGTGACAGTGCAGATCGATCATAGTAGTTACAGCTTGCACGCCTGCCCGCTGATTGGTTTAAGCCCCCTGTCTCCGTATCACCGCGTCTCCGTGTCGGATTGCTTTTAACCCCTCTTCCCCGATTCCTTCTCCTTCTCCCCATAGTAATAATGGTAATTGTAATAGGGATGATAATAGTAATAGGAGTTCTTCGAAGTGAGATCGATGTTGTTCAACACGATCCCCAGGATCCTGTTGCTCACGCCCTTGATGGCCTGGACTGATTTTTTGATGTTGTCCCTGCCGGTCGTCCCGCCCCACACAACGAACACCACGCCGTCCGCCAGCCGGGAAAGGACAAGGCCGTCGGAGAACACCATGACCGGCGGCGAATCGAGGATGATGCGGTCGTATTGCGAGCGGAGTTTCGAGATCAGCAGCCGCATGCTGTTCGAGCCCAGCAGTTCCGAAGGGTTCGGCGCGAGCGTTCCGCCGGTAATGATGCTCAGGTTGGGGACAGCGGAGACCGGCCGTATGGCGCCGGATGTGTTGTTATGATCGACTATCATATCGCTGATGCCGATAAGATTGTCCAGACCGAACACCTTGTGGAGGTTATGACGGCGCATATCCGTATCGATCAGCAGTACCCGTTCCCCCAGCTGCGCCATGGCTACCGCGAGGTTCGCGGCGGTAGTTGTCTTTCCTTCATTGGGTGTCGTGCTGGTGATGAGCAGAACGCGAAGGGGATCTTCCTCCGTCGAAGAGAGCATGATGCTCGTACGGATCGAACGGTACGATTCCGCGATGTTCGCCCGGGAACCGGAGAACATGTAGATCGGCCCCTCTTCCTTGCTCGTAGACGGCACATAGCCCAGGAACGGGATGGTCAGCAGTTTTTCGATGTCATCGGGTGTCTTGATGGTGTCGTCCATGTACTCCACGAAGAACGCTGCAAAAACCCCCCCTATGATTCCGACGATCATCGCCAGGAGGATATTGCGCATCTTAGCGGGCTTCACTGACGAGCTGGGGATCGTTGCGCCGTCAACGACCTGGGCGTTCGAGACGTTGATGCCGCTCGAGAGCGACGCTTCCTGCAGTTTCTTCAGCAGAAGCTCGTAGAACTGTTTGTTGCTTGCCGCCTCTCCGGCGATGACTCCGTAATCGATCGCCTTCCTGCCGAGGTCCAGCACTTCCTGCTTCTGCTCTTCCATAGCGCTGCGCAGCGAATTCTCCCTGCCCCGGGAGATATCATAGTCCGTCTTTGAGGCATTCAGCATCTTGCGGGCTTCGGTGATAAGATTTTTCTGTATCGATTCAAGTTCCGTACGCGCCCGAACGATGGTCGGGTGCTTGGGGCCGTATTTCTCGGAAAGATCGGAGATCTTCCTTTTGACCGAAAGCTCGTCTGTCCGCAGCGCCTGGATCACCGGATTGTTCATGATGTCCGGAACCGTCGCGAGTAGCTCCGTATCGTTGATGACTGACTGGATCTGCTTATACCGCACCTCGGTCTCCTGGCGCTTGCTCTCAGCCTGCACCAGTTGGGTCATGATCTCCTGGAGCTTCTGGGTGATCACGTTCTCCTTGGATTCGAAGGACACAATGCCCTTCCCTTCCTTGTATCTCTGGACGACCTTTTCGGAATCCTCCACCTTGGTGCGGGATTCCACGGTTCGAGCGGACAGCCATTCCACGGCATCCCTGAAGGGTTTCACCCGTATGTCCAGATTGTGCTCGATATAGGTGCTGGCAATGCCGTTCGCCATGGCAGCCGCTACCATAGGATTTTCAGACAGATAGTTGATCTTTAGGATGTTGCTCTTTCTTCCGACCTCAACATCCATATTCGCTAGAATCTCGCTGGTCAGTGCCGGATCGGATTCTTCCTGGATGGCGGCGAGAGGGATCGGGTTCTTCGGTTTTTCCTTGGAAGGAAATACACTGAAAATGGCCCTCCTCATGTTCGTGAAGATCGATGAGCCATCTACTTCTTTTTTCTTTGCGAAGAAGGGATTATTCTCGAGCTGCAGTTTCCTGACGACACGGTCGCCGAATGCACGACTGTTCAGAATTTCCATCTGGGTTCGGTAGTACTCCGACGCGTCCCGCATCTGGATGAACGCGCCGCCGCCCTCGGTGAAGGTCATGGTGGGGTTCTTCTCGAGGTCGATCAGGACCTGAGCCGTGCCCTTATAGATGGGCGTTGCGGCGAAGGAGTGGACAACGACAATACCCACCACGATGGCGAAGAACGACAGGGCAATGCGGCGGCGCTTGAGGAGCACCTTCCAGTATTCGAGCAGATGGATCTCTACTTCCTGGTTCTGCATTTCACAGACTCCTTTTACAATTCACTTTGGACTATCAAAGACAACTGAATTCTGTCAGCACCATGACGTTCACGAAGAAGTGAGAATACGACTGGCTTGGATGCAATACATTTTAACTCTTACCATGAATATTTTACCAATCGTTTCCGATGGAGAAGCAATTGGTCCATCCGCGCGCCTTCGTAGCCTTCGCGTTTCGTGGTAGTGAGTTTTTTCAAAAATAACTCTCCGGCACCATGATGATATCATCGGGCATCACCAGATCATCGAACTTCGCCTTGATCTTGACCTCCCCCTTTTCCGTCTTGCGGATGATCCTGGTCCTGCTCTCGCTTGCTTTGATGGTGAAGCCGCCTGCAATGGTGATCGCCTTCAGCACCGTCAGACCGTTGGTGATCTTGTAGGCACCCGGGGTCTTCACCTCGCCGTTCACATATACAAATGCCGCCTTGGGCACATAGATGCTGTCCCCGGCCTGCACCGGCACGTTAGCCGTAACGTCGCCTTCCTCGAAGAGCCTTTTCGTGTCGACAATCACGTTAAGCTCGTCATTTTCTTTATTTTCGGTCTTTTCCTTCTTCTCGGTCAAGACACTGAGGATATTGTTTGCCGCATCCTTTTTGGCGTTTTCGTTCTTGTCGTCCTTGTTTGTGTTTTCCTTCTTTTCGTCCTTCTCGGCCAACGATCGTGCGATCCTCCGTTCAGGAGACGGCTTGATGAGCTTCCGCTGGATGACGATCGTGTCGCCCGCGTTCAGCGTGATGCCCCCTGCGTCGGAGAGCACTTCCATCAGCGTCGATGCGCCGCGCAGAATAACGATGCCCGGCTTCGCCACCTCGCCGAGGACGGTAACCTTTTTGCTCTTGTATTCAGCAATGAAGATATGGACCTGCGGCTTTACGATATAACCGGCTTCCAGCATGGCTGCGATCGCCTTTTCAGCATCGGCCACGCTCAGTTCGTTCACGACCACCTCGCCGATGAGCGGAAAGGATATCCTTCCGTCGCCGCTCACCCGGGCCTCGGTGGTCAGATCAGGATTATCATAGACTGTGACCCTCAAGAGGTCTCCTTCACCAATAACGTACTCCTGCTGGGCTGTCGCGGAAAGCGGCAGGAGAAGCACCAGAAGACCGGCCTGAACCAAGAGTTTTTTGAAGCCATGCATTTATGATTTTCTCCCAATTTTCGAAAGATCAGAACTGTTGCTTACCATGAAGATCAGATCGTTCACAAAGCTCTCTCTGTATATATAAGGAGATATTGAACAAGGAACCTATATTTTTGAACATTCAATGATGCTCTTTCTCATTTCTGCTTCACATCCTTCAGCCATTCCTTCCGCTCCTGCGGGCTGATGACCACCGGTATCGTAGGCGGCTCTTTCTCTTTGACAACGGACCGCTGGTTCACTCCGACGTTGACATTGCCGATGACGTAAGGCAGAGAATTCCTTACGGCAAGACCGTGATCCAGCACAACCACTTCCGTCCGTCCCGCTGACGCCAGAACGACAAAATTGGCGAAACCTCCCGGAGCAAGAAGGGCATTACCCGCCTCGACCCGGAACGACGATCCCGACGACCTCAGTTTATACACGACAAAACGCGTTTTGCCCGCGATGACCCGGATGATCGTTGTCCTTCGGCCCGCTGTCTGATCGAAGGAATACTGGTTCACCCGTACCGCGGAACCGGGTCCCAGGTTCATGAACGAATCATCGGTGAGCGTTATTTGCGCAGTGGAGTTAACCCCCGTTTTTATGGTATCACCGACCTTGAACGCCAGGCCTTGTGTGGCGACGAGATCGTTTTCCGCTCCCGGCCGTTTCAACACGACCGCGCCTCGCATTGCTGTGATGGACCCGATCTCTGGTTCGGCGGAAAGGACTATTGGAGGGTAAGAGAGGACGACCAACGCTGCAACTACAATAGGACCAAGACCGCCAAAACATTCTTTTACGATATGTCGCAAAACCTTCTTGATACGCTACCTCGTGGTGTTCATAATGCCGATTGGATCATCTTACAAAGCTGGCAGGCTTACCGGCTGACCTGCTTACATCCCTGCCAGGTAACTGGCCTGCCAGTGTGCTGGCTTGTTAGCTGCATTTTTCAAAACGCCATATTCGCCGAAAGGATATACTGGGTCTCGTGGTAATCGTTCGTGTTGCGGTTGGAATCCCTGTTCCTCTTGTTGTAATCAGCGCCGAATTCCAGCCAGTCCTTCATGGTATATCTGAGGCCGGCCCCGAGCATCCTTGTCTTGTCCTCTCTCACTTCGGTTTCCGGCGGAACCGCGTTGGAGAATCTGTCGGTCCCGTAGGAGCCGCGCAAAAGGAGCGACATCTTGCTCATAAAAGCGTGCTTCAACTCTCCGTAAGCGCCGGTCGTGATGAAATAGGCGGTCCCGTACCAGTTCGTCTCGTTAACCTGGCGAGAACCTACCAGCGACAGTGAGGTCAATTCACTGAATTTATGGCTCAGGTCGACGGACCAGGTCCAGACCGAGAAATCCTTTATCGCGGGATCCTTGAAGTCCTTTGACGTCCTGCCACCCTTGATGGTCCCCTTGGAGCGTCCGGTCATCTCCCACGTGAGGCCGAGCAATAGGGAATCCATGGCATTGTCCAATGTTGTGGTAGCTTCGGTAAAATCAACGGCCTTGCGCTCATACTCGATGAAGGCCGATGTCTTGGGCAGGAATCGATAGTAGAGATACCCTGCCATGATCGCCTCGTCGCGGTCACGGAAATTGCTGGTCATGAAGTTCCAGGCGTACCTGCTGTAATCCAACTGTATCTTCGACTTCCCGGTCAGTTGATAGGCTGCCGATGCCGACCCGGTATTGGTCCTGAATACCTCGATGAAGCCTGTGGCGGATGAACTCCGTGGCTCGTGCCCCTTGTCAAAGGCGCCGCCCGCCGACAGGCTGAACAGACTGCCTAGCTTGAGGCCCAGCAGACCCTTGGCATGGTGATCGGTCGTGTTCTCACCCTTATACGTGCCGTACCGGCTGTCCACGGCGTAGTACTCAGCTTCCAGACGGTGCATCCCGAAGGGCCACTGGAGCTTCACGCCCGGAGTTGCGACGGTAATGGAATCTCTCTTCAGATCTGCAGGCGTGCTGTAGATGTTATCGCTGAAGACCTCCTTCAGCGAAACGAAGGGATGGATTTCCATTTTACCAAGACGCATGTTCCCCTCTGCCTCAGCTCTTTCCGAAAGAAAACAAACCGCCAGGAGCAAGACAATGGCGAGCCTATGTGCGATGCTCATCCGGTAGATGATCCTTTCAAATAATTTTGCATATTGCCAGCAAGGATGCCCACTAACGCGCTGACAAGCGGATGGTTTAAAAGAGCTTACCTGCTAGCAGGCCAGCATGTTCGCAGACATCTTCAGTTTTCCTTCCGTGATCCCTACGGCTTATCGAGGGCTCGCCAGCTGTGTCGAGGGAGTACCTCCGCCTCCTCCGCTGATGGCCGGCGCAGGGGCTGGTATCAGTGCCAACGGCGTAGGGTCCAGGAGGATAGAAGTACCGTAGACCGGCGCACCAGGCGCGGTACCGTTGGCGACAGCGGTCGCGATCGCGGCAGGCGGCGCACCGGCATCCATAGCGCCTGAAATGACGACCTTCTTGTCCGCCCCGGCGCCGATCGCCGCGGCTGTTACGACGCTCAACGGCGCGCCATTCACAACGGCAGCTGAGACGACCTGCTTGGCCGAATACCCTTCGATGACCGCGGTATAGACGACGATTGACGGATTCACGCCCGCATCAAGCATGGCCTCGACAACCTGCTCGATGGGCAAACCCGATTCGACCGCCTTGTCCATGACCGCACTCAGATTGGTCCCCTCGGCCAGGTCTCGCGCGACGTCCTTATCATTATATTTCGCGATCTTTTTCGGAGCCCCGCCCTGCACGCCATTTGCCGATCTCGGATTGGTAAGTGTGGTCAAACGGACCAGCGATTCCCTGCGGCCGGACGAAAGCGCCGACGCGGGCTCGGGTGACTTGCCTTTCTTAACGGTGGTGACCTGGTCGGCTCCAAGCATGATGGCTCCGTTCACCGAGGAAGAAGAGCTTTTCACGCTGACGGCGCCTTCGAAAACGGCGATCTCCGTGTCGTTCTCTCCGCTGGTCACCGCAAGGTCCGTACCCCGCACGCCGGCAACCGCGTTCTGGGTCTCAATAGTAACGTTCGAGTCCTTCCATTTTATGTCGTTTCCCCCGGCGTGTGGCTTGAACAGCCTGGAGATCACGAAGCGGATGGTCCCCTTCATCGTCCTCAACACGGAATTGCGGGTCCCCTGCTCGCGGTCGACAAGGTAGCCTTTCATCTGAACGCTCGAATTCGGTGCGACGGTAATGATCGAGCCGTCCGACAGTTTGATCTGGGCCTTGACTTCTTCACCGGTCTTCAGGGTGTCCCCTATGAAGACAGCGTCACCGGGCTTGATATCGATGAGTGCCGAATAGCCGACGCGGACAATATGCGGATGCTGTGCAGGGTCCTTGCTTTCCACCAGTTTGACGTTACCGACGAACTGGTCCTGCCCTGATGCGAAAGGAGGGAAACCAGCAGAAAGAACAAGCGAGAACAGAACGACGATAGGTATTATCGCTTCTCGACAAGCGCTCTTGGTCTGCATCCCATATGCCGCCATACACCACCTCCCACGGCGGTGCCTCACAGGCACTGCCGATAGCCGACCACGACCGAACCTGCTGCCAATGTCTACGGCAAAGAACGGACCGGTAGTATGGAACAGTAGAGGGTCTTCATTCCGATCCCGATCCCGCCGTTCCTCATATTTACGAACCACGCCTCTCCGGAATTATAAACGTGTTCCGTTGAGGTCCAATAGTCATCTTCTTTGATGCTTTTCATGCCCAGAGCATGCAGGCCCGAAGCTACGGTACCGACGCGATCGCTGCCGAATCCCTGCTCCTTCACATGTCCTACCAGTGTTTCCAGCTCTTCCCGCGAGGGCAGTCTCCAGTTCTTGTGACCACCATAGTGTTCACGGTTCAGGTTGGCGATATAATCAAAGGCGTCATCCCAGGAAACGGTCTGTTCAGCCAGCTGTCCGTTCAGCAGCCACATGAGCCTGGTCTTATTGTCGACAAGTGCCACCTCGGAAAGCTCAAAGCGGGGTTTTCTCGCTTTCCCTTCCTGTTTCTCTGCTGACACAAAGCTTGATCCAATGGCCGAGATAATGCCAAGCATGCATAAAATTATGATTATGGGTTCTTTTCTTAATTTGTGGGTAAAATTGAACCTAGCAACAGTCACGAAGAAAACCCCATAGTCTTATTTTTCGTAATATTGACAGGTATTTATACCATGCTGGCGCTGTCCTAGTCAAAGGAAAAACATCTTTCTTTCGGGGTATTTTCAGGGTATCGGCTGGAATAAAAAAAGCCGTAACTCTAATGAGTTACGGCTTTGTACAATGGTCGGGGTGAGCCGATTTGAACGGCCGACCACTCGCACCCCAAGCGAGTGCGCTACCAGGCTGCGCCACACCCCGATTTCTTTGGAAATCCACAGAACCAGCCTGCACCAGGCAGACTTACAGATCGATGCTCGTTAACTTTTAACAATACGGATTGCGCTATTATTTTAACAGCTCTAATATCTCCCGGATCTCTTTCTTCGTCGTTTCAAGGATATCATCCGTATCCTGTCCGGACCGCCCCCGCAGTTTCTTTTTGGCGCCCGAAATGGTATAGCCGTTCTGATAGAGAAGCCGCTTTACCTGGAGGATGTTATCGAGGTCCTTCTTGGTGTAAAGACGCTGGCCTGATTTTCTTTTCTCGGGCCTGAGATGGGGGAATTCCGTCTCCCAGTACCGTAAAACATAGGGCTCGAGGCCCGATATCCTGCTCACCTCCCCGATCCGGTAGAAAAGCTTACTCGGCTGCCGGGGCTGCAGAGGCTGTTGATTCTGTTGACTCAATGACATGTTCCTTGAAAATCATGCTCGGCCGGAAGCTCACGACGCTGCGCGGTGTGATCTCGATCTCCTGGCCTGTTTTGGGATTACGTCCTTTTCTTGAACGTTTTTTCCGCACCACAAAGTTCCCGAATCCCGAGAGTTTGACCGTCTCGCTCTGTTTCAGTGTCTGCTTTATGGTGTCCAGGATCATCTCCACCAGCTCTTCCGCGTCCTGTTTCGGCAGGCCGACCTTGTCAAAAACGTCTGAGATGATGTCTGCTTTGGTCATATACACCTCCTGAACGTGCGATACTATAGAAGATAACTGTTTCAAAGTCAAGGGGAATTTGCATTGGTCCGAGTGACCGGTGGAGAGGTAGATAAAATATTTGTCTTGCCTCCCCTGCTGAATTATTATACTATTATGCCGCTCGGACTATCCTGCCGCACGGAGGGAACATAATGCCGGATCTTGTCACCGTATCAAGCGTGGAAAAGCTGGAATCTCTCAGGACGACCATCAACGAGCTTTTTGAACACGGCAAGTATGCAGAGATCGTCCAATCCATCGGGATGCATTCGATCCTGATCGAGCCGGAGCACATGATCGGCGATCAGGAGAGCTTGTACCACCTGGTGCTGAACCTCATCAAAAAGAAGATACATCGCGAGGACGCGAAACGATATTCTTCCTGGCTCAATGCCTTCCCCGCACTTCTCAGCCGTATTGTGGAAGAAGGACAGGTGATCGCAGACGATGCGGCGCAATCAGCCCTTGTCTCACGCCTGACGTCCTTGGGCCCCTTTACCTCTCTTGACGAGTTCTATTTCTGGGCGCTTGAGGACCGCAGGCTGCCCCTCGACCAGATCATCCGCTTCATCGACAGAACGGTTGAGATGCACAGATAAAATCATTCGATATTCGAGTTCCGACAGTGGATCTCCCTGCAGTCCCGCCCAGCGGGAAAGGGGATCTTCGATCCTCAAGATTGTTGTCATTATTCCAATCGCTCGTTCCTGGATTCATAACGAAGGATCAAGCGTTCTGTTAATGATTTTTGAATAGCGGCTTACTCCCCTGCCTTCTCCATCACTTCCTCGACCGTTATTTCCTCCATGCACCGAACGCCGACATCACAGCTGCGCTGGAAACAGGGGGAGCAGGCAAGTCCTTTTCTGACCACTGCGTGGCCGGGGCCGTAGGGGCCCGTTCTCCAGGGCGCAGTGGGGCCGAAGAGCGCCAACACCCTGGCGCCTGCGGCTGCAGCCAGATGCATGGGACCCGTGTCCGTGGTGATAAACAGGTCAGCCAGCGATGCCAGGGCGGCCAGTTCCCTGAGCGTCGTCTCGCCGGCCCAGTTCACCGCCTTCTCCCGCATCATGCCCCCTATCCGCTTCGTGACCATCCGGTCATCGGGGCTCCCGGTAAAGATCACCACTGCATGCCGTTCGGCGACCAGCCGGTCCGCGAGCAAGGCGAACTTTTTCTCATCCCAGAGCTTGGTCTTCCACCGCGCGACAGGATTAATCACAACAAGCCTTTGACCATGCCTCATCATACCGGTTATGCGCTGCCTCATGACCTCACGCTCCCGCTCGATGGGCAGCGTACAGGTGGGTGATGGATCGACGGCGCCCAGATAGCGCGCCACATCAAGATACCGTTCCAGGGCGTGTTTGTTCTTGTCATAGGCGGGCAGGCGTTCGTTCAAAAAGAGATAAGACAACTCCCGCGTCCCGTAAAAGCCTATCTTCCGTGTCGCACGGGCAGCGCCGATGATGACGCCGCTTTTCAACAGCCCTTGAAGATCGATGGCGATGTCGTACCGCCTCTCGCGCAGCTGGCGGAAAAAACCGGCGATCTCTCCCATCGCCCCCATGAACGTCGATGGGCGGCCCAGCATGGGCATCCATGATCTCCTGCGGCTTATCAGAAGCCGGTCAATGAGCGGATGGCCTTCCAGGATGCCAGCCGCGGCCTCCTCGACAACCCAGTCGATCTCGCTTCCGGGAAAGGTCTTTTTGACGGCCTCAAGGCAAGGCAGGGCCTGAACCACGTCGCCGATGGCCGACAATTTTACGAATAATATCCTCATGATCGTGGCAATCATAATCCATCGGCCGCATTCCGTCAACCGGAAACAGCTCACCCCGTGAGAGAACTTCTCTAGCGATATAAGATTTTTACTTTGAACCATGATCTGAGGACATGTACCGCCGACAGAAGTCGGCTGTTATCTCTAACGCTGTGGATACCATGCTCTGTCATCGATCCGCATTAGGAGCCAGGCCGTTTGAACAGTGCTCAGGTCCGCGACATGAACGTTCTGACGGACCCTGGACGACATTCTTTCGCGGCTCGTCAACCTTGTTCTTTGCCCCCAAATATGTTACAACGGTCGCATGAAGAACTACCTGGCCTGGGCGTTGCTCGCCGCCCTCGCGGCGGTCTCGTTCGCTCGAAATGAGATATGGTACGATGAGGGAAGGACGTGGGAAGATATCATAGCAAAATCTCCCCGAAAGGCGCGCGCCTACAACGAACTGGGCCTCCACCTGCTGAACAAGGGAGACCATGCCGGAGCTCTCAGGGTCCTCGCCAGGTCCCTTGAGCTCAATCCTTATCAACCCCAGATATACATCAATCTTGGTCTGGTATTTGAGAAAACAAACCAGATCGAAAAGGCCATCAATGCCTATGAGCGGGCCATATCCTACCAGCCGGACGATCCAACCGCCTATTACAACCTGGGCGTCCTCAACTACACCACATTGAAGAATACGAACAAGGCACTGGGATTCCTGCTTCGGGCGCGGGACCTGAATCCCTATGAACCTGATGTCCACCAGTATCTGGGCTTGATCTACGCTGAACGGGGAAGTTTCGATCTCTCCCGGCGGGAGATGGAGCTGTACGAACGGCTGAGGCACAAAACGCCTGTACTCCAGCGCTGAGGGAAAGTCCCCATGGAGTTATCGGAGAAACGGCTGTTGTGCCTTTAAATGGATATGGTCCGAAAATCGATCGATTGGATTACAGGCCGGGAGTGAAGAGAAAGGAAGTCGGATCACATGCTTTTTTTTCTGTCGACATCAACATCGATATTCAGAGCGATGCAACCCTCGCAGGAAAAGATCCCGCTGGCATTAAGCTCCCTGCGCCGAAGTTCGCAGAGGTGACGGCTAATTGAATCGGAAAAGAGCTTGCACCGGACTGTATCTGCCCCCTTAGTTGTCTGAGGCTCAATGGTATAACGTATGTTGTGGCTTTTATCCATGTCATTGATAATTAATGCAATTACAGTGCCATGGGTATGCCGATACATTTGAGACTCGGCACCTGTTTCTCTGTAGTTGGATGCCAGTCTATTATTGTTCGCAAAAACAAATAATTATCTAATGAATTCAGAATATTCTCACTTGGTGATCTTTAGGTCTGAACTACCTACGGGACAGCCATGAAACGATACTATTTCCCTATGTTCCAATATTGATGATTTTTTGAGTAATTTTGCTCATTACGATGCTCAATACTGCTCAGAAACCCGGAACAGGTGAAGTTCCTTTATTATTACCCGCTCACATGCTGATAAATTATTTTTCAGCTTGCAATTTATCATGGTTTTGCTACAATTTTTTCGTGATGCCACTTTGCTAAAGAACTAGGCAGGTCCACTACTTCATCAGCCTGCATCTGCCCCCGGAGGAGACCGCATGGTTAAAAAGAAAGCAAAAAAAAAGGCAACGGCAAAGACCCAAAAGGCCTCGGCAAACATATCTGCCGGGAAAAAGGCCTTGAAGAAAAGATCAACCAAGAAAAAAACAGCAAAGAAAAAGACTCCTGCCAAGACAGCAAAAAAGAAGACCGTCATAAGATCAGTAAAAAGAAAGACTGCCGGCAAAGCCAAGGCGGCCACCAAAAAAACCCTCTCAAAAAAACCGCTTCCGGTGAAACCCGGCCCTCCTGCCGGCACGGTCCCCCCCGTGGAAGAACCTGCCTCGAATGAAGAGGCCATCGGCGTTGTTACCCATTATTACAGCCACCTCGGCGTGGCAGTGGCGCAGTTGAACGCAGGTTCACTCAAGATCGGAGACAAGATCCATGTGAAAGGTCATACCACGGACTTTACGCAAACGGTGGATTCCATGGAGTACGAACACCAGCACATCGATCAGGCAGGCGCGGGTCAGAACATCGGGCTCAAGGTCATCGACCATGCGCGGGAGCACGACATCGTGTACCGTGTCAAGTAGGTCCCCCAGGCGTTCGTATCAGCCGGGTTTCGTTAGCGCAGAAAGTCCATTCTGCGCTCTTTTTTTCGTAAATTAACGAGCTCAGCGCAATGCTGCTGTCCGGATCAGGCTTCCCTATGGTAGAATAGACGCAAAGGAGCTCCCTATCCCCACCCTTCACGGCAATACAACAGGGCTCAAACCGGTTGAGATCAAGACGCTCGAACGGCTCTATCGGCGAAAGATGCCGCCCGACGCGATCATCACGCCCGAGGCGTCCCGTGCCCTGACCGAGGCATCCGCCATGATCGGCCGCCAGGTGGGCCTCATCATCGACCGGGCTGGCAGTGTCCGGGACGTATTGGTCGGTACGAACCACGATATCCTCATCCCTGATCTTTCCGAACATCGACTTGGCACCAAACGGCTCCGGGGCGTCCGTTTTGTCCATACCCATCTGAAAGACCAGCCGTTGAACCAGGAAGACCTGACGGACCTGGCGCTCCTCAGGCTCGACATGATGGCCGTCCTGACGGTCCTGAAGGACGGTCTTCCCGGCTCTCTGTCCGTGGCACACCTGCTCCCGCCGAACCCCGAGGACAAGCTCTACGAGATCGTACCCCCCCAGTCCGTCCACAGTCTGACGATCGACGCCTACGACCTGATCACGACCATCGAGCGTGAAATGGAGCGCCTCCAGCGAGCCCGGGAGATCGTCAAGAAGGACCGCGCCATTCTCGTAAGCGTTTCCAAGGCGGGAAAAGCAGAACAGGAGGAGTCGATCGAGGAGTTGAAGGAGCTTGCCCGGTCCGATGCGATCCATGTTCTCGACGCGGTCATTCAGCGGCCCCACGACATCAATCCACGCTATCTCCTCGGTGAAGGCAAGCTGAAAGAACTCATCATCCGTTCCCAGCAGCTCGGCGCGGACCTTATCGTTTTCAACCAGGATCTCTCGCCGGCGCAGGTCAAGGCCATCGGCGATATCACCGAGATGCGCGTCATCGATCGTACCCAGCTAATCCTGGACATCTTCGCCCGACGGGCACATAGCGGTGACGGGAAGGTCCAGGTGGAACTCGCCCAGCTGAAGTACCGTCTTCCCCGCCTTTCGGAGCGATCGACCGCCCTCTCACGGCTCACCGGCGGCATAGGCGGCAGGGGCCCCGGAGAGACCCGTCTCGAGATAGACATGCGCAGGGCGCGCGACAAGATCCGAAGGCTCGAAAAACAGCTCGATGCCCTCGGCAAAGCGCGGAACCAGCGGCGCGAGAGACGCATCAGCAGTTCCATTCCTATTGTATCGATCGCTGGTTATACGAACGCCGGAAAGTCAACGCTCTTCAACGCCTTGACCAGGGCCTCCGTGAAGTCAGAAGACCTCCTCTTCGCGACGCTCGACACAGCCACGCGAAGGCTGCGATTCCCCAAAGAACGCGAAGTGGTCATCACCGACACCGTCGGTTTTATCCGCGATCTGCCGAAAGACCTTCTGGGGGCCTTCCGTGCCACGCTCGATGAGATGCGCGACGCCGACCTGATCCTGCATATAGTCGATATCAGCAATCCGCGCTTTGAACAGCAAATAGGATCTGTGGATACGATCCTGAGCGAGATCGGGCTGGATGCTATCCCGAGGCTCATGGTTTTCAATAAGGTCGACCTGGTGAATCCTCTTTGGGCAAAAGCGATCGCGACCCGGTTCAATGGCATTGTTTGTTCAGCACTTGATCCGGACAGCTTTGGAGGTTTAATGAAGAAGATCGAGGAGCGGATATGGCCCGGAGGGTGAGACAGAGGGGCAAGGGGCAAGGTCTATCAGCCTGCTGATTTACTGCTCGTTTGCAATCCTGATAGCTGTTTTTTTTGCCGTCATTTCCCGCCGATGGAAAGTTCCTTTACCCTGAGCGACGGGCACCCGATCCGTCCGGAAAAACGCAGATCACTGCCAACGGCATCAACGTTCTTCATGAGTTCGAGGATATTGCCCGCAATGGTGATCTCCCTTACCGGGTAGGCCTTCTTCCCCTGTTCGATCCAGAATCCCATAGCGCCGACTGAAAAATCACCCGATATCGGGTTGGCCATATGGGCGCCCATGATCTCCGTTACCAGGAGGCCTTTCGGCGTCGACAGGATCATGTCCTCCTGCGACTGAGCGCCGGGCGCGATATACAGATTGGTGATACCGACACCGGGCATCCCCCTGAATCCGCCGCGTATGCCATTCCCCGTTGATACGGTCCTGTCCTTGTTCGCCGCATAGGTGCTGTACAGGTACAGGGCGAGCCTGCCCCTGTCGATAACCGTCTTCTTCTGCATTGGCACCAGTTCATCATCGGACGGCGCAGTCCCCAGCCCTCCTGCAAGCAAACCGTCGTCGTAGATCGTGAGGAGCGGAGATACGACCGAACTGTCGAGCTTTCCGATGAACAGCGACTTTTTTTTCTGCACATTTTCCGCTGAGAACCCGCTCGCCATGATGGAGAGGAACTCCTCTGCCACCGACGGGTCCAGAACGACCGGTGCCTTGACCGAATCCATATGACAGGCGCCGAGCAGGTCAAGGGCCTTCCGTGCCGCTTTCCTGCCGACCTGCTCGATGTCCAACTCGCCATAGAACCGCCGCACGTCGTATTCCCAGCCTGCCTGAGATTCTCCCTTCTGTTCCGCAACCACCTCGATGCTTGCCGAGGCCGTGGTCGCCTCGGTAATGACTTCCGCGCCGAGGCTGTTCATGATAAGAATCGAGGAATCGGAAAAACCCGCGGACGCCTTGCGTATGCGCTTCACCCGCGGGTCCACGGCAAAGGCCTCACGTTCCATGGCCATGACCCGTTCGATCTTCTCCCCTTCCGACAACGCGACGATGGCCGGATCGTAAATGGAAACGGACTGATACGGCGCAGGCGGCACATCGGGGAGGCTGTGAAACTGGTCGGACGCGGTGTTCCGCGCGTTGGTCACGGCAGATGCCGCGAGGGTTCGCAGCGAGTCTGGCGTAAGGTCCGTGGTGTAGGCAAATCCCATGCGATCGCCGACAAGCACCCGCAGCCCTGCACCTATGTCGCGGGCCCGCTCGAAGGCATCGACCTTCTGGTCCTTCACTTCTATCGTCGTAGAGGAAGAGTTACGGATGTAGATTTCAGCAGCTGTTGCGTTAAAGGATGCGGCGAGGGAAAGGACCTGCTCTGCGATTCTTCGGTCAATGGAGTTCATCGGATCCTTTTAGCCATGCTCAAGACGGATACCAATCGTGATGCTGTACGAGAGGTTACTCGAAATAGCTCGCCGAGGCCGTGTCCGACTCCCAGACCGTGACGCTGGCTATCTCGACATTGCTGTCGTTGACCTTTTTTGTCATGCTGTCGTAAATCCATTTGGCGACATTCTCCGAGGAAGGATTGATCTGCGTAAAGGGGAAGATGTCATTCAGGAAGGTGTGCTCCAGCTGGTCCAGTACTTCACGAAGCGCCTTTTTCAGGTCATGAAAATCGATGGCCAGCCCTATCTCATTGAGCCTTTCCGCGGTGATGGCAACGGTCACGCGCCAGTTGTGGCCATGGAGGTTCTCGCATTTACCCTTGTAGCCCCGCAGTTGGTGGGCCGCGGCAAATTTTGATTCTACCATCAGTTCGTACATGGCGGAGATAATAAGTCAGGGACGGCTAAAAGTCAACACCCAAAAGGGCGGAAAGGTCATTTTTCTCTGGATAAAAAACGTTTTTTTGTATATTCTTAGGGCCATGAAACAGTACAGGAAGATCGATCTTTTCAAAGGCCTCTCCGACGCCGAGTTCAGGGAGTTGGAACCCTATCTCTCCACTTCCCCCTACAAGAAGAAGGAGACCATCTTCTCGGAGGGCGAGCCGCCGGAATGGTTCTACCTTGTCCTGACAGGCAAAGTGAAGATCACCAAGCTGTCCCACGAAGGCAAGGAGATCATTCTCGAGGTGATCTCGCCCACCGACATCTTCGGAGGCGTTGCCGTCATCAAGGGGTTCCCCTACCCTGCCAATGCCGTGGCCATGGAGGACAGCGAAGTCCTCAAGATATCGAGAAAGAACCTCATGCGGCTCGTGGACCGTTTCCCGAACGTCATGTACTGCATGGCGCTCCAGATGGGGGATCGCATGAAAAGCTCCCATGATTCCCTCAAGAACATCGCACTTGAACGCGTGGAGGCGAGGATCGCGGCGCTCCTGCTCAAGCTTGCAGGCAAGATCGGGATCGAGACCAAAAGCGGCACTATGATCGACATGCGTCTCACCAAGCAGGATGTTGCCGACATGGTCGGCACCACCGTGGAAACCTCCATCCGCACGTTCACCAAGTTCAAAAAGGCGGGGTTGCTCGCTGACAAGGACGGCAAGATCATCATCCTCGACAAGAATGGGCTCGGGGCCTTTTCGTCGTAAGGGAAATGCCGGCAGGCCTTCAGTTTCAGAAAGAAGAGGGGCCTCTCATAAAAAAACGTCGCAAGCCTCCCTTTTACTTACGGGTCTCTCTTTGTCCTCTGTGCCCAAGTGGCATGCATTACTGAGGTTGCTGGACCGGGGTCATGAGAGTCATCAGCATGTTGTAGAAAAAAAGGAAGATCGACACCGTTTCCAGTACGCCGGCAGCCACCGTGACCATCACCAGGGCGCCTGAAGGGCTGTACACATTGACGGTATAGAACAGCAGCATGGCCACCAGTCCGATGTTAGCCATCCAGAATTGTATCTCCCCCAATGCCTTGCTGTGCATTGCTCTCCCCATGAACTTCGGCAGGATGTGGTACCCCACGCCGTAGATCATCATGGACACCCATCCGAGCATGTTCAGATGCGAGTGGACGAATTTGAGCGCCATCGCCTTCTCACTTCCCAGCATAGCGATACCCACCAGCGAAGAAATCCCCAGATAGACGATGCTCATGATGATGAATCTCCTGACAAAGGTATCCATTCAGTGCCTCCTTTAAGGTTATTGCACGTAAGTATACCAGAGGACCTGCCGGACCGCTATGACCCCGGTCATAGCGGATGACCGATATCTGTTTTCTGACCTTGCCCGCCTGCCTTGTCCGTATGATTTGCGTCATACCAATCCTCACGATTTCTGGTATCATGTGACCATATCCAGTACAAGGAGGCTGCCATGCTTGCAGAGAAAAAGAAAGTGACAAGGGACACCCTCATCGGCGACGCCATCAAGAACATACCCGGCGCGCGTGCGGTCATCGAGAAGCACTTCGGCAACGGATGCTTCACCTGCCCCGGAATCAATGTTGAATCGATCTCCTTCGGCGCCATGATGCACAACTTCGATCCGGACAAGATCGTCGCCGAGATCAACGCGGCGCAGGGGGAATAATATGGCTAAAAAAGAGATCAAATGCTTCATATGCGGTTCCGAGGAGAAAGAAAAGACCTATCTCCCCTGCTACAACGAAGGCAAGGAAAAGATCGTCTGCACCCGCTGCCTGCCTACGCTCATCCACGGCGCCCATTAGCGCCACTTCGGCACCACAAGGCTCCTTCCGTCCCCCGGCCTCTCCCCCCGTTCTGTCGGCCGGGGGATTTTTTTCGCTTGGTTCCCTTATATATCTGGAAATTGGTCGTCATTCTTGGTACACTGGGCCATGAAGACCGATCTTGCCGTTGTGCTCATAAGCGGCGGAATGGACAGCTGTGTTGCGGCAGCAATGGCGAATGAACACTACCGCCTGGCATGCCTTCATGTGAATTACGGCCAGCGGACCGAAGATCGGGAACTGCTCGCGTTCCATGAACTGGCGGAGTTCTATCAGGCCGAAAAACGTCTCGTCGTCAGCATCGAGCACCTCAAGGTCATCGGCGGTTCGGCCCTTACGGACACCGGCATCCCCGTTCCCGTGGCGGGTTCTTCACAATCCGCAATCCGCAATCCGCGATCCGCAATTCCTGCGACCTACGTTCCCTTCCGGAACGCCCATCTCCTTGCCATCGCCGTTTCCTGGGCAGAGGTCATCGGTGCGACCAGGATCTACATTGGCGCCGTGGAAGAGGACAGCTCCGGCTATCCCGACTGCCGCGAGGTCTTCTACCAGGCTTTCAACAAGGTCATCGAGACGGGAACCAGACCGGAGACGCGGACTGAGGTCATCACTCCGCTCATCCATATGAACAAAGCTGCGATCGTGAGAAAGGGAGCTGCGCTCGGCGCACCGTTTCACCTTACGTGGAGCTGTTATCAGAACAGCGAAAGGGCCTGCGGGAGATGCGAAAGCTGTGCGCTGCGTTTGAAGGGTTTCAGCGGGGCAGGCATCAAGGATCCGATTCCCTATGACTAGAAGTGTCCCGTTCCTGCGCTAGAAGGTATACACAAAGGTGGTCACCAGCAGCATGACGGTCAGCAGGATCAGTACGGCCACGGTGAACCAGGCGATCACGTTCATCCGCTTCGAGTTCACGAATTCCCCCATGATCGAAGCGTCGTTGACCAAACGCAGCATGATGATCAGCACGACGGGCAGGAGCATCCCGTTGATCGTCTGCGACAGGTACATGATCTTGATGAGCGGCGCGCTCGGAAGCAGGATGACCCCAGCCCCGATCACGATGAAGGCCGTGTAGAAACCAAGGAACTGCGGCGCCTCCCGGAACGTCTTGTTGATCCCCGACTCCCACCCGAACGCCTCCGAAAGTCCATAGGCCGTTGCCAACGGCAGAACAAAAGCAGCGAGGAATGATGCGTTCAGAAGGCCGACGGCAAAAAGATGGGAAGCGAAATCGCCTGCCAGGGGCTGCAGCGCCTGCGCCGCGTGCTCTGCGGAATCCACGATCACGCCGGCCGGATGCAATATGGTCCCGGTGCTGAGCACGATGAAGAAAGCGATGAACACGGTCATAAAGGACCCGGCGTAAACGTCGAACTTGGCGAACCGGTACTCATCGACACGTATCCCCTTGTCTACCACGGCCGACTGCAGGTAAAACTGCATATACGGAGTGATCGTCGTTCCCACCATGGTGATGAACAGGAGCAGATAGTCCTTGTCAAGTCTGATATGCGGCACCATGATCTGACGGGCGACCTCTTTCCATGGCGGGTTGGACATTATGCCGGAGAACACATAGGTGAGGTAGATCAGGCTGATGGCGATCAGGAACCGTTCCACCTGTTTGAAATTCCCTTTCACGACGACGAACCAGACGACGAAGGCGGAGATCGGCACGGAAATATGCTTGTGCACGCCGAAAAGCTCCATGCTCGCCGCGATGCCGGCGAACTCGGCGATGAGAACGGTCAGGTTCGCAAAGACGAACAATGCCATGGTGGCGAGGGTCACCCGGATACCGAACTGTTCACGGACAAGATCGCCGAAACCCTTTCCGGTCACTACGCCCATCCGCGACGACATCTCCTGGATCACCGCCAGGGCGAAGGTAATGAGGATGAGCGCCCACAGGAGGCCATACCCTTCTCGTGCGCCGACAATGGAGTACGTGGCGATGCCGCCGGCGTCGTTGCCCGCATTCCCCGCAATGAATCCAGGCCCGATCACCGATAGGACAACAAGGAACCGGTTGTTCGCTGCAATATTCTTGATGCGTTCGAACAGTCTCACAGATCAGCCTCTAGCTCCCGTACGGTCCATGCACGGACGGGAGGATCAATGGATCGCGGACAGGGGGGGCGACACGAAGAGCGAAGGGACTATAATTTTCTCCTGCGCTTTCTTGACGCAGGAGGCAGGAGGAAATCCACCACATCGTCAACGGTCACGATACCCCGCATTACCATGTTCTCATCGACGACGGGTGCGGCCAGCAGATTGTACTTCGAAATGAACTCGGCCACATCATTCTGCTCTGCCTCGACCGGCAGCGTCTTGACCGGCGACCGCATGATGTCCTTGATCATGGCCTCCGGCCTGGCAAGGATAAGGTCCTTGAGCGTCACCACGCCCAGCAGCCGTTCCTGCTCATCGAGGATATAGAGATAGTAAACGGTCTCCACGTCGGGAGCCTCAAGCCGGAGTTCACGAATGGCATCCTCAACGCTCATATCCGGCGGGAACGCCAGGAACTCGGTTGTCATGAGACCGCCCGCCGTGTCCTCTTCATGTTCGAGAAGCTCCTGGACCTCATCAGCCTCCTCTTTTTCCATGAGGCCCATGAGCTCCTTCGCCTTGTCCTCCGGCAGATCTCCGAGGACATCCGCCGCCTCGTCGGGAGGCATCTGTTCAAGGATATCGGAAGCCTTTTCCTTGGACATGTCGTCGATGATGTCCGCCTGCACGCTCGGTTCCAGCTCATGGAGGGCTTCGGCCGCGGTCTCCACATCGAGGGTGCCGAAGATCACGTTTCGTTCCTTCTGCGAGACCTCGCTGATGATCTCCGCGAGGTCAGCCGGATGCAGTTTTGAGGCCTTTTGGCGGGATATGGTCAGGGTAAGACGGGAGAGCTTCGGCTCGACCGGCTGGAGATAATGCCATCCGATCAGCGTGTTCGGCAGACGATAACGAAAAATCGACAGGAAGCGCTCACCCCTCGCCTCGAGTCCGAGCCTGCGAAGAAAACCGCGCAGTCCGATGTCGACGGCAACAAGGCACATTTTCCCGTTCACATCGCCCAGCCGGAGATCGTTGACGCGAACAAGTTTGGCGCCGTTTATGTCGACGATCTGCTTGTCCAGAAGGTCCCTGCTGATAAGAATGTCCGAAGGTGCGGGTTCCGCAGGGTGAAGGTCCTTCCGCAGCACGTTCGCCGAGATCACGCGTTTATTGAAAAGATTGACCTGGTCCCAGGAGATAAGGAAGGTCTGGTTGCCTGATACCACGACCAGCGTCGTGACCGCAGGAAAGGGATCAGCCAGTCCGACCGTTATGTCCTTGAGCTTCCCGACCTCTTCACCCGTCTGATCGAGGACCGGATGCTTGTAAACATCGCTTATAAAGATATCTCCGGCGAAAAGGGGCATGCAGAGCTCCGGGTCGGCTTGACGAGGTTGTCCGTTTCGCGCTGATTATACCAGCGGTCGGGTTCAAGTCAAGGAAAAACCCGACCGTTTGTGATAGACTATTATAAAGAAGGAGATTTTCGATCAAGGGTTGGGCCACTGCGTTGCCAGTGCCGCAAAGAAACTTCTATAAATCCTTAAAATATCGTCATAAATATATTTTACGTGATAGATGACCTTGTTTCTGCTATATTTTCTCCTACGTCTGCACATGCCCCTGTCCGGGAAAAGGAGCCATAGACCATGCCTGATCAGTCCATGAAGGAAATCAGAAAAGAGATATATCTGCTGATCCATAAGGCGGAACAGATGCTTGAACTCACCGAGGACGCATTCATGAAGAACAAGGTGGCTTCTCTGGACCAGGCCGAGTCCCTCGCGAAGGAGATCAAGGGACAGGAGGACGCTCTGACGGAAAAACTGGCCAAGATGGCCGCTTCCGGGGGGGAGGCCCGCGCCATTCTGTCCGTTCCCGTGCATATCGAAAAGGTCGCTGTCAGCATCGAGCGCATCGTCAGCAATATCAGGGTCAAGATCAAGGAAGGTCTTCTCTTCAGCGACAAGGCCATTCAGGAGACCGGGAGGCTGCTCGCAAACGGGAAGGAACTGCTCAAGAAAGCGGGGCAATCAGTGGTGACCGGATCCTCAGAAAGCCTGGAGACCGTGAGGATCGAAAGTGACGCCATGATCAGGATGTCGAACGATTACGCAACGGCCCATGAGGACCGGCTGGTGGCCGGCGAATGCTCTCCCAAAGCGTCGTCGAATTATCTATGCATCCTCTATGCCTTCGAGGACATGGCATCCCACACGAAGGACGCGGTAAAAAAACTATCTGCGAAATGACCGATATACTGCCCGTTTGATACGTTCGGGCAAGAACGCAGATGTTTCCTTGATCAGTGTTTGAACACCCGTTGCCCCGTAAAGACCATGGCAACTTTAGGGTTCGCCACGTTGCAGGCCTGAATGGTCTCATAGTCTCGGTCGGACCCCCCTGGCTGAACAATCGCAGTGACCCCTCCCTGATCCCCACATCCACGCCATCGAGGAACGGGAAGTCATCGGACACCATAACGGCCCCTGTCAGGCCGCCCTTGTCCGGTCATCGATCTCTTGCAGCCCGCTCCTGTCACGGTTCCCCTGGTTTGCTTCCAGCTCATATTTTTTGTAGGCAGCCCGAACTTTCAGAAACAGAGCTCGTCTGCATGCTTCGTGTACGCCTTGAAGACCGCGATCTCCGCGACGCCCACCCTGTCCTGCTCGCCGGTACCAATGCCGACCGTAACCCCATCCTTGACATAGATGACCGAGTTGGACGTGATCCCCTGCTCCACATTCCATCCGAAGAGCATGTCGTCGTATTCCCGGGCTGTCGGTTAGCGGTCGAGCTTGTACTTCCTCCCCCCCTTATGGAACGTACGCGCTTCCTGAAAGTCCTCTTTCGTCCTGATCGCATTCTTCTGGGACTGCTGAACGATGATCCCTCCGTCGATAAGCGCCTTGAATTCCACATGGAGCGTGTCACGATATTGCGCAAGTTCCGCTATCTTCTCGAGCATGATGATGCGAAGGTTCTTTCGTTCTGCCAGAATACCAACCGCGCCCAGCGTGTTCCCGAAAGCAACGCCGCAGGGGTTATTGTGCTTCATGATGAAAGCAGCAGGGCGGTCCATCAGGTATTTCAGGAGAGGTGCAGGCAGGGAAGCACCCTGGGAAAACGAACCTCACCGACCCGTGCGAACAGGGCAGATCGCATCGCGGCCTTTGGCGGATGTCTTGCGGTGAATCGGCCGATCGAACGGGAACCTTGAACTTGCGGGAGTGCGATTCATCGGACCGGGCAACGGCATGGTCAGCAGTATCACCATGACCAACTGATACATGGCGGACTGCTGGTCCGGGTTCTCACCGTACCGGAGCCCTTTTCGATCAGATCGCCCGTGGCCGCATCGGCCAGCTTCCACGTCCGTTTCCCGTATTTCAGCCTCTGGCTTCCAAAGGTGATGGTCATTTCCGGCGGAAAATTGTCAGTCATGCTGATCTTGTACATTTTTTTTGATATCGGTCATCGACGCCTCCGAACGGTCTTTTTAATGGTTTCGGTTTATGGTTCAGGGAGAGCTGAAGGAGCTGCGACCATTCGTTGATCGCGGATCGCTACACCTTATCCAATGCCTTCTCGCCAAGAAGACCGGAAGGCCTCAGGATAAGCGTGATAATAAGAACCAGGAACGCGAATGCGTCCTTATAGACGCTGGAAATGTAGCTTGCTCCGAAGTTCTCGATCATCCCCAGCATAAAGCCGCCGAGCATAGCGCCGGGAATGCTGCCGATCCCGCCGAGAACCGCGGCGGTAAAGGCCTTGATCCCCGCCAAATAACCCATGAAGAAGTGCACCACGCCGTAATAGAGCGTCACCATGACGCCGGCAGCTGCTGCAAGGGAAGAGCCGATCAAAAAGGTGATGGAAATGACCTGATTGATATTGATCCCCAGGAGCCCTGCCATGATGCGGTCCTGCGATGTAGCGCGCATGGCCTTCCCGAGCCTCGTCCTTGCCACGAAGAAATGCAGGATAAGCATGAGCACGATGGAGGCACTCAGAATGAAAGCCTGGACGGGTGACACGTTTGCCCCGAGAACGGCAAACCCTTCCGAGGGCAGAAGCGGCGGGAGGTTCTTATATTCCGTTCCCTGCGTGAGCATCACGACATTTTGCAGAATGATGGAAACACCCACAGCGCTGATGAGCGGCGCCAGCTTGGCCGCGGTGCGGAGCGGACGATAGGCGAACCGTTCGATGGCTGCACCGTATAAAGCGCAGAACGCCATCGAGATAAGGATGCTGAAGAAGATGGCAAGGGACAAGCTGTAGACCGGAAGCCCGGCGATCGTAAGGATGCCCATGACGATGATGCCGAGATATGCGCCCAGCATGTACACCTCGCCATGGGCGAAGTTGATGAGATGGAGTATACCATAGACCATGGTATATCCCAGCGCGATCAATGCATACACCGCACCGAGGGCAAGTCCGTTTATGAGCTGTTGGACAAACATAGTGATGCGTTCGCTGTCATTTGACCTCTATGAACTTACCGTCCTTGACCTGCCATACAACGTACGGCGCCTTGGTCACGTCGCCGTTCTTATCGAACGAGATGTCGCCGAACGCGCCTGGAAAGGTGTTCTTCGCTATATAGTCCGCTACCTTGGCCCCATCGGTAGTGCCGGTCTCTTTGATCGCGGTCAGGATGATATTGGCCGCATCGTAGGCATAGATCGAGTAAGGGCCGGGCTCTCCATATACTTTTTTGTATTTCTCATTGAACGAACGTGCGGTCGTCAGGCCCGCGGCGTCCTTGCCAAAGGTCACATAGGTCCCTTCAGCGGCCTTTCCGGCAATATTGACGAACGTCGGGTCGTAGACGCCATCACCCGTGATCATGGGAATGGAAAGACCGACCTCCTTGGCCTGGCGCACGAGCCTTCCCGCTTCCGGATAGATTCCCCCGAAGAAATAGACATCGGGTCTCTTTTCCTTGATGGCGGTCAGCACCGCTTTGTAGTCTGGATCACGCTGTACAATACCCCCATAATAGACCACTTCAGCGCCGTTCCCCAGCGCCTTCTGAAAGAAATCCGCGAGACCCTGCCCATAAGCCGTTTTGTCATGGATCACGGCGATCCTCTTGGGGCGCAGGGTCTTCAGCACGAACGCTGCTGCGATACGGCCCTGTTGATCGTCGGTGCCGCATACACGAAAGACTTTTTTGAAGCCCTGGAGCGTAAATTGCGGATTTGTCGTAGCCGGGCTGATCATGACCATATTTGCATCGTCGTAATATTTCGAGGTCGGGATGGAACAGCTCGAGTTCCAGTGTCCAACGACCGCCGCGGCCTTCTGGTTGATGAACTTGTTTGCCACGGAAACCGCCTGTTTGGGATCGGCCTGATCGTCGCCCGAAAGCATTTCGATCTTTTTGCCGAGAACGCCGCCACGTTGGTTCCACTCGGCCACGGCAAGTTCTACGGAATTCCTGAGGTCGATCCCCATCTTGCTTTGGTCGCCTGTCATGGGCCCGGCAGCACCGATCCTGATGATGTTCTGCTGCTGCGATTGACAGGCGGTCAGAAGGACCGCAACAGCGCACAGTATGGAAAGATACACACCGAATCGCTTCATCGTTTTTCCCCTTTCATCCTTATCTTTGCGGATCCCAGTCGTTCGATCCGATCGATCATATCACGTGCAACTGCATCCGGGTCAGGGGCGGAGAGAACGGCGCTGATGACCGCGACGCCATCAGCGCCGGCCTGCATCGTTTCTGCAATAGTATCAGGCCTGATGCCGCCGATCGCGAGAACGGGAAGCGTCACCGCATTCCGCAGCGAACGGAGTCTTTCCGGACCCTGACAAGGTCCGGCATCCTTGGACGTCGTAGGGAAGATCGGTCCAAATCCGATGTAATCGGCACCGGCCGCCTCCGCTTCCTTGGCCTGCTCCACGCTGTGCGTGGAGATGCCGATGAGCTTGTCCCCACCCAGGATCGTTCGACCGTATGCGAGGGGAAGGTCATCCTGCCCCAAATGGACGCCGTCGGCGTCAACTGCTTTTGCAATGTCAGCATGGTCGTTCACGATAAATACGCCGCCCGCCCGTTTTACCATTCCCGCAAGTTCGAGCGAAATCGAAAAGATCTCTTTCCGTGAACCGCTCTTATTTCGATACTGGAATAGGCGAACGCCGGCAGCAAGGGCCATTGCAAGCGCTCTGTCGGCGGGCAAGGTAAGTAGATCTGCATCCAGAATGAGGCACAGCCCTCTGATATCACTTCGTCGGACTATAGTAGCGCTCCATGAACTTGGTGGAAATGTTTCCCTGCTGGAAGTCTGCATCGGCGAGGATCTTCTTGTGCAGCGGGATCGTCGTCTTGACGCCTTCGATGATGAATTCGTCAAGCGCCCGGTTCATGCGCAGGATCGCTTCTTCACGAGTATCCGCATGGACAATGAGCTTGGCGATCATGGAGTCGTAGTACGGCGGGATGACATATTGGGTGTAGGCCGCCGTATCGACACGGACCCCCGGTCCGCCTGGCGGGTTAAAGGCGGTAATGGTGCCGGGAGAGGGAGTGAACTTTTCAGGACACTCCGCGTTGACCCGGCATTCTATACTGTGGCCGCGCACGATTATTTGATCCTGCGTAAAGGAGAGCGATTGTCCTGCTGCGACCCGGATCTGTTCCTTGACGATGTCCACGCCTGTTACCAGCTCGGTTACGGGGTGCTCTACCTGGACCCTGGTGTTCATTTCCATAAAGTAGAAACTGCGGTCCACATCCATGAGAAATTCAATGGTCCCGGCATTACGGTACTTCACGGCCTTCGCAAGGGCGATGGCCATGTCTCCCATCTTCTTCCTGAGCGGCCCATCGACGATGACGGAAGGCGCCTCCTCGATGAGCTTCTGGTGCCTGCGCTGTATGGAACATTCCCGTTCACCGAGAGAAATGATGTTCCCCTTCTCATCGGCAATGATCTGAACCTCGATGTGACGCGGCTGGGTAATATACTTCTCCACGTACACATCGGCATTCCCGAAGGAGGCAAGCGCTTCCGACTGCGCCATGACGAAAGCAGAAGCGAATTCCGCTTCTTCCATGACCACCCGCATACCCTTTCCACCTCCGCCGGCAACGGCCTTGATGATGACGGGGAACCCGAGTTCCCTCGCCAGCGCCACCGCGTCGGATTCTTCCGTGATGACGCCGGCACTGCCGGGCAGGATCGGGACACCGGCCTTTTCTGCGGTCTCGCGCGCCTTGGCCTTGTCACCCATGAGCTTGATGCTTTCGGGGCTCGGGCCGATGAACTTGATCCCGGCGGAATTGCAGACCTCGGCAAAACTCGCGTTCTCGGCAAGAAATCCGTAGCCGGGGTGGATCGCCTCGGAGTCAGTGATCTCTGCCGCACTGATGATACTGGGGACGTTCAGGTAGCTGTCAGCGCTCTTGGGCGGGCCGATGCAGACGCTCTGATCAGCGAAACGGACATGAAGCGCGTGGGCGTCGGCGGTCGAATGAACGGCAACGGTCTTTATGCCCATTTCCTTGCATGCCCGGATTATGCGGAGGGCTATTTCACCACGATTGGCTATCAGTATTTTCTTGAACACAAATATACCTCATGCACGCATTGAATCTCCCTGCAGCCCCGCCTAGGCGGGGCAGGAGATCTTCGATCGCAGGGTAATAATGCCTTATTCTGATCGTTTGTTCATTCTGCAGCAGACTGCAAGGAAAGTGTTCTCGACTGGATCCCTATCGTATCGCAGTATTGCCTCACGCCGGTTCGATGACAAAAAGGGGCTGTCCGTATTCCACGGGTTGGCCGTTCTCCACAAGGACCTGCACGATCTTCCCCGATGCCTCTGACTCGATCTCGTTCATGAGCTTCATTGCTTCGATGATACAGAGGACCTGTCCTTCCTTTACCGTGTCGCCCACTTCCACCAGTGACGGTTTGTCAGGCGAACTGGCCCGATAGAAGGTGCCGACGATTGGTGACGTGACCTTGATCTGATCCCGCACAGCGGCTGCAGCGGGCTGCTCTGCAGCCGGCCTTTCCACTTCAGAGACCGTAGGAGCGACGATAGCCGCGGGAGGATACTCCATGCGCGGCATCGCCGGATGGAATGTCACGTCACCGCCCTTCCGGAGACGGACCTTCACGCCTGAACGCTCTATCTCCACCTCGGAGATATCGGTGTTCTTGAGCATTTCAATGAGTTCCTTCAACTCTTTAAGGTTCATGCTTGCTCCTTTATAGGTACCCTTGGCAGTAACGAGGAAGATACCTGCTCGCCGCATTGTCTGTACACGCGGTGTGCAAAATAATGAACTACTGTTTTACGCGCTCTATGAAGATCCCCGTGCGAGTGTCTACCTTGATAACGTCGCCTTCGTTCAGATAAAAAGGCACTTTCACCACCGCGCCAGTCTCCAGCGTTGCCGGCTTGGAGCCGCCGGAAGCCGTGTCCCCCCGTACGCCGGGATCGGTCCGTGCGATCCTCAGCTCGACGAACATGGGGATATCGATGTTAATGGGCTGCCCCTTGAAATAGAGGACCTTGATCTCCATGTTCTCTTTGAGATAATTCACGCTGTCGCCGAGCTGCTTCTCGCTCATAGAGATCTGCTCGTAGGTGCTCGTGTCCATGAGCACGCGGTCCTTGTCGGCTGCATACAGGTACTGCATGGTCTTCTCCTCGAGTTCGGGGACATCCACCTTCTCGCCCGACCGAAACGTCCGGTCGATCACATTCCCGCTCTTGAGGCTCTTCATCTTGGTCCGTACGAACGCGCCGCCCTTGCCCGGTTTCACATGTTGAAATTCAACAATGACATAGGGTTCACCGTCTATCTCGATCTTCAATCCGTTTCTGAACTCTGTCGTAGATACTGGCAATTCCAAAATCCTCCTCTTCCTCTTCTCATGTAGTGTCAGTAAATGATCTATAGCTTTCTCGGAAGGTTCGTCAAGACCTGGTGCCCATCAGCCGTCACCAGCACCATGTCCTCGATGCGGATACCGCCCCACCCGGCGATATAGACACCGGGCTCCACAGTGAAGACCATCCCTTCATCGACAATGCCCTTTGAAAGCGACGAGACAGAAGGACCTTCATGGACCATAAGTCCTACCCCATGGCCCGTGGCATGGCCAAAGTGCTTCCCATGGCCTGCCTGCGCGATAGTGGTGCGGGCATGCCGGTCGATCTCCGCACAACGCACGCCCGGCCTGACCGCGTTGATGGCCCGTTCCTGGGCGCGGAGAACAAGATCGTGAAGCACGCGCTGACGGGCGGTCGGCCGGCCGACGCATACCGTCCTGGTGATATCGCAGTAGTAGCCATCCGCTTCCGCGCCAAAATCGATGGTGACCAGATCTCCTTCCCGGAGACGGCGGTCGGTGATCGATGCATGGGGCATGGCGCCATTCGTTCCCGATGCAACGATGCTGTCGAATGCCGTTCGTCGTGATCCCTGCTCGCGTATCAGCATTTCCAGTTTGAATCCGAGCTCGCGCTCCGTCGCACCCGGCCTGACATGCCGCTTCAAGGCCCGGAAGGAGTTCTCCGCCCGGAAAATAGCGGTCCTGATCTTTGCCAGTTCAATAGTGTCCTTCCGCAGCCGTATCTCGGCCACCGGGTCTTTAACGCCCTTCAAACGGAGGCCCTGTTTTCTGAGCTCCTTTGCACGGTCGACGGTCAACGAGGCGTCATCGAACCACAGGGTAGCAGCACCAAGCCGCTCTGCTGCTTTCTTGACCGCAGAATAGTGGTCTTTCTTCTGGATGAGGATTCTCGCCTCCGGGGCCTCTGCGGCCGCCTGGATCTGATAACGGAAATCCGTGACCAGTATCGGCCTGCCGGAACCGACCACGACGCTTCCCGATGAACCGGTAAACCCCGTAAGATACCGTACGTTCTCACGCTGCGTCACGAGGAGGGTCCCTATGTTTCGCTCCTCCATAAGCCGCCGAAGTGCGGCAACGCGCGTAATTTCCGCTCGTGGTCGTCTCATCGACCTGCCGCGAACCTCGCCGCTTGGACCGCTGCGCGGAGCCCGAGAAGATAGCTCCCGGGCCCAAAGCCTGTTATCTGGCCTGCAGCCACACCGGAGATGAACGAATGCTGACGGAACTCCTCCCTGCGGTAGATGTTCGAGAGATGCACCTCCACGGCAAGAATACCCGTCGATGCGATGGCATCGCGAAGCGCGACGCTCGTATGGGTATAGGCCCCCGGATTGATCACGACGGCCTGGTACTGGCCCATGGCATCCTGGATCTTCTGAACCAATTCTCCCTCGTGGTTCGACTGGAAGCAGGTAATCTCCGCCCCCAGTTCCTTCGCCAGCGCCGCCAGCTGCCCGTTGATCTCATCGAGGGTGACGGTGCCATAGATATGGGGCTCCCGTTTTCCCAGCAGATTGAGGTTCGGTCCGTGCATTACCAGGATTTTCATGGTCCTCCCGGAAAATAAAAAACTGCCTGAGGCAGTTTTTAGAAACGTACTCTCCTGCGTTGGTCCTCAGCGGTCAGAATTCCTTCAGCAGCTTCGGAACGGACATTCGCAGGAGGAACCTTCCCTTGCCGAAGTTCCCGTCGGGCCGGATGATCAACACCATAAAATACTCTTCAGTGAGCCGTCGAAGCAGGATCATGGCCGCGTCAGCAATGACCGTGACCTCCCTCGTGGAACCAAGCTGGGAGGCCTGCGATCCCCGTTCGATCTCTTTCAGGAGCGTGGCATACTCGACCGTCATGGATTGAAGATCGATGTCTTTCGTGATGGAATATTCATCGACAGGGATCCCGTCGACCCCTACCACAAGCGCACCCAGGGCACCTTCGGTACCGTTCACGACCTCTCTGAGGATATCGGCGAAGGACATTTATTCCTGTTTCTCCTTCATGATGGTGTTCAACCACGACTCAAGCCGCTCGATCGTTTCTTTTCTTCTGGTCGTGGCTGTCTGTGGTCCGCGAGGAGAAGTGTGTTCCCCTGATGGATCCTGAACGGTCATCTGAGGAGCTGGTTCACGGGGCTCCGCTTCCTTGCGAGAGGATGCATCTGCCGGTGGAGGTGTTTTTTCAGGTGCGGTCGTCGGGGTCTCGGGAATAACTTCCGCAGCCGGAGGGGTGTATTCTCCCGGACCTGAGGCTGCCGCGGTAAACAGTTCCTGACCCTTGTCAGACGCTCCGGCCATGGCCCTGATCTGTTCGAGCTTCTGCTGCAAAGCGGCGTTTCCCGGCCGATCATTCAGCATTCCCTGATAGATCTCGATGGCCTTATCGTAAAAACCCTGGGATATATAGAGTTCAGCAAGGGTATTCGTGTTCAGATCGTCGCTGCCCTGGTCCGGCCCTGACTGCTCGGCTTGGACGTGTCTCGCCGGTTCTGCGACATCCCAGGTCGTCGCCTCCCGTTCTTCAGCGCCCGATGCCGCTTCGCTCGGAGGTTCGCTCAGGTCGAAGGGAACAGACGGCGGGAACGCATCGGGAGAAGATGTCCTGGTTTCAGCAGCCGCCACAGCGTGGTCCAGCGACTCAAGCTCAACAATATCCTCGATCACCTCGGCCTCGTCGGGCGCCTGCGGCTGCGGGGGAGCAGGAACTGCGGCTTTAACAGGGGGAACAGGGGCAGTTGATGTCTGCTCTCCCTTCAGGGCGGCCTGCGGTCGAGCCGCTACAGGGGCATTTTGAGCAGGTGTGGCGGCTTGCGGCGCTGCTGCGGTCTTGGGGGCCGCGGTCGGTGCCGCCTTAGGTGGAGCGGTCGCTGCTGGGACTGGTTGCGCCTTAATGTCGGGAGGTATTGCCGGAGTTTTCGGCCTCGGTATGCGGGAAGAAACATCCTTTCCTGCTTCAATGTCTGCAAGCAGCGACGGGATATCCTTGTCACCGGGATTCAATGCGAGCGCCGCCTTATACCGCGGTAACGCGTCCATCCCCCGCCCCTGAAGGACGTAAATATCACCAAGCTTGCGCTGCGCCAGAAGATTGTCAGGGATGGTCTTAATGACCTCTTCCAGTTCCTTCTGCGCCCCGGCCAGGTCCCCCTTATCCATGAGAAGCCTGCCCAGAAATGATCGCGCAGTGACGTAACCGGGATTATGCTTCAGGCCATCGGTCAGCACACGTATGGCTGTTTCGATATCCCCGGCCTTCTTATGCTCCTCAGCAAGAGGCACAAAGAGCTTCGATTTGGGATCCTTGGCGATCCGCTCCGCCAATTTCTCTATTTCTGCTTTTGCTTTCTCCATGGAGTAGGTAGAGCGAGGTCCAAATTTTGATGATTGTACCAGATATCGTTTCTGAAAGTCAAGTCAAAGTCATTGATTTTTCTTAAGTTCTACGATCTTATCGATGATTCTTCCTGCCAGTTCCGCCTTCGACATGCTCGGCAACTCATCCACCGATCCTTCGCGATCGATCAAGATCGCCTTGTTCGTGTCAACGGCAAAACCCGATCCGGGCACCGTGATGTCGTTTGCAATGATAAGGTCGAGGTTCTTTCGGGCAAGTTTTTCGCGGGCGCTCAGGATAGGTGCGTCTGTCTCTGCGGCAAAACCAACGAGAATACGCCGTTCTTTCTTCTCGCCAAGATCTTGCAGAATATCCGTGGTCGGCTCAAGTTGTATCTGTAAAAGGGCGCTGTTCTTCTTGATCTTGCGGTCCGATGCCCCCAGCGGCCGAAAATCCGACACGGCTGCTGCCATGATAATGACTTGACACCGCCCTGCATGGTCCTTTACAGCGCGGTCCATCTGGGCTGCAGTAGTCACTGAGATGAGGTCGATCCCTTGCGGGGTGGGTAGTTGGGTCGGTCCTGATACAAGCAAGACCGTTGCGCCACGGTCACGGGCTGCTGCTGCAAGTGCGTACCCCATCTTCCCGGTGGAAGGATTACTGATGAACCGCACCGCATCGATCGGCTCCCGTGTCGGCCCCGCGGTCACCAGGACGTTGACCCCCGCCAGGGACTTCGGTGAAAGGACCGCGACAACCGCCTCCAGGATGGTCTCCGGTATGGCCAGCCTTCCCTGGCCCTTCGTACCGCAGGCAAGGACGCCGGTTTCAGGGTCAACGAACCGGACCCCTACCGACCTGAGGCCTGCAATATTCCTCTGGAGGACAGCGTTCCGGTACATGCGGTCGTTCATGGCAGGCGCGACGATGATAGGACAGTCTGCCGCCATGAGCGCAGTGGACAGGGCATCATCAGCGATGCCCGCGGCCATCTTGCCGATGATATTGGCCGTTGCCGGAACGACCAGAGCGAGGTCAAGACCGTCGGTCACGGCAATATGCCCCATGCTGCCCCGGTCCCCTTCGGCAAACTCGTCGGTCAACACCGGCATTCCGCTCAGGGCCGAAAAGGTCAGCGCCGACACGAACCGGGTGGCGTTCCGGGTCATGACGACCCTTACTTCGGCGTCCTGTTCCCGAAGCCGCCGCAGGACATCAACGGCCTTATAGGCCGCTATTCCTCCGCTTACCCCCAATAGGATGCGTTTTCCGGAGATCATGCCGGGACCTTTCTCCTGCTACTCTTCGGTCGATTCAGCTTCATCGGCGGTCTCATCGGATGGTTCCGCCTCATCTTCGGCAGCATCTCCCTCGCCGAGTTCTCCCTCGCCCTGCTCATCCTGGGTATCCGTAAGATAGGCTGACAGCTCCTTCCGGATCTCTTCCTCTTTGGCGGAGAGCTGTTCCTCGAGCCGCTGCTGTTCCTTGCGTTTGCGAAGCTCTTCTTTCGCGACCATTGCCTCAGGACCAATGGTGACCTTGTAGGCGCCGAGCAGGCTTTCCTCAAGGGCAATGGTAGTGTCCTTGATCGATCTCGAGTTCACCATCGGCGGTTCACCTGCTGAGAGCTCCCGCACCCGCTGGGATGCGATGTGCACCAGCCGGAACTTGGAGTCAGCCATCTTTGGCCTGATCTCGATCGGCAATGAGATAATGTCTTCTGCGTTCTTAAGCATTGTTCACCTCCACGGTACTATTCGAATTTATTGTCATTTCAACAGTTCTTCTATCCAGTTCACCTGGAGCAGTTTGGTTCGGCAGCGTTCGGCCACGATGATGGAACGGAGCTCCGAGAGCGCACGCTCAAAATCTCGGTTTACGACGATGTAGTCATAGAGCGCGAAATCCCTGATCTCGTCGATGGCGCGCTGCATCCGTTTCCTGATCTCATCCTCCCGGTCCGACCTCCGGTTCCGAAGACGCTCTTCGAGAATGGCCATCGAAGGAGGCATGATGAAAATGAAGACGGCCGCAGCGCAATGGTCCTTTATCTGCCGGGCTCCCTGGGTGTCAATATCAAGGATCACATCGACGCCTTCCTTGACCATGTCAAGAAGCACCCGTTTTGAGGTACCATAGTGATTTGCATGGACCACCGCATGCTCGGCAAAGTCACCGGCCAGCATCATTTCCTTGAAACGCTCTTCCGACACGAAATAGTAATCCCGGCCGTCGATCTCACCGGGCCGCGGCTTCCGGGTCGTATACGAAATGGAATGGGTCAGGTTCTCCAGAGAGTCAGTGATCGCGGTGCAGAGAGTTGTTTTCCCCGCGCCCGACGGCGCCGAAACAACGAAAAGGATCCCATCCCGACGGGTCATGCTCCCTCCCCCCCGTAGAAACGCTGTGTAAGCGTTTCCACCTGCACTGCCGAGAGTATGACATGATCGCTGTCGGTGATGATGAAGGACAGGTTTTTTCTCCCCTGGGTTGCGTCGTCCAGCATGTTCCGCTCCTTCGCGTCGCCCTTAAGACGGCGCATCGGCGCCGATTCCGGAGGCAGGACAGCGGCCATCTTCGCGGACATGAACACGCTGCCGTAGCCGATATTCACCAGCGTGCTTTCGTTACGCCTACTCAATGTTCTGAACCTGTTCCCGTATCTTTTCCAATTCAGCCTTGATGGTCACGACCTGCAGGGAGATCTCCGCATCGAGGGCCTTGGAAGCGATCGTGTTTACTTCGCGGCCCATCTCCTGGATCAGGAAATCAAGTTTTCGTCCAACCGGTTCCTTGCCCGTTCCCCGGATCAGCGAAAGGAATTGTCCGGTGTGGCTGCCCAGGCGGGTGATCTCCTCGGTCACATCGGTGCGCTCCGCAAGAATGGCGATCTCCTGCGCCAACCGGGACGGGTCCGGCTGTTCCTTGAGCATCCTCTCGAGGGCCTCTGTCATCCGGGTCCTTGCCTGTTCGACGACCTCCGGTGTGCGGGTGCGAATGGCGTTGACCAGCTCGTCGATGGCCTTCAAACGGCCGGCGATGTCCCCGGCCAGCGATTCCCCTTCATGTTCACGCATGGTCCTGAGTGATGACACCGCCTGCCCAATGCCTGCCGAAAGCAAGGTCCAGACCGATTCCATATCCTCAGTGACCTCTTCCTTGCCGATGATATCAGGGAGCGCATTGAGCAGGGACAGGTCCACCTCGCCGGGTAGGGAGAAACGGGCCTTCAGATCTCTGAGTACTCCGATATACTGCTCTGCCCGTTCAAAATCGACGGCGAACTTGAATGGCGTCGATTCACCGCTGCTGCGTGAAATAAATACGTCGATCCTGCCGCGGGAAAAACCATCCTGGACCGACTTCCTGATACGCGGTTCCAAGGCATTGAGACTTCTCGGCAGCTTTATCTGCACATCGAGATAGCGGTTGTTCACCGAACGCATCTCTATGGTAAAACTGCCCGCTGCGTCCCTGACGTCGCTTCTTCCGTAACCGGTCATGCTTCGGATCACTGTCGCATCCCCTTCGTTCAACCGCAGGTCCCTTATTTAGTGATGATCTTTTCTTGCGCCACAGGTTCAAAATGATATTTCTTAGTGCACAGGTCACCGCAAAGGCCTCCGAAATAATGGACCTCTACGTCCCACGCTGTTTTGATGGTCATCATGTTCTTATCCTCGTCACGAATGATGACGAAGTTATCGCCCGTGAGCGGGAGCCCGAGTTCTATTGCCTTGCGCAAGAGATCGTTCCGTATTTCTTCATCCTTAAGCACCTGCGCCACACTCGCCTTGCTGGTCATGGCGTCTTGCATCCTCTGAAAATCCAGCTGGACCGCTAGATAGGTGATCCCCGCGTAGAATCCGGCGCCTAGAATCACCAGCCAGATCATGACCTTCATGCTGCTGACGCCGCTCTCGCTGTCTATGATACGCATTGGTGCCTCCTTATCTGATCAGGTTGCCTATCCGTTCCCATCGAAGCCACCGACCGTTGTTCCCGTCCCAGGACCAGTAAATGATGAGCGCTTTGCCGAGGATCTTCTCATATTTTACGAATTTCCAGACCCTGCTGTCCTGGCTGTTGTCCCGATTATCTCCCATGACGAAAACCGAGTCCTTCGGGACCAGGACCGGCCCGAAGTTCGTATCCTTTTGATCATGGAGATACTGAATCCGGTGCTTCACGTTCCCGAGCTGTTCATCGAGCAGACGCGGCCAACCCGGCTGCTGCACCGGGCCCTGCTCCTCGTCGCCGGAATGTCCCAGGTCGTTGACCGGCACCGGTTGGTCGTTGATCAGCAAAACACCCTTTCTGATCTCGATCTTGTCCTGCGGCACGCCAACAACGCGCTTGATGAAGTTCTTGCTTTCATCCTCGGGGAACTTGAAGACAATGATGTCCCCACGCTTTGGCTCCTTTCCGGAGAAGAACCGGATGTCCGTAAATGGTATCCTCGGTCCGTAGAGGAACTTGTTCACGAGAAGGTGATCGCCGATGGTGAGCGTCGGGATCATTGAACCCGATGGTATCTTGAACGCTTCGACGACGAATTGACGGATGAACAAGGCTACGACCGCCGCTATCAGGAACGGCTCGATCCATTCCTTGTAGAATGACTTCTTCTGCCTTGGCTCCTGCTGTGCTGACTCTGACATCAACCCTCCACGCGGCAGACGCCGCATTGTAAAGTATAAATCTGGAAATACTGTCTGTACTTTGATGCGTCAAACTTTAAATTGTAAATTGCACGATGTCCTTGTCCCCTACTCCCCGACCTTCAGTACCGCGAGGAATGCCTCCTGCGGCAGTTCGATGCTGCCGATCTGCTTCATCTTCTTCTTCCCCTCTTTCTGTTTTTCGAGGAGCTTTCGTTTCCGGGTGATATCGCCGCCGTAGCACTTCGCCGTCACATCCTTGCGAAGCGCCCGCACTGTCTCGCGGGAGATGATCTTTGACCCGATCGCGGCCTGAATGATGACTTCATACATCTGCCGCGGGATGACCTCTTTGAGCTTTTCGGCAAGCTGGCGCCCACGAACGGCCGCCTTGTCCCGATGGGTGATCAGCGAGAGTGCGTCCACCGGTTCGCTGTTCATGAGCATGTCGAGCTTCACGAGGTCAGATTCGACGTATCCTGACAGATCGTAATCCATCGACGCGTATCCCTTGGTCAGAGACTTGAGGCGGTCATAGAAATCCATGACGATCTCGTTCAGCGGCAGCTCGTAGCGTATCACCACCCGGTCCTTGGTGATATAGGTGATCTCCTTCTGGTTCCCCCGCCGTTCCTGGCAGAGGGCGATCAGCGGTCCCACGTACTGCTCGGGAGTGATGATCGAAGCGATGATGAACGGCTCCTCGATCTTCAGGATTTCCTGGATATCCGGAAGCTTCGCCGGATTGTCGATGAGCACGACATCGCCGTTGTTCTTGGTCACCTGATAGATCACCGTCGGCGCCGTGGGGATCAGCGAGAGTTTGAACTCCCGTTCGAGACGCTCCTTGATGATGTCCATGTGAAGCAGCCCCAGGAACCCGCAGCGGAAGCCGAAGCCCAGCGCCAGCGATGTCTCCGGCTCGTAGGTGAACGATGAATCGTTCAGCCGGAGCTTTTCCAGCGCATCCTTCAGGTCGGCATAGTCCTCGCTGACCGTCGGATAGAGGCCGGAAAATACCATGGGTTTTACTTCCTTGTAGCCCGGGAGCGGCTGCGCGGCCGGATCAAGCGCGTCGGTGATGGTATCGCCGATCTTGGCGTCTGCCACGCGCTTGATGCCCGCAATGATGTATCCCACCTCGCCGGGCGACAACTCGTTCCTCTGCGACATCTTGGGCGTAAATACGCCCACGGACTGGACCTCATGGAGCGCCCCCGTGGACCAGAGCTTGATCTTCTGGTTCGGCCGCACGGCCCCCTCCATGACCCTGACCAGGACAACGACGCCCTGGTAGGTGTCGTACCACGAATCGAACAGGAGCGCTTTCAGCGGCGCAGCGGGATCGCCCACGGGGGCAGGAATGTTCTTGATCACCGATTCCAGGATTTCCCTGATCCCGATGCCCTGTTTTGCGCTTGCCGGGATCGCCCCGGATGCATCCAGTCCGATGACCTCTTCGATCTGGTGCTTTGCCCCCTCCACGTCGGCGCTGGGGAGGTCGATCTTGTTGATCACCGGGATGATCTCCAGGTTGCGGTCCAGTGCCAGGTAGACGTTCGCCAGCGTCTGGGCCTCGACGCCCTGGGACGCGTCCACCACGAGGAGCGCGCCCTCGCAGGCCGCCATGCTGCGGGAGACCTCGTAGGTAAAGTCGACATGGCCGGGCGTGTCGATGAGGTTCAGCACGTATTCCTTGCCGTCGGAGGCCTTGTAGGTCAGCCGAACGGCGTGTGCCTTAATGGTGATGCCCCGCTCGCGCTCAAGGTCCATATTGTCGAGCACCTGATCCCTGCCGGCCGCGGCCATCTCCCGGTCGGAAAGAGCGCCGGTATATTCAAGGATCCTGTCGGCAAGGGTCGACTTTCCATGGTCAATATGGGCGATGATGCAGAAATTTCGTATGTGCTTTTCTGACATGACTCCTTGTTGGCTGCCGCGGATGACCCTCACGGGCGTAGGGCAAACGACATCCCGTGTCAGGGAACCCTAATGAACAGTGTTCAATTTCTGAAACGCCAGAGCGGCGGCACCGATCACGCCGGCATCATCGCCGAGCATGGAAGGGACGATCTTCGTTCGTGTTGCAGGATATTCGAAAGCGCGCTTCCTGATCTCCGCGCGCGTCGATTCAATGAAAAGCGGCCATGCGTCCTTCACCCCGCCGCCGATGACGATCATCTCCGGATTGAAGATATTGATCAGGTTCGCTATTCCGATCCCGAGCAGACGGCCCATATCCTTGAGCACGTCGCCCGACAGCACATCGCCATCCCTGGCAGACTGGTAGATCTCTTCGGACGTGATCATCGCCGTGAGGGATGATCGTTCCTGATAGGTCATGACGATCCCTCGGCTCGAGGCGTACATTTCAAGGCATCCCGTATTGCCGCAGCCGCATCGTCTGCCGTCGGGCATGATGGTCATATGGCCGATCTCCCCTGCCATACCATCCGCTCCCGCCCAGATCCTGCCGTCCAGAATGATGCCTCCACCCACGCCGGTACCGAGCGTGAGCAGGATCATGCTTTTTATACCCTGTCCGGCGCCGCGCCATTGCTCGCCGAGTGCCGCTGCGTTCGCGTCGTTCTCAATGAAGACCGGCAGGGCAAGCGATGCTTCCAGGTCCTTTTTGAGAGGAAGATTGTTCCAGTCAGGAAAATTAGGCGATTTGACGACCACACCGGTATGGGCATGGATCACACCGGGAACACCAACGCCGACTGCGGCGACCGCATTCCCGCTGCGAAGCGCGCGTACCTGCTGCGCTTTGATGCTCTCGATCAGTTTCTGAACGACCTTTGCATGACCGTCTGACGCGCGAGTAGGTTCCTTGACCTTGTCAGCAACCGCACCGTTTTGACTCACCAGTGCGGTCCGCAAATTCGTCCCGCCGAGATCGACGCCGATGACCACAAGGCCCATTACAAAAACCTCCCTAACCATGGAAAACTAAAGGACATTCTTGTAAAGACGGGTATATTATCATAGTGATGATTAAATGGCAACAATTTAATTATTTTTGTTCGTATATCCCGATAGTTGGGAGCAAGTGGGCCGTTACACGATGAAAATCAGGTATGCCCAATTCGCCAGGAAGAGTCCGGCCAATACTACCCGCAAGAACGTGCCCTCTGCGCGTGTAAGGGTGAGCGTAATCCAGAATCGGCTAAAGAGAATACGGGCAGAACGAGCAAGGAACAGAACAAGAGCGACGATCATGGCCAGGGAAAAGAGCGGATTCAGGAACAGGGAACCGGCAATATCACCATGTGCCAGATGCAGTAGCGCTCGTGTTGTTCCGCATGAAGGGCAGGGTATTCCCGTGGCCGCCCGGAACAGGCAGGCCGGCAGGATATCCTGGAGGGGAAGCACCCTGGCAGAGACCAGGGCAAGGCTAACGATCAAACCGTAGATGATAGCGAACTCGATCTCACCGGAATTCCTATGTCTCAGGGAAATGCGCATAACGACCCATCCATATCGGTGGAAAGTTATTCCGGTGATCGAAGTTCCTGGCTCCCTACCCTACCGCCACGGCTGCTGTGGCATGGTCCCAAAGGAAGCCGCTACAGTGCCCAGCACGAGCAGGAAGAACATCATCACGATGGCGCAGCACATGATAAGCGGGAATAACACGGCAAACGATGCCTTTCCGCCCGTCGTTCCGTGTGCCCCCTTTAGTCCGATGATCGCCAGCACCATGGTCCAGATACCGGAAATGACCGCGCCGCAAAAAGGGACCATGAGAAAGACGTAGGCGCCACAGCTGTAGGATACGACCCTGAACGTGGCCTCAAAACCGTTCTTTGCACCTCGCACCATCATCAACAGCACGTGAAGAATGCCTGACCAGATGAACAGCGAGGCGATAAGAATGAATGGTGTAAAGACCGCAGCGGCAACGAGGCCGAAACCCTGGAACACGTCGAGGCCTGACGCCCCTGTGCGAGGGATATAACTGCCGAGGGGATCGCGAAGGACTATGAGCCAGAAATAATAGATCATCCAGCTTACCATGCCGGTGATCAGGGCGAAGAGCATGGGATCGGTGATTCCCCCGGTGACATTCATCGTGTGATAAAATTTCGTCGGTGCAAAAAGAACTTCCTTCAGGGAGGAGAGCAATCCTTTGACGGTCCACCGCGTGGACGGGTCTTCCCAGGCGGTCTTGGCCCTGCCCGGAACAGACGCCGGCACGGCCGACGCGACAGTTCCTCCACAGAACTGACAAAAGGCCTGGTCTTCGGATATTTCCTTGCCGCAGTGTGGACAGAACATTACGTCTCCTTAACAATGAAAAAAGGGTGTCCGACCATTCATCGAAGAATCCAGGAGCGAGCGCATTCCCCGTCACGTCTGGACGGCTGGACTACGGGCTAGAGAGCGTTTAGATGAATACTACCGAACGGATCTACGCTGCTGCTGTCCCACCGTGGCGGAACAGCAGCAGCTTCACTGTAGCAAACACCGGAACGGATTGTCAACGGAAAAGGTGCCGGCACCATGCTACGAGGAAGCGCCGCATTCGGAGGGATCGCCTTTGATCTTTTCGATGGCATGTACCAGCGCAGGAAGGATGACAGCGAGGTTCTCGCGGACCGCACGGGGGCTGCCGGGAAGGTTCACGATGAGGGTCTGTTTGCGCATCCCGGCAACGGAACGGGACAGCATGGCATGGGGGGTCTTCTTGAGGCTTTCCGCGCGCATGGCCTCGGACATGCCCGGAAGCTCCCGGTCAATGACCTCGCGGGTGGCCTCAGGCGTCACATCCCTGGGAGCGACCCCGGTACCGCCCGTGGTCAGGACCAGGTCGATCGCTCCGGAATCAGCGAGGCGCTTCAATGCGGCGACGATCCGATCATGTTCATCAGGGAGGATCTCATAGTGACGGACCTCTGCGCCGATGCCGGAAACCATTTCACGGATGACCTGACCGCTCTCGTCCTCACGCTCACCTTTCGCACCCTTGTCGCTCAGGGTAATGATCGCCGTCCTGATGATCCCCGGTCCATTGCCTTGATCGCTCGACTTTCGCACGCTCAAACCTCCACTTCATCCCTTGCCTGGTGCAGCGCCCGGTCAAGATGTCCGTACCGGTCGTTCAGCCCCTTGAAATGGTCTATATCGATCATGATAAGCAAAAGGGAAATGTATTTGCGCCGGTTTAGCGCTTTATCTCTTTGAAAAGGACCTCGTCACAATGCCGCCGGTTGTAGAGCTTCGTCTGGCTGTCGGTAACGGCAAGCTGTGCCAGGAGCCGATTGGTCATGCGCAGCTCGGATGTTTTTTCCGCCAGCTCCCTTTCCGTGGTGACCCGCTCCGATGTGTCCCTGATGGCCTCCACGACGAACAACGTCGTGCCATCCTCGACCAGCGGCGCGAAGATGCTGTGGAGATGACGGCTCCGGCCATCGGGAAGCACCAGCATACTTTGTTGTTCACCGACCTTGCCATTCGTCATTGTGTCCTGCAGCCCACGGTGTAGTAATAGGAAATATACGTGTTGTCCCGCTGATCGCGAATATCGCTGATGTCCCCTCCTGCCACGGAACGCAAGATCGCAGGCGGGATGTCCATATCCAAACCGCCATCGCCGGCTTTTTTTCAAGTCCCTGAGTCGATCGCCCTGATCCGTCGTAGATCATCACCCGATCATTGAAGTCCGGCTCATTGGCCGCATCGACGATGTTCTTGACGAGCTTATGGCGACCTTTTTTCATGGACCCGATCACCGTTCCCTTGATGGCCGAAGCCAGCGCTCCGAGCGTGCGTTCCAAGGTGCATATCGTGTCGGTCCGCATATGTAGGTATAGACCCCCGATCATGCAGCCATCACGAGCGCCAGAGAAACGATGATCTTGAGCTCGAGCCGTTTTCGAATGAACGAGAACATCACGACGCTACTCCACTTCTCCGCCGACGGTGATCTCCGGGATCCGGAGGGTCGGCTGCGCATCGCTCACCGGCGAGCCCTGGCCGTCCTTGCCGCATGTCCCGATGGAAAAGCCCAGGTCCGAGCCGACCAGGTCGATTGACATGAGAACGGCAGGGCCATTTCCCACGAGCGTCGCTCCGCGCACGGGATCGGCGATCCGTCCGTTCTCGATGAGATATCCCTCGCTCACCTCGAACACGAAATCTCCATTGACCGTATTCACCTGCCCGCCACCCATCTTGCGGACGAAGAGGCCTTTCGGCGTGGACTTCAGGATATCGGCCGGTCTTGTTGCGCCCGGCACGATCATGGTGTTGGTCATGCGGGGAATGGGGCGATGCCGGTAGGACTCCCTTCTGCCATTGCCCGTGGACCGGGTCCCGTCCTTCATCGCGGTAAGGCGGTCGTACAGGTAGGTTATCAGGATGCCCTGCTCCACGAGGACCGTACGCTGCGCGTTCGTCCCCTCATCGTCCACGCGGAACGACCCCCTTCTGCCCGGCAAGGTCGCATCATCAACGACGGTGATCAATGGCGACGCGATCTGCTGGCCAAGCTTGCCCGAATAGACCGACAACCCGGATTGGGCGAGGTCCGCTTCGAGACCGTGGCCGATCGCTTCATGGATCATGGTCCCGCCCGCATCGGACGACAGGACCACCGGCATCCTCCCCGCAGGAGCCTTGCGGGCGGTCAGCATCATCACTGCCCTGCGCGCGGCCTTCTCGGCGGCCAGTTCCAGCGGTTCAGCATCGAAGAGTTCCATGCCGATCAAACCGCCCACGGGTTCATAGCCCGTCTGCACGGCCCCGCCGTCGGACGCGACGACCTGGACCATGGCGGTAAGATAGCTGCGCGTATCCTCGATCACTTCGCCGGACGATGTTGCAATGAGCACCTCCTGGCGGTTCTCGCGGTACGTCACCATAACCTGACGTACCCGCGGATCGAAGTTCCGGGCAATATGGTTCGCCCGCTTCACCATCTCCGCTTTTTTGTCCGTTGTTACCTGCTCAGGCGGCTGTTTCACAAATGACCCACTGCCGGCAGGAGATGTTCCCTGCAGGGTAATCGGTCGCTCCCCTGGCCCCTCTGGGGAACGGACCGACCGGCTCATGGCCTCGGCCAGTCCGAGAAGCGACGACGTGGTAAGTTCGTTCGTATAGGCGTAGGCTGTCCGTTTTCCTGAGATAAGCCTCAGACCCGCGCCGCATTCGCGTCCGGCAATGACCTTTTCGATCCGGTCATCTTCACACAAGATGGCAAGAGGCGAAGACCGCTCCAGGTACAGGTCCGCATATTCTCCTCCGTTCTTCAGGACCTGCCGTAACACCGCGTGCATATCAAATCCAACGTGCAAGGATCCCTCCTCGAGTCATCCCGGCAGTTCGAATTGCATCGTTCTCTGCCTGCTGAACCATGAACGACTTCTTTAGAGCGCATTTTACAGTACACAACCACGATTTACAACAGTTAATAACAGGGTTAATTATCGTATAATCAAGGCGTTATCGTAGCATCGATCCGAACCCTAAAGTTGCATATCAGCTTGACAAGCTGCGAGTATCGGGATACTATCTACCATATGAATACAACGACCAGGGACCAGAAAAAGGTTTTGATCGCCGACGATAACGAGAATATCAGGGATGCCCTCACCTACCTCCTTGAGGATGAGGGTTATGATCTGCAGCTTGCTAATGACGGAGCTGACACGCTCCGCAAGGTTCGGGAACGAAAACCTGACATCCTTTTCCTGGACATCATGATGCCGGAGATCAACGGCTATGATGTCTGCCGCACCATCAAGAACGATCCAGACCTGAGAAGCATCTACATCATCATGCTTACGGCCAAGGGACAGGTGGCAGAACAGGAGCGCGGGAAGGAAGTCGGCGCGGACGAATACATCGTCAAACCTTTTAGCCCCATGGATATCCTCGCCAAGATCAAGAATCTCTTCCCGAACTGATGATCAGCCGTCAGTGTTCGGGAACACATCCGTTCGTCGTTCGGTAGAAAAACCGCAGTTCAAACCACCCTGCCGCCAGGTAACAATCCATGCATCATGGAACTGCGCGTAACACAGAAATCCTTTCCGACGAACTACTCCTCTTCGGCGTCATACACATGACGCTGAAGCCTATATTTTATTGAACATGCAGTTCCCGCAGCCTGCCATCGTTCAGTATCCTGATGTAACCTCGGGCGTCCACTATCCCCTCATGATCGCGGTCAGTTCCCTATCATCACACCATGGGAATGCCGGTCTTTCACAACGTCGGTATCTACCTTACACACCTTGCACGTCAGACACCTCCGCCCTGACAATCTAATCCCTTGACATCACTGACATTTTGGCAGTAAATTAGCGCATGTTCAGCGCGCTTCGCACCCTCAAGAACCGTGAGATCCTTACGCCGCTCGTGGTCATCCTGGCCTTTCTTTTCATCTTATCCCTCATCATCATAATCGGACAGACCTTTCATCAGACGCTCCGGAACGAGATGGCCGATCAGTTCAACAAGCAGCAGCTTTTGCTTGCCCAGCAGGTCGCCATCAACGTGGAATCGTTCCTCGATCATGTGTACAAGGACATCAGCGTTATCTCGCAGCTGCCCGACATCATGAGTGTCGGCCGGAGTTCACAGGCACGGGCGGTCATAAAAGGGATACACTATCACATCGAAAGCGACATCCTCGTTGCCCTCCGGATCCTGGACCGCCGCGGGACGATCCTCTATGACAGCGGCTATCCCAAGCGGGAGGGTGACAGCCTTGCTGATACGAAATATTTCAGCAGAGCGAAGACCCTTCGCGCAAACGAGCACCTGATCACTGACCTCATGAGCATCGTTGCAGAGCGGCCGGACTCGAAACAATTCGTCATGGCCACTCCGATCTATCAGAAATCACCTAGCTCGCAGGAGCTCCAGTTCAACGGCGTCGTCCTCGCCGTCCTGTCCGTTGACGGAATAACGCAGAAATATCTTCTCCCGGTAAAGTCCGGAACCCGCGGATATGCCTGGATGATGGACAGCGACGGCACACTCCTCTACCATCCCACACAACCGCAGATGCTCGGGAAGAACCTGTTTCACACAGACAGTTCCTGTTTTCAGTGCCACCGCTCATTCAATGCTGAAAAGCAGATGGTCGAGGGCAAGACGGAGACCTTCGGTTTCTATGTTGCGCCGGGAGGCGAGAACAAGCTCGCGGCCTATTACAAGTTCCCGGTCGGCGTTCGTTCCTGGTTCGTCGTGGTCTCCGCTCCCTATTCTGATGTGATCGCCCTGATGCAAAAAAGCCAGTCGTTCTTCTCCCTGCTGATCATCTCGATATTCATCACGACGCTTGTCGCATCCGTTATTTCCATGATCACCTACCGGAAAAAGATCAAGGCCGAGGAAAAGGCCATGCATCTCGAGAACCAGCGCCGCCTTGAGCAGGAGATCGTGATCGCGAAGAACTATCTCGAGAACATCATCGAGAACACCCAGACCAGCCTTCTGGTCCTGGACCGTGACCTGACGGTCAGGACCGTGAACACCGCACAGGCAAGGGCCCTCGGCCGTCCCAAGCAGGACATCGTCGGGCGGCCATTCTTCTCGCTGTTCCCTGACAATCTGCCGCGCTATGAAGGGATCCCCATCGAAACCCTGTTGCACCGGTGCATGACGGAACGCATCAGCATCGAAGTCAAGGAGTACCGTATCACGGGGATCCAGCCGGAGCCCATATTCTTTGATATGAACGTCAGTCCCCTGCTCATAGCGGGCGAAGTGACCGGCATCGTGATCGCGAGCAACAACGTCACCAAGCGCGTACACCTTGAGGAAGCGCTCAAGCAGTACACGGCCGAGCTTGAGGACCGGGTGGACAAAGAGGTCGCAACGGCCAAGAAGCTCGAACAGCAGGTCCTGCACTCCGAGAAGCTCGCCGCCCTCGGCCGTCTCGCCGCGGGCGTCGCTCACGAGATCGGCAACCCCCTTACCTCCATTTCGACCTTCGCCCAGCTGCTGCGGGAGATGAGCACCGACGAGTTCGCGCAAAGCAGCCTCGACACGATCAACAGCCATATCCAGCGGATCACTGAGATCGTGCGTCAGATGTCCACGTTCTCCCGCCCTGATTCGACCAACATCAAACTGGCCCAGATCAACGATATCTTGAGGTCGTCCCTTGACCTCATGCGCCTCGATAAGCGCATGAAAAGCACCCTTGAGATAACCGTCAACCTGGCACCGGACATTCCCAAGACCATGATCGACGAGGGACAGATCGCCCAGGTGTTCATCAACATCATCCTGAACGCGCTGGATGCGATGCCCGATGGCGGCGAGCTTTCCGTGACGAGCAGGCACAGCCTGAACGAGCAGGGCCACGATACGATCTTCATCGATTTCCATGATTCCGGGACCGGGATCCCTGCTGCCGATCTGGAAAAGATCTTCGATCCCTTCTACACGACCAAGGAGGTCGGCAAAGGAACAGGCCTCGGCCTCTCGGTAAGCTATAACATTGTGAAGAGGTTCAAAGGCGATCTCAAGGTCGCAAGCACGCTCGGAACGGGAACCACCTTCACCATCATCCTCCCCGTATCGACCGATATTCACAAGGAGCCACTGCATGCAGAAGACGAACATCCTGGTCGTGGACGATGAAAAAGACATTTGCAGGGCGCTGAACATCATTCTTTCCAAGGAAGGGTATACGGTAACCGAAGCATACAACGGGGAACAGGCCGTTGAGCTCATCGGAAAGCAGAGCTACGACATCATCATGACCGACATCAAAATGGAAAAGATGGACGGGTTCGAGGTCCTCCGCCATGCCCAGAAGATCAGCCCCGGGACCTCCGTTATCATGATGACCGCCTTTGCCTCTGTGGGTTCCGCAGTTGACGCCATGCGGTCCGGCGCCGTTGACTATATCACCAAGCCTTTCCTCAATGACGACATCCGTCTCACGATCAGGCGCATCGTAGAGGGCCGGGAACTGCTCATGGAGAACCAGATCCTGCGCCAGGAATTGAGCCAGCGGTGCATTTCCTTCAAGAACATCATCGGCACGTCCGACGCGATCCAGAAGGTCTTCGCCGTTATGGAAAAGGTCGTTCCCAGCAAGGCCAATATCCTTATCACCGGCGAAAGCGGGACCGGCAAGGGCCTGGTGGCACAGGCCATCCATGAGTCGGGACCGCGGAACGACAAGCCCTTCATCTCCATCAACTGCGGCGCCATCCCCGAGAACCTGCTCGAAAGCGAGCTCTTCGGCCATAAGAAAGGCTCGTTCACATCGGCCATCGAAGACAAAAAAGGCCTCATCACCATGGCCAATGGCGGCACCCTGTTCCTCGATGAGGTCGGGGAACTGCCGCCGTCGCTCCAGGTTAAATTGCTGAACGTGATCCAGAACAAGGAGCTCACTCCCGTCGGCGACACGCGGGTCATTACGGTGGACGTGCGGGTGATCGCGGCGACCAATGCCGACCTGGTGCAGCGCGTGAAGGACGGACGTTTCCGGGAAGACCTGTTCTATCGTTTGAATGTCATCGAGATCAGGGTCCCCTCGCTCCGCGAGCGCAAGGACGACATCCCTCTCCTGATCAAACATTACCTGAAGGTGTTCGCCGATGAAGCGGGAAAGAACGTCAAAGACATAGATTACGAAGCAATGAAATCGATGCTGGCCTATGACTGGCCGGGAAACATCCGGGAATTGAGAAATTCACTGGAGCGGGCGGTGGTGCTCTCGGAAGGAGAGGTGATCACCCTGCACGACCTGCCGGACAAGCTGAGGACCATCGATGTCGAAGGCGTCCCCACCTCATCGCTCAGACAGGCGCTTGATGATTATGAACGGGAGTATATTCGCCGGAGCATGACGGAGAACAAAGGGAACAAGGAAGCGGCGGCGGAACGGCTCGGCATCGATCTGGCAACGCTCTACCGGAAATTGAAGAAGCTCAGGATCGAGACCGCCTGAGCTTAGGGAATAAGGTCCTTCTTCTCTTCCTCCGGTACAGCGAAGGTGCTATCCCACTGCACGGTCTTTTTTTCCGCCGGTCGCACCTCGGTCACCGATGACGTCGGCAGAGAAACGTAGCCCAGCATCCCTTTGAGATGGACCTCGGTCTCCGATACCTCTATCAAGACTCCCCTGTATGATACTCCGTTCGCCATAACTTCCACGTCTTTTCCGATCAATTCCATGATATCAGGCATACGCCCTCCCTGTTCTTGCTTGAGCGCCTGACCTGCCGCTGTCCTGAGCGGTCATATCTCTATCCTCCCCCACCGTTCCTTCCGGTACCGCCAGCTCAGCAGTCCCATCCTGACCAGCCAGTCGACTATCATGACCGACCAGATCGAATGGATCGGAGCATGGAACACCGTTGCAAGGAGGGCCGTAGCCGGAATACGGACCAGCCACATCCCCGCCATGGTCGCGAACATTATGAACCCCGTGTCTCCCGCCCCGCGCAGGGACCCGGCAAGCACCATGGTAATGGCAAGGGGGACCTGGGCGAAGGCCACGATCTTCATGTAGAGTATACCATACCTGATCACCTCGGGATCACTCGTGAAGAGCCTTAGCAGCATATAGGGAAAGAAAAAGAAGACGAATCCCATGCCGGCCATAAGGATGACCGCAAATCGGTTCGCCTCATACGCCGATAGACGCGCATCGGCCGGCCTGCCCGCTCCCAGGTTCTGTCCGACCATGGTCGCGGCGGCTACGGCGATACCGTACCCGGGCATGAACGATATAGCCTCGATGGCAAGCCCCACCTGATGTGCGGCGTATACCGATGTTCCATAGAGCAAAATGACTTTTGCGAAGATCATCGATCCCGCGTTCTGCAATAACCGGTCTATAAAGATCGGCCAACCAAGCTTGACGGTCTTCGTCGTCAACCTCATCTCCAGCGTTCGCGATGGCACGATGTAACGACGCTGGAGCGAACGGGCGAGCAGAAACGCCGTTCCCAGGCACTCCGATACAGCAATGGCGATCGCCGCGCCCTTGACGCCCATGGCGGGCAGGCCCATTTTCCCGTAGATCAGCGGGTAGGCGACTACGACATGGAGGATGTTCACGATCAGCGTCGCATAGAGCGGTGTCCTGGTATCACCGGCGCCGTGCATGATGCCGGAAAGGACATTGATGGCAATCGTGAACAGGATGAACGTGAAGATGATCTTCGAATAGGAGAACAGTATCTGCTGGACCTCTTCGTTCGCCCCGAGCAGCGCAGCCACCTTCCCTCCGGCCAGGCGGCCGACCGCCATGATGACGATCGCGGCAAGCGCGGCCATGAGCATGGCCTGGTACGCTGCCTTCCCTGCCTCCTCTTTCCGATCCGCCCCCCAGAGCTGCGAGACCAGGACCGTTGTGCCGACGTTGATGCCCCAGGACATGCTCATGACGACAAAGATCATGATCTGGGCAACACCGACGGCGGCGATCGCCGACGCTCCCAGTCCGCCGACGAGGAAGATGTCCACGATGCCGACCGACCTCTGAAGGAAGCTCGACAGGACAACGGGGACGGCAAGCGAAATCATCTGTCTTCTAATGCTTATCTGCATAAACGTATGAATTGCTTTAGTATGAATGAAATTATTCGAAAGCAGGAAGATGATGGCTCGCAGAAAAAAGCTGTAACTTGTTTTAAGATAAGACTAGGACTTGGCGATTTGTTTTAAAGCCCCCGCGTCCTCTGCGTGCTCTGCGAGAGACGCCCTTAAAGTCATTATTTCATCAACAACCGGACCTTCTTCATGTTCCGGGGATCGTCCTCGTCGGTCTCTTTCGGTGTTTCCATGATCTTGGGTACGTCCTTGAAAGCCGGGTGGTTCAATATGGCGGTGAATCCGGCTTCTCCGATCTTGCCTTCGCCGATGTGCCAATGGCGGTCCACATGGGAACCGAGTTCCCTGAGACAGTCGTTGAGGTGCATGCCCTTAAGCCTGCCGAGACCGACCGTACTGCCGATCTTTTCTGCGACAGCATCGACTCCTGCCTTGGTCCGGATATCATAGCCCGCCGCGAAACCGTGGCACGTATCATAGCAGATCCCGACCTTATCAGTATTGTTTAGGCGCGATATCACATCATTCACCTGTTCAAAGGTATAACCCACATCCCCTTTTTCCCCGGCTGTATTCTCGAGCAGGATCGTCGCCCGGGGTGCATGGAGCTTCATGGCCATGTTCAGGGCATCAGCGACCCGGTCGATCATCCATAGGGGTTCCTGGCCGCTTGCTGAGCCGAGATGTGTCACCAGATATTCCGCGCCGAGATGCTCGGTACGTTCCAGATCGATGACAAACTGCTCGATCGACCGCTCGTACAGCTCAGGCTTCGTCGATGCCAGATTGATAAGATAGTTCGTATGGACGAAGACGGGATCGATGTCATACTGTTCTCGAAGCCGTTTGAACTCGTCAATATCTGCCCTGTCGAGCGGTTTGACGGTCCATCCGCGTGGATTGCGGCTGAAAATCTGCATGGTCGAACAGCCGAGCTCGTGGGCGCGCTGCACCGCAAGGGAAAAACCGCCGGATATGGACACATGGAAGCCAAGGCGCACGCTATGCTCCTTCTACTATCATCATGAACTGTTCTTCGTTGAGCACCTTTACGCCCAGTTCTTGCGCTTTTTCCAGTTTGCTTCCGGCATCGCTCCCTGCCAGAACGTAGCTGGTCTTCTTCGAGACAGATCCGGTCACACGGCCGCCGTTCATATCGATCATTTCCTCAATTTCCTCGCGCGGACGGGACAACGTGCCGGTGATAACAAAGGTCATGCCATCGAACTGCCTTTTTTTCTGCTCACCTTCTGCAATATGGTCAGGATTCGTCAATTTAAGACCGAGCTTCTTGAGCTCTTCAAGCGTTCGCAGGTTCTCCTTCTCCGAAAAAAACCCCGAGATCGATGCAGCCAGCTTTTCACCCACCTGTTTTATTTCCATGACACGGTCAGCCTCAACGCGATACAGGTCGTCCAGTTTCTCGAAGTTCTTTGCCAGCTGTTTGGCCGCGAACTCTCCGACATGCAGTATCCCGAGGGCAAAAAGGAACCGTGCAAGCGTTGTTGTCTTGCTCTTTTCGATGGCATCGATCAGGTTCTGGGCTGACTTTTCAGCGAATCGCGGTAGCTCGAGCAGTTGTTCCTTCCTGAGCCTGTACAGGTCCACAAAATGCCGGATCAGACCCTGGCTATAGAGCAGTTCGACGTTTTTTTCACCCAATCCCTCGATGTCCATGGCGCCGCGCGACGCATAGTGTTTTATCTTCTCCAGCACCTGCGCCTCGCAGTTTAATCCGATGCAGCGGAACGCCACCTCCCCTTCCTCGCGAACGATGTTCGATCCGCAGACAGGGCATTGTTTCAGGGGCGGGAAGCGTTTCTCGGTACCGCTCCGCTTCTCTGTTTTTACCTCGACGACGTGCGGAATCACATCCCCTGCCCGTTCAACGACAACGGTATCTCCGATTCTGATGTCCTTTCGCTCGATCTCGTCCCAGTTGTGGAGCGTTGACCGGGATACGGTCACACCGCCGATCTGCACAGGACGCATGAGTGCCACAGGCGTGATTGCTCCTGTCCTGCCCACACTTGCCATGATGTCTTCGATGACCGTAATGCCCTGGTGCGCTGCGTATTTGAATGCGATAGCCCAGCGGGGTTCCCGCGTTTTAATGCCGAGCGTTCTTTGCAGAACGAAATCATTCACCTTGATCACCGCCCCATCTGTTTCGAAAGGCAAATGAAGACGCTTTTCCTCGATCGCTTTGATGGAATCGATCACCTTGTCGATGCCTTTCACTACCGTAAAGATAAGAGGGACAGGAAAATGCGCCTTCTTGAGCCACTCCATGAAGCCTGCCTGGTCCCTGAACTCGATGCCTTTTGCCGCACCCAGCCCGTAACAGGCCATGTGCAGCCGCCGCTTCTCCGTAACCGCTGGATCGAGCTGCCGGATGGAACCCGCAGCGGCGTTCCGGGGATTCGCGAACAGAGCCTCACCGTTTTTCTCTCGCTCTTTGTTGAGCTTCTCGAACTCGTCGATATCGATGAACACTTCACCGCGGATATCGATCTCCTCGGGAACAGGATGGACCCCCTCGATCTTGAGCGGCACCGCCTTGATGGTCCTGATGTTCCGGGTGACGTCTTCGCCTTCAAACCCGTCGCCACGGGTAGACGCGCGGATAAGCATTCCCTTCCGATAGGTGAGTTCCATGGCAAGGCCATCGTACTTCGGCTCTACGGAATATTCGATCTCACGGTCCGTTTTCAGCCCCTTTTTGACCCGTTTGTCGAACTCGCGCACTTCGTCATGGGAGAACGCGTTCCCCAGTGAGAGCATCGGTTCGTTGTGCTTTACTTTTTCGAATTTTTCAAGCGGCGGCGCCCCGATGCGCTGGGTGGGAGATTCAGGAAGGATGTAGCGATACTGCTCCTCGAGCTCCTGCAGATGCCGGAAGAGCTTGTCGTACTCGGTATCTGGAATAACGGGCGCATCAAGGACGTAGTAGCGATAGCTGTGCTCGTTCAGGTCTTTGACAAGCTTTTCGATCTCTTTCTTGTTTTCCGCAGGGGGATTGTTCATGAGGAAACACGCTTCAGCCGGCTTAATCGGTGTTCTTCTCTTCCAGCTGGTAGTCCTTGATCTTCGTGAGCAGCGTTTTGTAGCTCACCTGGAGGATCTCCGCGGCCTTTGTCTTGTTGCCGCCGGTCTGCTTCAGCACCTGCCGGATGCGGCGCGATTCCGCGATGCGCGACGCGGCGGCAGCGATGTCCGCGAGCGGCCCTTCCATGGGTACATGCTCCGCAAGGGCATCGGTGATGGCCGACTCGCTGATGCCAAGGTCCTTCGCCCGGACCACGCCTCCTTCCGCGTAGATGACAGCGCGTTCGATAACGTTCTCCAATTCCCGCACGTTTCCCTTCCAGGGGCACTTCATCAGGATGTCCATCGACTCGTCGGACAGCGTGCCCGGGCCTTTCCTGATCTCGGCGCAGTACTTGTTCAGGAATTGCTGGGCAAGCGCCGGAATATCGTCCCTCCGCTCCCGAAGCGGCGGGATCGTCAGGGGGAATACGTTGAGTCGATAGAACAGGTCCTCGCGGAACAGCTTCGCCTCGACCGCTTTCTCGATGTTCTTGTTCGTTGCCGCCACGATGCGCACGTCGATCTTGATGGGATGATTACCCCCGACCCGTTCGATGACCTGTTCCTGGATGACGCGAAGGATCTTCGCCTGCAGCGTCAGGTCCATGTCGCCGATCTCGTCGAGAAAGACCGTCCCCTTGTCGGCAAGCTCCAGCTTACCAAGTTTCCTCGCTTCGGCGCCGGTAAACGCCCCGCGCTCGTATCCGAAGAGCTCGCTCTCCAGCAGTTCCCGCGGGATGGCGGCGGAATTGATGGCTATAAAGGGGCCATCCTTTCGATTGCTCAAATAATGAATGGCCCGTGCGAAAAGCTCCTTTCCGGTCCCGCTTTCGCCGTGAATGAGCACAGTGGCGTTGGTGGGGGCCACCTTCTGGATGCTTGCCGTGATCTCCTGGAGCTGCCTGCTCTTGCCGATGATCTTGGGAAAGCCAAGCTTGTCTGCGAACTCGGTCTTGAGCAGGATGTTCTCCGCGGCAACGCGTGAGTTGTCCAGTGCGCGTTTGATGAGAACCAGCAGGTGCTCCGTGTCGAACGGTTTGGTCAGGAAGTCATAGGCCCCTTCCTTCACGGCCCTGACCGCCGTCTCGATGGTCCCGTAGGCGGTCATCACGATGACCGGCAGGAGCGGACTCTCCTGCTTCACGGCCTTCAGGACGTCGAAGCCGTCCTTTTTCGGCAGTTTGAGGTCGGTGAGCACCAGTCCGATGCGCTCGTCGGAGAGCTTTTTGATGCCCTCGGCGCCGTCATGAGCGGGAACGACCTGATACCCCTCACCCTCAAGGGTCTGCTTCAGCATGGCGAGCATGCTGTCCTTGTCTTCTATGACGAGAATCGTATCCATAGTGGCAATAAAGGTCACGCTATCGGAATCATGACCGTGAACATCGTCCCTCCGCCCTCTCCACTTTCCACCTCGATCCTTCCGCCGTGCGCAGTGATGATCTTATGGGCAAGGGCCAGGCCCATGCCGACACCCTTGTCCTTGGTCGTGAAGAAGGGCAGGAAGATCTTCCGGTGCTGCTCCCGGGGAACTCCGATGCCTGTGTCCTTTACGGTAATGAGCAGATCACCATCGCGCTGCGATTTCACCGTGAGGATACCCCCATCGGGCATTGCCTCCACGGCATTCTGGACAAGGTTCCCCAGCGCCTGCCGCATCAGCACCTCATCGACGGGCGCCGTTCCATCTCCCAGGTCAAGGACCGTCGCGATCCGGGCATCAGCGCCCTTCGCCTTAAGGACGGTGGTCACACAGCTGTCGATCAGTTCCCGCATGTTCACCGCAGTTCGATTGAGGGCCGTTGGACGGGCAAAGATCAGGAGATCGCCGATGATACGGTTCATACCGCTGATCTCCTCAAGAACATCCCGGATGACCGCCTGCCCGGCGCTGTCCTGTTTCTTCGCCAGCAGGTTCAGGTAGCCTGCGATGACCGCCATCGGATTCCTGAGCTCGTGGGCTATGCCTGCCGACATCTCCCCGAGGGCCGTGAGCCTTTCCCTGAGCTCCATCTGCTCCTGCAGCTGCTTCACTTCGGTCAGATCGGAAAAGGACAGGATGACGCCGAGGCTTTTCCCCTGACGGTCCATGAGAAGCGCTGTGTTGAATCCGAGCCAGATGCGAACGTTCTGCCGCACATGTTCGGTTTCCATCCTCCGTGAAGGCATTCTCTTCTGCAGCGTATCCTGAACAAGCCTGCAGATATCTCCTTCGCCAAATATCTCCCTGCAGGTCCTCCCCCGGGCCTTCGCACGCTCCAGGCCAAGGATCTCCTCGGCGGCCCGGTTCATCGTGGCGCAAAGACCGTTCCCGTCGAAGGTAACGACGCCGCTCGTGACGCACTGGAGTATATTTTCCGTATAGCTTTCGACGTTCTCGGCACGCTGTTCGGCAAGGGATCTGAGGCGTTCGAGTTCCTTTTCCTTTTCCTTGAGCTGCCGGGTAACGTCCTGGAACGCTCCGATGATGAAGCTGACGCTCTGGGTCTTTTCCTGCTCCTCCTGCTTCAGTCCCAATTCACGTCGATAGCGCCTCATCATCCCCCAGATGACGAACGAACCTACCGCCACCACCAGGACCCCGGGGATCAGTATGGAAAGGACTTTCTCCATCATATGCTGATAAGATCAAGATACCACGAAATGATCTCGGAACCCAGGAAGAGGGTCAGGAGCGTACCGAATGCCAGGAACGGTCCGAAGGGGATGACCTTGTCAGCCTGGTGTTTCTTGAGCGCGATGAGCGCAACGCCTACGATCGATCCGGAGATCGCACCGAGCATGATGGTCAGAAAGGCGGCTTTCCACCCCAGAAAGCTTCCGACCATGGCCATGTACTTAACGTCGCCACCGCCCATGGCCTCGACCTTCCGAAGCTTCTCCCAGAGCAATCCTATGAGATAAAGCGGCGCGCCGCCGAGAAGAAGGCCGATGAAAGCATTCAGGAACGCCGTACCATACTGCCCCAGAGGCGGAAGAACGCTGCCCAGGCCGAATGGCAGTGGTACCGCGAGGGTGGACATGAAGAATGGGGCAACAACAAGACCTATCACCATGCCGGGAAAGGTGATGACGTCAGGAATGATCTGATGATCAAGGTCAATGAACGTGATGACCACGAGGGATGAGCACAACGCCATTATCAGGAACGCCTCGCCGGTAAGGCCGAACTCCGCGATCGCCCAGAGATAGAGCAGCCCGTTCATCAGTTCCACGAACGGGTAGCGCCAGGAAATATGCTGTCCGCACGTCCGGCACCTGCCCCGGAGGACGGCATAGCTGATCAGAGGAATATTGTCGTACCAGCGTATCGGCGTCTTGCAGCGCGGACAATGGGAAGGAGGACTGATAATTGACGTTTCGTGAGGGATCCGCGCTATGCAAACGTTCAAAAAACTGCCGACAATGAGCCCGAAAAGAAGGACGATGCCAAGGATCATGCAGACCTCTCCTCATCAGGGACCGACACCGTCTTGAGCGCGTCTGTTTCATGCCGAAGTTCATCGAGGAGTATCTCCAGATCCTTCTGCCCCCGTTCGATCTTCTCCAGGTGTGTGGCTATCTCGGCATTCGTGAAAAAAAGATCAAAGGACGGGGGGAGCGCGTCGGCATCCTTCATCTCCAGGAGCTTCCCGCCTATTGAGCGATGGTGATCGCCGATCGTTTTCCGCACGTCATCGATCTGCATCCTGAGCCGGACGATGGTGATCTCAGCCTTGATGCGTTCGGAAGCGTTGGCGGCAAAGGACATCAGTTTGCCGTGGCCTTTTTGAAGGTTGATCAGCGTTTTTTCCCAGACGGTCATTGCTGCTGCCCCTATCTGATCCGGACAAGCCGGAGCCTAAAAAGTCCTGTTGCGGGACTACGGGATAACGACGGATAAATACTCTTAGAAAATCCTGCCAATCCTGTTCCTGTCAAGGTTTTCACCTGCCAAGATGTCTGATTATTCTTACTCTATCAGAATACCTCTCAAATATCAACTTACCGTTACCAAGCCAAGCTTGCCCTGCCATTTTCTGCGCACCTGTTCCATCAGGTCGGGATAAGCGGCAAGCCCGGGGTCCTGCGAGACCAGTTCGAATGCATCTGTCCGCGCCTTTTCGAGGAGATCGGCATCGCGGATGATGTTCGCCGCCCTGAGGTCCGGCAGTCCTGACTGCCGCGTGCCGAAGAATTCGCCCGGCCCCCGAAGCCGCAGGTCCTCTTCGGCGATCCGGAACCCGTCAGTGGTCCGGACAAAGGTGTTCAGGCGGTCACGGGTCTCATCGGTGAACATGCGGGGGCCCATCAGGACACAGTATGACTGGTGGGCCCCTCTCCCCACCCTGCCCCGTAGCTGGTGAAGCTGGGCGAGGCCAAATCGTTCCGGATGCTCGATCACCATGACCGAGGCGTTCGGCACGTCCACGCCGACCTCAATGACCGTGGTGGAGACCAGGATATTGACGCTGCCGGACTTGAAAGCCGCCATGACGGCTTCTTTCTCGTCCCCCTTCATCCTGCCGTGCACAAGTCCTATTTTCCAGGCGCGGAAAATGTCCGCCTGCATATGGACCGCCATCTCGGTCGCTGCCTTGAGATCGCTCTTCTCCGATTCCTTGACCAGGGGATAGACCACATAGGCCTGCCGCCCCTTTCGGAGCTCTCCCTCCATCAGTTGGTATGCCTCACGCCGGCGGCTTTCAAAATAGAGCCTGGTGATGATCTCGTTCCTGCCGGGCGGCATCTCGTCAATGACCGAGACATCGAGGTCGCCGTACACCGTGAGCGCAAGGGTGCGCGGGATGGGGGTCGCGGTCATGATCAGCACGTCCGGCTCATACCCCTTGGACTTGAGCGTGGAGCGCTGCATGACGCCGAACCGGTGCTGTTCGTCGATGATCGCCAGCCCGAGGCTGTTGAACTGGACCCCTTCTTCGATCAGGGCATGGGTCCCGATGACTATCTGCGACGCTCCCGAGGAGATATCGGCCAGGACCGAGCCTTTTGCCTTCTTCCTGAGGCTTCCGGTCAGGAGCACCACGGAAATACCGAGAGGTCCGGCAAGGGCCGCGATGTTCCGGAAGTGCTGTTCGGCAAGGATCTCCGTTGGCGCCATAAGACAGGCCTGATAGCCGTTCTCAACTGCCACAAAGGCCGCAAGAAGGGCCACGACGGTCTTGCCGCACCCCACATCGCCCTGGACCAGACGGTTCATGGGATGATCTGCGGCCATGTCCTCCGTGATCTCCGCGATGACACGCTCCTGCGCGGCGGTCAGCCTGAAGGGCAGCTGCTTCCTGAGCGCCGCCTCAAGCCTTACGGGCGGCCGGAAGCTTATCCCCTTTTTCTCCGTGGCAACGCCCCTTTTCCTGAGCGACAGGCCAAGTTCGAGCACAAAAAGCTCCTCAAAGCTGAGCCGGCGGTGAGCAGCGCTCATGCCGCGGTTCAGGACATCGATATTCTGCTCCCGCGTCGGGAAATGGGCTTCGGATACCGCTTCCCGCAAGGGCATGAGCGAGTATTTGCGGATCAGAGAAGGAGGAAGAACTTCCGGAAGGGAACCGGCGCAGGAATCGATCATGGTCTTCATGAAGCTGCGAATGAGCCGTACCGACAGGCCTGCCGTGGCCCGATAGATCGGCACGGTCCTGCCGGTATGGATCAAGAGGCTTTCGGGATCATCATTCTCGATAATCTCGTAGTCAGGATTGTCCACCTGCGGCCTGCCGCCCTTGTAAGGATTGCTCTTGATGATCCCGGAAAGGATCACCTGCTGGCCGGCCCTGAAGGTCTTTTGCATGAACGGCTGGTTGAACCACGAGCCCACCAGTATTCCGGTCTTGTCGGTAATGACCAGTTCAAAGACCTTGACCCGCTGCCGTCTGGTCTGAACGACCTCGGCAGAGACGACCTCGCCGCTCACCGTCTCATATGCGCCATAAACAAGGCTGGAGATCTTTTTCAGGTTTCCCCGGTCCTCGTATCTCCAGGGTAAGGTGAACAGAGCGTCCTCGACCGTTGCAATGCCCAACTTCCCCATCAGCTCCGACTTCTTGGGGCCGATACCCTTGCAGTACTGCACCGGGGTATCAAGACGTACATTGGACGATTCAGTTACAGGCCTTTTTACAGGATTCGCCATAAGATCCGGCAAACGGGCCATTCCTTCCCCTTCCCGCCCCAGCCGGTCTATGATCTCAATGGCCTGCTGGATATGAATCCGCTTCCGGTCGGCCGTTAGACCGTCAAACCCCGTAAAAAGGTCTTCCAATTCGGCTATTTTGACCCTGTCAACGGACAGGCGCCTTAATTCTGCAATTTGTACGTGGACGAAGGGCTCCAGGTCGGCGAGACTTTTCAGGTGGGCAAAATCATCGCGGGAGGCGAAACTAAGCGGTTTTTTCAACCTCTCCAGGATGGTTTTGCGATCGTCAGGACTCATGAATTTCTTTGTTTTTTATCGAAATTACCCCTTGCATGCTGAGCAGGCTTATGGTAGCATACGCCTGCTTTTTAAGCAATCATTTTCAGGTTCAGGAGGACATCCCCGTGGCAGGTAAGTGTCAGATTTGCGGTAAAGGCGCGCTCAGCGGCAACAAGGTGAGCCATTCGAACAATAAGACCAAGAAAATATCCAAACCCAACCTTCAGAGCGTCAAGGCAATGAGCCCGAGCGGCGGTCACATCCGGATGCACGTCTGCACCCGCTGTCTCCGTTCCGGCAAGGTCAAGAAAGTCAGTTAGGTCCTAGGTTCCGTCGAGACCACGCCGCCAGCTTGTCGGCGGCGTGGTCATATTTCTATCCTCGCTGTACTCTCCCTGTTCTGTTCCCGATCGTTCGATCCCGCAAAGATTGATCCCCTGTCTGTTGACGTGCCTGTGAAAACCGGTTACTATCTTGAGGTCAGCACTCGGCTCCCCACAGATTCATATGCGATTAATTCCTGTTTCACTGTTCGTCACTCCCGTCTCTTGCTTACATCATGGTGGGACAGGTTCCGGCGGGAATCCCGGCTTTTCAGGCTGGCAAAGGAAACGAGGTTCCTTATGCAATCTTCACGTAGCGGCATCTCGATCTTTCACGCCCGCACGGTCCTGTTCGGGCTGCTCCTGGCCGCCCTCTCGATTGTCAGCATTTCCTGCCACGCTCCCTATTCAACAGGCCGCCCCGATGGGCCGCTCAAACATCGTCCAAAACCCGTTCTCCGCGCACCTGATCTGGAGAAGAGGATCCACGCGCTCATCAATCGCGAGCGCGTTAGGCATGGCCTCTCTCCGCTTGCCGCGAACGACGCCCTTGCCAGGATCGCCCGGGGTCACAGCAAGGACATGGCATCCCGCCGCTATTTCAGCCACGATTCTCCGGAAGGCCATGATTTTTCTTACCGGTACCGGCAGGACGGCTATACCTGCGCTCTGCGCATCGGGAAAACGGTCCATATGGGCGCGGAAAACATCTTTCTGAACGTTCGTTATAACTCGGTCACAACGGTGAACGGGGATGTGTTCTATGACTGGAACTCCGGGGAGCAGATAGCGGAAACGACCGTGCGGGGCTGGATGGACAGCCCCGGTCACCGGAAGAACATCCTCACGCCGCACTGGCGCGGCGAGGGCATCGGTGTCTTCCTTTCACCGGATGATAAGATATACATCACGCAGAACTTCTGCTGAAGGACAGCCCGTCGGGGTCGTCCCTTCCGGGCGCTGTTGACAGGCGTCCTCCCATCTCATCCTGCCGCTTCTTTAATCTCCAAAACGGCTCCGGGAGCCTATTCCATCAGCGCGCAGCGACATGTGACGGATAATCGTCGCCGGCAATGTAGTTCTCCAGTTGATGTATGGTGGCTTCCTGGCTCCTGATGATCGATCCTACCACATCCCCGACGCTCACGACCCCGACTATCGTTCCCTGTTCCATGACCGGGAGATGCCGGATATGGTTGCTGTTCATCAGTACCATGCAGTCCTTCAAGGTAAGCTCCGGCGATGCGCAGATCGGAGGGGCGCTCATCAGTTCTCCCACGGTGGTAGACCGAGATGATCTCCCCTTCAAGATGACCTTCCGCGCATAATCACGCTCCGAGAATACGCCCACCAGTTTCCCTTCATCGAGCACCAGAAGCGCGCCGACGTCGTGGTCAGCCATGGCTTCCAGTGCCGCATAGGCCGATGCCCCCGGCGGCATGCCCAGGTAGCCGTGTCCCTTGTTGCGAAGAATGTCGCTTACCGTTACCGTGCTTGTGCTATACATAATGCATTCCTCCTTTCATTTTCAACATAGTCACATCTGCATTCCGCTGCATGCGATCCAAAAAAAAGCCGGGCATACCGAAGGCGATTCCTTCGGCAGCCCGGCTGTCTTTTTTCAAGACCCGTTGCTTTCCGCATCCTTAACATTCAGAGCTAAGGGTCGGCTTTATCGGGAATGGATTCTATTTGCTGTCAGTGTTAGTGAATTAATAACACCTCGCACTTCCCCTGTCAAATTGCTTTTATAATTAGCAGAAAACCTCAACTTATCTATATACAGGCATTTGAGAAAAAAGGTTACAAAGGAATTGCAGCGATAAGGATACTGTTGATATTTATATCAGGCGTGTAGAAAAAGGCGATATGTTGGCATATGTTGGCAAGTCTACCTGAGCAAGAGGAACTCACCCACGTAGAGGAGGAGCAGGATGAACCAGCCGGCGAGGATGATGAACTCCAGCGTAGCCCGATAGTTTATGCTGAAATTATCAGCAGCCATGGTATAGACATCCTCGATCGTCTGGAGCTTATCCTTGATGTCCGTTGCCCAAACCTCGAGATGGAATTTTTTCGATATCAGTGAGTAGAGCCTGGCGGAATACCAGTCACCGATCAGTTTGATGTTATGCTCGACCGCCTCGGATTCGAGGATCGACTGGGTGCGGATCTCGATGACCTCCATAAGGACCTTCCGGACCTCGCGCGACCTCAGGAGCGGCAGGCGCCCCGGCTTTCGAAGCCGGGAAAGCGTCTTCTCGAGGCGTTTATCCAACTCGCTATTGAGAATGCGAGACCTGAGCAACTGCAGATTCGCTATTTCGAAGAGCTCGATATCGCTCTGGAAGTCCCCCTCCGCATCAAAGATGAACGCGCCATCCCAGTCCACGATGGTGATGTCGTCCTTTCCGTACTTCAGCGAGGTCGATAGTGTCGCGTTCACCTCTTCCTCGTCGAGGGTCCCGGCCTCGTTCTTGAGGTACGCTGCGATCCGGTCTCCATGGAGCGAAAGGTATACCTCGGGATCGCCTCGATATCCGGCGATGCAGTAGACGCTGTATTCCTCATCGAATTCCCGACTACAGCTGAACTCCTGAAGAATGGCACTGCATTCACCGAGAAGCCGTCGTTTGAACTCCAGCGTGTCATCGGCAAGGATATCTTTCATCTCCACCGACGCCTCCACAACGACCACGTCAGGCGGATAGGATTTTACGAGGAAAGCGACCTCTCTCCCGTCCACGGTGCGCCGCTCGAGCTTTATGATCTTTTGTTTGGGGGTGACCGCAGGATAGCTCGGAGAACTTTTCTGGGTCCTCGTTTCAACCTCTTCGGTCGCCTCGAGGTTCAAGCTGGTCTGGCCGATCATGAACACGACCAGACGACCGGGCACTTCATTGGTTTTAACAGCCTCATGCTCGTCCACTGATCACTCCTTGTCCGGCACTTCGGGTGAACAGAAATAGTCGTCCTGCAGCAGCGCCTGTACGCTGTACACAAGGAGGGATACGATGCCCCAGGTCAGACCAACAACGACCCCGGCATCAATGATCCCGCGCCAGGGCTGTGCCACGAATCGAATCAGGATGATGAGCACGATGATGCCTGATGTGAGGGCGATCGACGTGATCTGTCTCCGCCTCGTGGCGAAAAAATAGCCCATGCAGAAGAACGGCGCCAGGGCAACGTGAACGATTCGAGGATTCTGACGGAGATAGCGAGCCCGGGCAGCAGTGCGCGGAGAGAAGGCCTTCTGGAAGCCTTTGTACCCCTCAACATAAGCCATCCCGAGCACGATCACAGCCAGTGATGTCCAATGATGCCACAAGAAGTGATAGGAAAAAGCGTCAAGAGCCATCGAACCAAGCCTAAGCGCGGCACTGGCGAGCAGGAGCAGGACACCTGCCAGGCCCCAAATGGCCCCGATTGTCCCGAGCAATGATGATTTTTTTTGCAGTGACATCTCGCTGGTCCCTTCCGTGATCGTAGGGCCACGATCACGTCGACTACCGGCTATTTTCCGAACAAGATAGAACCGCCGGCATAGAACGTCCCGGCTACAGCCGCGATCATGAGACAGGCAAGGGTGGCGGCGATAAAGGCTCGAAAGCCGATCTGGGCAAGATCGCGGGTCCGATCAGGCGCCAAAGCGGCCGTACCGCCGACAAATATGGCTACTGACGGCACATGGGCAAAGCCACAAAGGGCATAGGTTGCTATCACGGCGGAACGAGGATCGGAGAGGGAGTTGCTGGCCAGAAGGGCTGCGAGGTCCTGATAAGCGGTCACCTCGGTCAGGATCGCCCTCTCCCCTATCAACCGCGCGATCTTGCCTGCGTCCTCGGACGGCACGCCGATGACGAGCGTCAAGGGATAGAAAAGGTAGCCCAGGAGGCCCTTGATCGACCAGTCAACGCGTATGCCGGCAAGATCGTTGATCCTCGTACCGATGCCGGACATGAGGAAGTCGATCAGCGCCACCAGTCCGATGAGGGCGAGCAGAAGCGTCATGATCCCGACCACGAGCTTGAATCCCGCATCGGCGCCATTGATGACGGCCTCCATGAGCGTGGATTCCTTCTCGTAGTGCGGATGAACATCCAGTCCCAGCGTCTCCGGCCTTCCGGTCTCCGGCATGATCAGCTTGGACATGACGATCGCAGCCGGCGCGCCAAGAAGCGAAGCAGACACCAGGTGGCCCGCGATGGCCGGGAACTGGCGCTGCAAAATGAACACGTACAACGCCATGACGCTCGACGCGATAGTGGCCATGCCGCCGGTAAGGATCGTACAGAGCTCCGATCGCGTCATTCCGGCGAGGAACGGCCGGATGACCGTTGCGGACTCGACGCCGACGAAGATGTTCGCCGCCGTCGAGAGGGATTCGGCTCCGCTTATGCCCATAAGCCTCGTGAATACCTTCGAGAAGATGCGTATGAGCCGGGGCATGATGCCGATGTAATACAGCACGGCCATGAGGCTCGCGAAGAATATGACCGTGGGAAGGGCCTGAAAGGCAAGGATGAAGCCGAGGGATTCCTCGCCCATCTCGTTCTTCATGCCCGGAGAGAGCGCCAGCCGTCCAAAGAGGAACTTGCTGCCTGCCATGGCGCTGTCCAATACGTTCACAACCGAGTCGTTGATTACCTGGAACATCCTGGTCCCGGCGGGAACCAGAAAAATGATAAGCGCGAACAGGAGTTGGAGCACTGTTCCCCAGATGACCACCCGCCAGTTCACGACCTTCCGGTCAGTCGACAGGGCCCAGGCAATACCCATCAAGACGAAGATACCGGAGAAACTTATGATATTCTGCATTAACCTCTATCCTTCCTGCCCAATGATCACGAAGCATTCGCGTCATCACGTCATCAACAGATCCGTGGCAGTTGCTCTCCCTGGAGCATGTCGATAATGCGGCTCCCGCCTGCGGCGGTATCAAGCAGCACCATGCCCGGCGCCGTACTATCGATCGTACCGATCAGCGCTGCGCTCCTGCCATATTCGTGCGTACGCATCGCCGATACGATCGCCTCTGCTACGGCGGGATCGACAACGGCTACCAGGATGCCTTCGTTCGCCACATAGAGCGGATCGAGCCCCAGAAGGCTGCATGCCCCTTTCACCGGCGGCGGAACAGGCAGGGTCTGTTCCCGTATCCTGATACAGAGCCCTGACTCCAGGGCGGCCTCCTTCAGCGTGGTGGCAAGGCCGCCCCGCGTAGGATCTCGCATGAAATGTATCTTATCGCTGACCTCATACATGGCCTTCACCAGGCCATTGAGCGGCCTCGTATCGCTCATGATGGCCGGTTCGAAGGTCAGGCCGTTCCGTTCGGCAAGGATCGCAACGCCGTGATTCCCCAGTTCGCCGCTGACAATGACCGCGTGCCCTTCCCGGATATTGGCAGGCGAAATGGAGATGCCGTCCTCGAGCGAACCGATACCCGAGGTATTGATGAAGACGCCGTCCGCCTTTCCCTTGTTCACGACCTTGGTATCTCCTGCCACGATCGTGACGCCTGCCTGTTTCGCGGCCGCCGCCATGCTGGTGATGATCTTTTTGAGGTCTGCAAGCGGGAATCCTTCTTCGATGATGAAACCGGCGGTCAGGTATAACGGCACGGCCCCGGCAACGGACAGGTCGTTCACGGTGCCGCATACCGCGAGGTCTCCGATATTGCCTCCGGGAAAGAACAATGGCGACACAACATAGGAATCGGTCGTATATGCCAGTTTCTTTGTAGGAACATGAATGACGGCGGAATCGCCTGCGCCCGCGTTCCCGAAGGCCGGGTTGAAGTGCTCCTCGATGAGCGCATGCATCAGTTTTCCGCCGCTGCCGTGACCGAGGAGTATGTTATCCGCTGCCGCCATTGTTATCCTTACCGGTGTCCGTATTTGTAATAGGCCGAACAGCTGCCTTCCGTGCTGACCATGCAGGGTCCAACAGGACTGTCGGGCGTACAGCCGGTGCCGAAGAGCGGACATTCCGTCGGCACCTTGACCCCCCGCAGGATATCACCGCACGAGCATAGCTCAGGCTCGGCAATTCCCGTGGCCTCCGGGCGGAAGCGCGCCTCAGCATCGAACGTCCGGTACTTCGCACGCAGCTTCAGGCCGGTGCCCGGCAGGACACCGATGCCGCGCCAATACGCGTCAGCTGGTTCGAATATATCGTTCAGGATCTGGACGGCACGGGGATTTCCCTCCGGCCTGACCACGCGAGGATAGGCGTTCTCCACTATGGCCTCGCCTTTGGCGATCTGACGGACGATCATCAGTATCCCTTCAATGATCTCGCCTGCCTCGAAGCCTGTCACGACCGCCGGTTTGTGGTACTCCTTCGCGACGAAATCATAGGGAGCAAGGCCGATGATCGTGCTCACATGTCCGGGAAGAATGAAACCGTCCACACGGACGTCGGGGGCGTCGAGAAGCGCCTTGAGTGCGAGTGGTACCGTCTTGTGCGATGACAGGATGGTGAAGTTCTTCACCTGCTTCTGGAACGCGGCAAAGACCGTTCCGGCGATCAGCGGAGAAGTCGTCTCAAATCCCGTGGCAAAGAAAACGACCTGCTTCGAGCCATCGTCTTGTGCGAGCTTCAGGGCGTCCATGGGCGAGTACATCACCCGTACATCGGCTCCTTCGGAACGAGCTTCCATGAGCGACTGGTTCCCTCCCGGCACCCGCATCATGTCCCCGAAGGTCACCAGCACCATGTTCGGCTGCTTTGCGATCGAGATCGCGGCATCGACGTCCCGGATGGACGTCACGCAGACCGGACAACCCGGTCCGCTCAATAGCGAGATCGTATTCGGAATGACGGAACGGATCCCGTGCCGGAAGATCTCGACCGTATGGGTCCCGCAGACCTCCATGAGCTGGAGAGGTTTTTTGATCTTTGCCGTCAACTGCTTGAGTTCATCGAGCATCTGCTTCATGCATTCAGGCCCTCTTTAGTCTTTCTCTGATGATATACGCCTGTCCCAGCGAAATGCATGCGTCGTTCGAAGGCATCTGAACATTGGCATGGACACGCATACCATCAGACATGAGCAGAGCTGTTGTTCTTTTGAGCAGATAGAGATTCTGAAAGGTTCCGCCGCTCAAGGCAACGTCGATGATGCCTGTCCGTTTGTGGAGGGATTGGACCATCATCGTGATGCCTGAAGCGACCGTGTTGTGGAACCGCGTCGCAATAATGGATCTTGACTCATTATTCAACAGGTCAGCGATCAAAGCCTTTATGGTATTCCCAAAATCGAGAACAGTATACCCATTTTCCTCCGTAATAACAATCGGATACTCCTCCGCAATGCCATCTACTGTCAAAGACTCCAGCGCCATTGCCGCTTCACCTTCGAACGTGTTACGGTCGCAGATGCCGAGCAGCGCGGACACAGCATCGAACAATCTTCCTGCACCCGATGAGCGGGGAGAAAGAACGGCAGATCGCGCAAGCGTCATGACCTGTTCGATAGCATGTGATCCATATTTCTCAGTAAATCCTACGGCTGCAAACCGGTCGGCGGCATGTGCACCCTCAGCATCAACGACATAGCTGACCGCCGTCCTCCAGGGTTCTTTGATCGAGGTTTCCCCGCCGGGAAGCGCGATGTACTTGCATTGACCAATTCGTTCAAAGCCTTCAACGCCGGCTAGAAGGAACTCTCCTCCCCACAACTTGCCGTCAGTGCCGTAACCCGTTCCATCGAACGCTACACCGATGACCGTATCCGTTAAGCCATGCTCTGCCATTACCGATCCGATATGGGCATAGTGATGCTGGATCGCGAAGATCGGAAGTTTCCTTTTTTTACCCTCCTCCAGCGCCCAGCGCGTCGAGAAATAACCGGGATGCAGGTCGTGGACGATCGCAACAGGCTCGACGCGGTACACCTGTTTCAAATTAGAAAAACATTCTTCATAGAACTTCAGTGTTTCGTAGTTTTCCATATCCCCGATATGCTGACTGGGAATAGCGAACGAACCCTTGGTGAGGGTAAAGGTGCTCTTGAGATCGGCCCCGCAGCCGAGGACCTCCGGCCCGGAACCTTGAAGCGCGATCGCTTCAGGCGCGTACCCGCGCGCCCGGCGGAAAAACGAGATCGAACAGGGAAGCGCCGGAGTCTGGTCAGAATACCCCCCACTCCGCACGCGGACCACCGAGTCGTCAACACGCATGAAGATATCCCTGTTATGGAGCAGGACCGCATCCACGATGCCTGACAGCTTCTCTATCGCCTCGTCATTTCTATGCACGAGCGGCTCTTCTGACAGGTTGCCGCTTGTCATGACCAGCACAGAAACTGTTCTTCCCTTTGTGTTTTGCTGGTCATACTCTCGATCTGAGAACAAGAGGGAATGGAGCGGCGTATACGGCAGCATGCACCCGATATATTGATTGTTCGGCGCCACACCATGAGAAAGAGGATCAAGGACTGCATCCGGGTGTTTCTTCTTGATCAGAACGATCGGCCGTTTTGGAGACTCCAGCAACGCCTGTTCGTCCCGGGTCACTTCGCAGAATCCCCGCAGCACCTCGACCGAAGCTGCCATGACCGCGAACGGTTTATTGCTCCTCCGTTTCCGTTCCCGCAACATCGCAACTGCCTGGTGGTTCATGGCATCGCAGGCAATGTGAAATCCGCCCAGACCCTTGATGGCCACGATGCCGCCATGCCGCAGTACCTCACCAGCGCCAAGGATCGGGTCAGGTGAAGACACGTGGAACCGTGAACTTTGAACTTTGAACTCGACGCTTGGTCCGCATTTCGGACAGGCAATGGGCTGGGCATGAAACCGTCTGTCACGGGGATCATGGTACTCAAGTGAACATGCAGCGCACAGGGGAAAGTCCGCCATGGTCGTATTGGGCCGGTCATAGGGCACAGCCCGGGTAATGGTATAGCGGGGGCCGCAGTTCGTGCAGTTGATGAACGGATAGCGGTAGCGACGGTCGGCCGGATCGTTCAGTTCCCGAAGGCAATCGGGGCATACTGATACGTCGGAAGATACGAACGTCATGGAATCACTTCCGGTGCGGGCACGGCTCTCTTGTATCGTGAATCCGGTGTATCCCTGAAGGGGCAGTGGAGTGACGGAGATATTGATTATGCGGGACAGCGGCGGCGCTTCGACAGGTAGCCTTCGTATAAAGTCAGCTACCGACTCGCCTTCGATATCGATATGAACGCCATCGGCATCGTTGGAAACGGTGCCTGTCAATCCGAGGCTGGCCGCAAGGGTGTAGACATAGGGTCGAAAACCGACACCCTGAACAGTGCCTTTTACTGCGATCTGAGCCCGTTCAGCCATTGAGCCCACGCATCGATCCCCGCACCTGAAGAGCATGACACCTCGAAGACCTTGAGCTTCGGGTTCAACGCAAGGGAATCGTTCCTCATCTTATTGATGTCAACCTTCGTGTACGGGAGCAGATCGATCTTGTTCAGCACAAGCCCCGATGATTGCTGGAACATCAGGGGGTATTTGAGCGGTTTGTCATGGCCCTCAGCGACGGAAAGCACCATTAGCTTGACGTCCTCGCCGACCTTGAATTCCGCCGGACAGACAAGGTTGCCGACGTTCTCGATGATGACCATGTCCAACTGTTCGAGCGGCAGTTCACCGAGGACCGCGTTGATCATGTTCGCATCAAGGTGGCACGCCCCGCCGGTATTGATCTGGACCACGGGGATATTGAGGCTGCCGATCCGTTCCGCGTCGTCCGTGCCGACGATGTCACCTTCGATAACACCCAGGCGCAAATGCGGTTTGAGCCTCTTGATGGTTTCTTCGAGGAGCGTCGTCTTTCCAGCTCCCGGTGCGCCCATGAGGTTAACGACAAATACGCCAGCTTCTTTGAACCGTTTTCTGTTCTCCTCGGCCATTCTGTCGTTCGCTTCCAGTATCCTCGATACCACATTAACTTTCACGAAAGCTCCTGTTCTTTACGCTGCGGCAGTGGAAGGCATCTGTTTGTTGCCGACTGAGGCCTAATCCCTCACGCCTGACGGATTTTAGTGCATCTCCATGTCGGAGATCTCCATCTCCCTGCCCCGGGTGATCTCAAAATCGATCGAACCGCAATGAGGGCAGGCAAATATATAGGGGACTTCTTTCTCCTCTATTTCCTTATTGCAGGTCCTGCAGGTACCCCCTACCGGTACGATCTCGATCGTAAGTTTTGCGTTCTTCGCCTTCGTCGGTTCTTTGAGAGCGTCAAAGGCGAACTGGAGCGATTCCGGCATGACCCCTGTGGCTTTGCCGAGTCGTACGGTCAGCGCGTCGACCGTTGTGCAGCCCTGTTCGGCGCACTGCTCGTCGATGATCTCGATGATACTGTGAGCTATGGATGATTCATGCATGATCTCACCTGTCTTGAATGCCTCGGCCTTGATGGACTGGATCGCAAAACCTGCGTGGACCAGGACAAAATCGCCGAGCTGCGGCGTTTCGGGAAGCAGCATGATGTTCACTTCCTTCCGTGCACCGTACACGTCGATCGTCGCGATATCGTTATAGATGGAAATTACTTTTGAGGGGACCGCAAGGCACATGGTATGTTCCACTCCCGAAGCTTTGACACGATCCGGTCGATAAGGATGTCTTTTTTATCCCATATCTCCGGGGTCATGTCAAGACCGAGTTCCAGGCTCTTTGGCTGAATACCGATGATACAGAGGTCTTTTGGTACGTTTCCCGACATGCGGACAATGCACAGCACATCCATGAGCCCGAGGTGGTGCATGGAGGCCTTCTGGGTAAGCCGCACGGGAATGGCGTCGTTCTCGATGGTGTCGATGTATCCCGGTTGCTGATCGAAATTGACAGCATCGACCATCAGGACCTTTTCCCTGCCTTCGATGAAAGGAATGAGATCAAGCCCCGCGGCGCCGCCATCGATGATCTCCACATGCTCGGGGACCGTATATCGTTTCTCGAACTCATTCACTACATGCACGCCGACCCCTTCATCGGTCATGAGAATATTGCCGAGCCCTATTACTGAGATCGTTGGTTCCTGCATGCATGTCTCCTGGACAATAAAAAAGCCCTCCGCCTCCGGACAGTGGGGCAAGAGGGCCTTATGCGATCTGTGTACGGGCCTCTTCTAGAGGGCCTTTACGGTGATGATATCTTTCCCTTTCGCATCCACCATATGAATGGCGCATGCCAGGCAGGGGTCGAAGGAATGCACGGTCCGAAGAACCTCCAGCGGCTTTTCCGGATCGGCCAGCGGCGTTCCTACGAGCGATGCTTCATAGGGGCCGGGCTGGTCGCTGCCGTTTCGCGGCGCAGCATTCCAGGTGGACGGCACGACGCACTGATAGTTCTTGATCTTGCCGCCGTCAATGACCGCCCAGTGCGACAGGATGCCGCGCGGCGCTTCGTGGAAACCCACGCCGCGGATCTCGCCGCTGGGGAACTTGGGCGCGTTGAAGGTCTTTACATCACCCTTGCCGATGTTCGCAACCAGGGCGTTCCACTGGTTAGTGCACTCATCCAGCAACACCGCGCAGCGTACAGCACGCGCGCCAATACGGCCGATGGTCGAGTGCAGTGCTGCCGGGCCGACCTTGACGCCAGCAACAGCACTTATCGTATTCAGCATGTCGGTAACATACTTCTTGGTACCGGCATGACCTGCGGCGTACATGCAGAGTACGTTGGCCAAGGGACCGACCTGGGCGGGTTTGCCGTTGAACGTCGGCGCCTTGACCCAAGAGTATTTTCCGTCGTACTGCATGCCCGTATGGTTCGGGTCCGTGGTCTCTTCGAAGGGATGTTTGTTCCAGTCACCCTTATACCACGAATGTTTGATGCTCTCTTTTACGCCGTTCCTGAAGTATTCGTCATTGAAGCTTTTGATAGGCTTGAATGTGGCAAAATCCGCGTTCTCGATGTAACCGCCCGGCAACGCGAAGGTCGTCCCCTTCGTGTCCATGGGCATGTCGGGGGCCGAGAGATAGTTCGTCACGCCTTTGCCGTACCCGGTCCAATCGGCGTACTTTGCCGCCACGGCGGCGACATCGACCAGCATGGCGTTTTTCACGAAGCCCTGGACCTCGTCGATGAGCGTCTTGATGTAGTAGAGCCGCTCCATGTTGAGTGCCGACTGGTTCTCCGGATTGATCGCGTTCGCGACGCCGCCGACCGCCAGGTTCTGGATGTTCGGCGTTTTGGAACCGAGGATGGACACCACCATATTGATCCTGCGTTGGTAATGGAGCGCCTGGAGGTAGTGCGCAGCAGCAAGGAGGTTTACCTCGGGCGGCAGTTTCATGGCTGGATGGCCCCAATAGCCGTTCGCATAGATGCCGAGCTGACCGCTCTTCACGAAAGTTCCCAGCCGGTCCTGCACATCCTTCATGTGCTTGGCGCTGTTCTGGTCCCAGTTCGACAGGCTTTCAGCAAGCTGCGAGGTCTTCTTGGGATCCGCCTTGAGGGCCGAGACGATGTCGACCCAGTCTAGAGCGGCAAGGTGGTAAAAATGCACAATATGGTCATGGACGCCGTGGGCTGCCATGATCAGGTTCCGAATGTACTGGGCGTTCAGTGGTATTTCGAGCTGCAGGGCGTTCTCAACCGACCTCACCGAGGCCAGTGCGTGAACGGACGTTCAAACCCCGCAGATCCGTTGGGTGAAGAGCCAGACCTCCCGGGCGTCTCTGCCCTTTACGATGTTCTCGATGCCGCGCCACATCTGGCCGGACGTCCAGGCCTTGCTGACCTTTCCGTTCTCCACTTCACACTCAATCCGCAGGTGACCCTCTATTCGGGTGATCGGGTCTATGACAATTCGCGCCATTGTATTCTCCTTCCGAAATGTTATGCGTGCTCAGTCTTGGGCAGCACGGGGAATTTCTTGACGATATACAGATATGCCATGACCTCGAACGCAATGATACCGAAGGTGATCAGGATCTCACTGAATGAGGGGAAGTAAGTCCACCCGTTGCCCGGATCGAACCCGATCAGGAACGCGTTGAAGCGGTAGATCAGGCCGGCGAGCAGGATCGAGAGAGCCGACAGAAAGAGCGGACGGGCCTTGGTCCGGTTCTGCGCGGACATGAGGATCACCAGTGGATAGACGAACAGCGCGTTCTCAATCCAGAACATAAGGCTCTGCACATTGAATGCGAATGCCTTGCCAAGGGCGCCTCGAACGATCAGATCAAGCACCCGGATCACCAGATAGGTGCCGATGAGCCACGGCATGATGCCCGACAGCTTCGCAAGTATCGGCGTCTCAGCCGGCCTCTTCAGGCCCACGGACGAGAAGAGCGACTCGAAGATCACGATCGCATAGCCCATGGTAATGGCGGAAATGAGGAACAGGAGCGGCAGGAAACCGGTCTGCCAGAGGGGCGAGAGCTTTTTCCCGGCGATCAGCATCAAGGAGCCGAGCGAGGACTGATGCATGGTTGGGAGCAGGATACCGAGGGCAATGAAGAAGAACAGGAACTTGCTCCAGATCTTCTGCAGTCCCGACACGTCCCATTTGGTCAGGAACGCAGGCAGATTGCCCTTATACTTCTGCATCCCTTCAAAGAGCACCGGTGCAAACTCGATCCACAGGACCATCACGTACAACGCGATGCAGACAGCGACCTCAAGCATGACCGAGTTGACGTTGGAATATTTCGGCCAGAACATATTGTACCCCTGCCAGTACCGGCCGATATCGATAAAGATCGATATGGCAGCCAGCGTATAACCGAACACGCTTGCCAGGAGCGCCGGACGGATCAGCGGATGATACTCGCCCTTGTTCAGCACATATACCAGAATCGCCATGGAATAGCCGCCGCACGCGATGGCGGTTCCAGCGACGACATCATAGGTGATCCAGATGCCCCAGGGATACCCGTCGCTCAGATTAGACACTGCGCCGATGCCCATCACGTACCGGATCAGGACCAGGAGGCCTGCGAACAGCGTGAAACCGGCCAGGACCTTGAAGGGCGTTGTCAGGAACTCACCACCTATGGGTTTGCTTTCTTCAGACATAGTCCTCTCCGTTTGGGGTTATTTGTGGTCCTTCGTGTTCTTGTGGACTGCATAGACCAGCCCGCCGAGGAACACGATCGGTGCGATCATTCCCTTGTATATGGTATGCTGGATCGTCTCTGACCGTTGGGCATCGGAGGTCTCCTCCAGTGCCGGCAGTCCGAGCTTTTCGAAGGCCACACCCGAGAGATACAGCACCTGGGTCCCGCCGCCTTCTTTTTCTCCATAGATATGCATCACGTAGGGGGTCACGATCCGTTCGGTCACCTGGCCTCCGTTGACACGCTCGACCGGATATTTCCTCAGTTCTCCTGGCTTGTATGCCAGCCGTTTCTTCGCCTCCGCCAGCAGGTCCTCCACCTTGCCGTAAATAGTCGCTCCCGTGGGACAGTATTGGGCGCACGCGGCAAAGTCCCCCTTCTCCATGCGGTGCGAGCAGAGCTGGCATTTCCGGATCTGCGGGAACGCCTTCTCGAACTCGAACTTCGGGACATTGAACGGACAGGCGATCTGGCAATACCTGCAGCCGATGCATGCCTTCTTGTCGTAGCTCACAATGCCGTTCGCCGGGTCCTTGGCCAGCGCCGAGACCGGACAGGCGGACACACAGGCGGGATCCACGCAGTGCATGCACTGGCGTTTGATGTATGCATGACCGTCCTTTTCCTGGTCCTTGGCAGCCCCGGTGCCGTCCTTGTACAGCTTGATGATATTGTAGGTCTTGGAATCATTGTCGAGCGGATTATCCCACAGCTCGTCGGTCGATGAAAAACTCGACGGAGTCTCATTGAACTGCTTGCAGGCTGAAACGCAGGCTTTGCACCCGATGCAGACCGTTGAGTCATAGAGCATGCCGACCGCGTCCTTGATGCGTTCTTTCGGCTCACGAGCGAGGGCCGGGTGCGCGTTCGCCGCCACCATCAGGCCTCCGGCCGTGGCTACTTTCAGGAAATCTCTTCGCTTAATTTCCATAGGTAATTTCCCCCGTGGCCTTATTTTTTGCCTTTCCCGTCATCGTCGCCCAGCTTCTTCGCCACGTTGTTGACCGCGGCATAGGCGGCCCCGGCCGCAGCGGCGGCCACTGCAATGCCGGCCAAGGCCGACTTGCCTTGATGCTCAACGACATGAGGATAGGTATCCGGCGGGGTCACCATATGGAGGCTGGCCTTGCTGAAGAGCGGCTTATGGAAGCCGATCCCCTTCTCGGTGCAGCCGAAGCAGGGATGGCCGGTTCCGACCGGCCAGGTCCCCGATCCCGTATCGCCGAAGAGGATGGACGGGCAGTTCGCATGGGTCTCGGGGCCTTTGCACCCGAGCTTGTACAGGCAGTAGCCTTTTCGATGATTCTCATCACCGAACTCCGTTGCGAACCGTCCTGCATCGAAATGGGGCCGCCGCTCGCAGTTCTCATGGATAAGACGCCCGTAGGCGAACTTCGGCCTGGCGAGATCGTCAAGCTCCGGCAGCTTCTTGAATGTCACGAAGTACAGAACGGTCGAAAGGAAGTTGTAGGGATTCGGAGGACAGCCTGGAATCGTAACGACCGGGGTCTTGATGCCAGCGTCCGTAAGGATCTTCTGCACGGGCGTCGCGCCGGTGGGATTGGGATCCGCGGACGGAACCCCGCCCCATGACGAACAGGAACCCATGGCAATGATGGCAAAAGCGTCTTTGGCGGTCTCTTGGAGAATGTCCAAGGCGGTCCTGCCGGCAATCATGCAGTAGATGCCCTTGTCCTTTACCGGAATGGCACCGTCCACGACCAGGATGAACTTGCCCTTGTTCTCCTTGATCGAGGCGGCGCGCGCCGCCTCAGCCTGGTGGCCCGATGGCGTACTCAATGTTTCGTGGTAATCAAGGGAGATCAGATCGAGGATCAGGTGTTCAAAGGTGGGATGGGTGGCTCGAAGAAGCGATTCGCTGCAACCAGTGCATTCCTGTGCAGAAAGCCAGATGACCGGTGGGCGCCTTGCCGCCTTGGTGACCGCCTCGGCTATCTGCTCGCCGGTACCGAGAGGCAGTCCCATACCTGCGGCCACGATACTGCAGTACTTCAGGAACTCTCTGCGTGACACACCAAGATGCTTGCTGACCGATGCGATATCTTTGTTCTTCATACTTCCCCCTCACAGAAAAGGATGTTCAAATATCGTGCAGGTATTGAGTCGACAAGATGATGCTGGTAGTACCAGTATCCGGAAGTGAATAGTTAAGAGAGTACTTGATAGTATGAGTAATTATTATGACATTATAAGCACAAAGTATGCCATGAATAAGTCATTGAATTAACTGTTATTGATGTAAAAACTTATTTGATAATGACATTTTTCGTCATTTCTAGCGTAACATTTTGTTACGTTCATTGATGCATTTAATAAACTGTTGCATCACTTATTGAACTTTTTGAATACGAAATCGGCGATATTTCGAGCCTCCTTGTCGGATATCGTCTTCTTATCGAATGCTGTCATACCTGGACCAGGTGTTCTCATCGTTTTGATCACATCATCGGAAGTCTTAATATTATTTGCAACGAGGTCTTTTTTCATCAGTGTTTTCTTCGGATTGATGATATTACCGCCCTCAGGGTGACACACAGAACAGTGCTCTTTGAACAGTTGTTCACCTGTTTTTTCCGCTGCTTCCAAATCATTCAGGCTAATCGCAACTATAGCGGTAAATGTTATGACGAACAGAACTGATGCCATGCCAATTGTTTTCATTTGATAGATACCTTTCAATCGAAATGTAGGCAAACTTTACAAGCAATACGGCACTTGTGCGAAATTATAGCATAAAAAAAGACTGGAACCGAGCAATGCAAATATTTTTCTGCCGTTGACGGTCATAGGTGAGGAGAAAGAGGTGTAACGGAGAGCAAGGGAAGGTGGGAACGAAGACCTTACAGGCGATCCCGGTTTTCAGCCGCTGAATGAACAACAAGGTATCCTGACAACAGGATAAGTAAACCACCGCCGATGGCAGTGGCTGGTGGAAGTTCGGACAGGAACAGGAAAGCAAGCGGCACGGCCGCCAGCGGTTCAATATATCCGAGGATCGCGGCATGCTGCGCCATGACCTGGCGCAAGGCACTGAAGTATAACAGCGGTGCTATTGTCGAGTGTACCAGCCCGCCGATAACCAGCAGAAGGACCGATCGGGTAGTCAGGTGATGCTCAACAAGGAAGGCCGCAGGCGCGGTAACGGCAACGGTGATCCAGAGCAGCACAACGACAGCCTTATGATGCATCATCCGCTGGCTGAGCCTCCGGGATACGATGATCAGGAAGGCATACGCAACGCCCGACGCGAGACCGGCGATAATGCCACGCCTGTGCTCTTCCCCCATTTGGAGACCGTCTCCTGCCAGAACGATCAATACCATGCCGGCAACCGCCAGAGGAAGCGAGATCAGGGTCACCCGCTGGAGACGCTCCGTTATCAGGAACGGAGCAAGCAGCGCAACGAACACCGGCGCCGTATAGTGCGTAAAGACGGCATTCGATACGGTCGTCTGGGCAAGGGCATAGAAATAGGTCAGATTGTTGAGGATCGAAGCGACAGCGAGGGCAGTAAACAGCGGCCACACAGCCGACACCCCTCCCAGATCGAACTCCCCTCTCGCCTTCAGCACGAGCGGCACGGCGATGCTTGCGATGCATGCGGTATAGAACAGGACAACGACGGAAGGCAGGGAAAGCAGCCGTATCATCATCCCCCAGGTGCTCCAGATGAGCATGGCCGCGACTATTTTCAGGTGGTTGTTCATGGCATCGCAGTTTGAACAGTGAATAAAAAAAATGCGGAATGGGAAGCGTCTTTGCGCGCCATCCTCATTCCGCATCAGAACGATCTACGATCACGAACCAGCTACGTCCCCATTTCCCACGAAGCGAGGTATTTCTTCTGTTCAGGCGTGAGTTTGTCGTTCTTGATACCCATTGCTATCAGTTTGAGGCGGGCGATCTCAGAGTCGATGTCCTGCGGGACCGAGTAGACATCATTTTCCAGGGCCGTGCAGTTCTGCAGCATGAATTCCGCCGACAGCGCCTGGTTCGCGAAGCTCATGTCCATGACACTGGAGGGATGTCCCTCGGCCGCGGCCAGATTGATGAGCCGACCTTCGCCCAGGATGTTGATCTTCCGGCCGTTCGGGAGCGTGAATTCTTCGACGAACTCGCGGATCTGCCGCCTTTTTTTCTTCATCTTGTTCAGCGCCTCGAGATCGATCTCGACGTTGAAGTGGCCCGTGTTGCAGACGATGGCGCCGTCCTTCATTGCGCGGAAGTGCCCGGCCCGGATGACCTTGATATTGCCGGTCACGGTCACGAAGATATCACCGATCTTTGCCGCATCGGCCATCGGCATCACCTGGTAGCCGTCCATGACTGCCTCAATTGACTTGAGCGGATCGATCTCCGTTACGACCACGTTCGCTCCCATGCCCTTGGCCCGCATGGCCAGACCGCGTCCGCACCATCCGTACCCGGCGATCACGAATACCGATCCCGCGATCAGACGGTTCGTCGCACGGAGGACACCGTCGATGGTGGACTGGCCGGTGCCGTAACGGTTGTCAAAGAAATGCTTGGTCTGCGCGTCGTTCACGGCGATGATCGGGTACTGGAGCACGCCGGTGTTCGCCATGCTGCGGAGCCGGATCACGCCGGTCGTTGTCTCCTCGGTGCCGCCGATGACGTGGGCCAGCAGGTCCTTCCGTTTGGTGTGCAGGACGCCGACGACGTCAGCGCCGTCATCCATGGTTATCTGCGGTTTGATGTCGAGCACGGACATAATGTGCTTGTAGTAGGTCTTGCCGTCCTCGCCCTTGATGGCGAAGGTCGGGATCTTGTCGTGCTTGACCAGCGAAGCTGCCACGTCGTCCTGCGTGGACAGCGGGTTCGACGCGCAGATAACGACGTCCGCGCCGCCCGCCTTGAGCGTCTGCACCAGCGAAGCCGTTTCCGTCGTCACGTGGAGGCACGCGGCGATCCGGACGCCCTTGAGCGGTTTTTCCTTCTCAAAGCGCTTTTTGATCAGGTTAAGCACGGGCATGCTCTGGTTCGCCCACTCGATCCTGAGCTTGCCTTTGTCGGCCAATCTGATGTCTTTTACATCGTATTTCATCTGGGTTCCTTAGGAACAGATAAGACAAGCGGGGATGGAACTGTTCCACCCCCGCCGCAAGGTTACGCTGATAACAGCCCGCTTAGTAGCGGTAGTGCCCCGACTTGTACGGGCCTTCCTTGGGCACGTTGATATAGGCGGCCTGCTTATCTGTCAATGTGGTCAGCTGCGCGTTCAGCTTCTTCAGCTGCAAGCGGGCGACCTTTTCATCAAGGTGTTTGGGCAGCGTATACACACCGATCGGATACTTGTTGGAGCCCTTCTTCGCTTCAGTCCACAGCTCGATCTGCGCGATGGTCTGGTTGGCAAAGGACGACGACATTACGTAGGACGGGTGGCCGGTGGCGCAGCCGAGATTCACCAGGCGCCCCTTGGCCAGCAGGATGATGCGCTTCTTGTCCGGGAAGATGATGTGGTCGACCTGCGGCTTGATCTCTTCCCACTGGTATTTCTCGATCGAGGCGACGTCGATCTCCGAGTCGAAGTGGCCGATGTTGCAGACGATGGCCTGGTCCTTCATCTTCGCCATGTGGTCATGCGTGATGACGTGATAGTTCCCGGTGGCGGTGACGAAGATGTCCGCCTTGTCGCAGGCGTAGTCCATGGTCACGACGCGGTAGCCTTCCATCGCGGCCTGGAGCGCGCAGATCGGGTCGATTTCGGTGATCCACACCTGGGCGGACAATGCGCGCAACGCCTGGGCGGAGCCCTTGCCCACGTCGCCGTAGCCGCAGACCACGGCGATCTTGCCCGCAATCATTACGTCGGTGGCGCGCTTGATGCCGTCCACCAGCGATTCGCGGCAGCCGTAGAGGTTGTCGAACTTGGACTTGGTAACCGAGTCGTTGACGTTGATCGCGGGAAACTTGAGTTCGCCCTTCTCGTGCATCTGATAGAGGCGATGCACGCCCGTGGTGGTCTCCTCGGTCACGCCCTTGATCTTCGCCAGGCGCGTCGAGTACCACTTCGGATCCTGCTTGAGCTTGGCCTTGATGCTGGCAAACAGCACCGTGGCTTCCTCGCTGTCCGGGTTGTCGAGCACCGAGATGTTCTTCTCGGCCTTGCTTCCGAGGTGCAGCAGCAGTGTTGCGTCGCCGCCGTCGTCGAGGATCATGTTCGAGTAGCTGCCGTCCGGCCATTCGAAGATGCGGTGCGTGTAGTCCCAGTATTCAGTCAGCGATTCGCCCTTGACGGCGAACACCGGCGTTCCACCCGCGGCGATGGCGGCAGCAGCGTGGTCCTGGGTAGAGAAGATGTTGCATGAAGCCCAGCGGACTTCCGCACCGAGGGCCTTCAGCGTCTCGATCAGCACGGCGGTCTGGATGGTCATGTGCAGCGAACCGGTGATGCGCGCGCCTTTCAGCGGCTGGCTCTTGGCGAACTCGTCACGGATCGCCAACAGGCCGGGCATTTCAGTTTCGGCGATGGCGATTTCTTTGCGGCCCCACGAGGCCAGGTTGATGTCTGCAACTACGTAGTCTTTTGTCATAACGCTCTCCATTCACGAGTTAAATGAATGGGCGCCGTTGCTGCATGTTGTACCACCCCATCGAGCCTGACAGACCCACCTTGCGGTGACTGCTGCAGCGCCCCTCGACGGGTGGGTTTGATGTTTGAACTACAGTCCTGCGTCTGCGCGCAATGCGGCTGCCTTGTCAGTGGCTTCTCATTTTAATCCGGCCCTTCGCGGTCAAATAAGTCACATGAATGTTGAGGGCAGCCACACAGGGCTGCCCCGTTATTAACGTTCTAGCGTGCCGGACCTGCGTCGCTGACTTAGAGCCCTGCTTCCTTCTTGAGTGTCGCCGCCTTGTCGGTCTTTTCCCAGGTGAACTCCGGCTCGGTCCTGCCGAAATGGCCGTAAGCAGCTGTCTTCCGGTAGATCGGCCTCCGAAGATCAAGGGTCTGGATGATGCCTTTCGGGGTCATATCGAAGTTCTTCCGGATCAGGTCGACAAGCTTGTCATGGGGAACTTTCCCCGTCCCGAAATCGTCCACATGGATGGATACCGGATCGGGCACGCCGATGGCATAGGCGAGCTGCACTTCGCACTCCGTCGCAATCCCCGCGGCAACGATATTCTTTGCGATGTAACGCACCATATAGGCAGCCGACCGGTCCACTTTCGAGGGGTCCTTGCCCGAGAACGCGCCGCCGCCATGGCTGCCAACGCCGCCGTAGGTGTCCACGATGATCTTGCGGCCCGTAAGGCCCGTATCGCCCATGGGCCCGCCGACGATGAATTGACCGGTGGGATTGATGTGATAGATGATCGATTTCTCGTCGAGCAGTTCCTTCGGCAGGACCGGCTTGATCACCTTCTCGATGATGTCGGCGCGGATCTGCTTCTGCTCCACGTCAGCGCTGTGCTGACTCGAGACCACCACCGCGTGGATCTTGTGAGGCTTGCCCTGCTTGTACTCGACGGTGACCTGGGACTTGCCGTCAGGCCGCAGATACGGCAGAATGCCCTTCTTCCGCACCTCGGAAAGCTGACGGGTGATCTTGTGGGCAAGGCTGATGGTCAGTGGCATGAGTTCCGGAGTCTCGTCGCAGGCATAGCCGAACATCAGGCCCTGGTCGCCTGCTCCGCCCGTGTCCACGCCCATGGAGATGTCCGGCGACTGCCGGTGGACAGCGGTGATGACACCGCAGGTCTCGGCGTCGAACCCGAACTTCGCCCGAGTGTAGCCGATCTCGGTGACGGTCTTGCGGGCAAGTTCGTCGATCTCCACCCGGCCCTTCGAGGTGATCTCGCCTGCGACCATGATCAGTCCGGTCGTCAGAAGCGTCTCGCAGGCCACGCGGCTCATGGGATCCTGCGCCAGGAACGCGTCAAGAACCGCATCCGATATCTGGTCGGCTATTTTATCTGGATGCCCCTCGGTCACCGATTCCGAAGTAAAGAGATAGTTCTTATGAACACTGCTCATCTGGTGGTCTCCTCCCGGCCTGTGAAACCCGTGTGATTAAGGAAAAAGCCCTGCATTTATAGCACAATCACGGTTTTTGTCAAGAGCAAATTGCCGTCGATACACAAAATCTTGGGGTCGTCATGCGACCCGACCCCAATAGGCTTGAAACCAGATGCGATCGTTCCCCCGACAGCTGCGGTCCTGTTCCCTGGCCACCAGTCGGTCCAAATATGCCCTCTAGGGATGTCCCTGCGCTGCCTTCATGTTTTCGATCAGCGTCGAAGGGTCAACGGATTGAAGCATCGGGAGGAACCGCGCACTGCCTGCAGGGGGGTTCATGACCCGGACCTCGAAGGAGACACTTCCCTTCGGGGGAATTGTCCCCTCTCCGGGCGAGGCCATCTTTCTCTGAAGCCCATCGATCTTCCCGCCGCGTTTGACAAAGGTCTCTTGCTCCGCCTTCGAATAGATCTGAATGCCGTTCACCATCTGCACTGTTGCCAGCACCGTCTCCTTCGAGTCGCGCACCTCGGTCACCAGATACCAGCCGGGCTTTGGCTGGTCGGTAGTGTTCTGGATCATTCCGGTGATGACAAGATCGCCGCGTTCCGGATCGACAAAGGCGACCGGGTCCACGATCGAGAGGCCCTCCGGTGTGATCTCCTGTCGAGCCGGCTGGGACTTCGACTGGGAAATCGGTTGCTGCTTCTGCAGGGCCTCCTGCTCGTTCTTTCCCCACAAAAAGCCCAGGTAGTAAAGGCCTGCGAGCACTGCGACCAGTACCAGCGCGACCGCCGCGATGACGAGTGCGCGCTTGCCCAATAACGGCTCTTTTAAAGCGCGCGTTGCAGCGGCAGTCTTGGGCCCGGTTTCGTCCTCTTCCCTGCCTGCTGTTTCCGTGGCCTTCGGTATCGAGAGCGCCGCCCCCAGATCAATATCCCCTTCGGCAGGAGCGGTTGGCTTTGCCTTCGCCGCGGACTTGCCGGACGTGCTCCGTTTCATCATCTCTGCCAGGAGGTCCGGCGTGATTACCGGCCCCTTCGGTGTTACCGGCTCTGAGCCGAGTTCCGAACCCTGACCTGCTGCAGCCGGTCCAGGCCCAGCTGTCGGCTCCTTCTGCATCGCCAGCGCGGTACCAAGGCCTGTCTCCTCCTCCGCCCCCATGTCCAGAGGCGGCTGAGAACCCGATGACATGGTACCAGGTCCGGTCGGCCTTTGCGCCGGCTTCTGTTCGGGCTCCTCATCGGCTGTCGGTTCGCCCGCCGACGGCGCTCCGAACACAGGCATTCGCTTCGGCTCCGAAATGAGATCATCAGGGAACTGCAGTGCCGCCTCTGCTTCGGCCGCAGCTTCCAGCGAGATTTCGAGCTCCGGCACGGATCCCTCTTCAGGTTCCGCACCAAAGCTGAAATCCCGGCCGCCAAAACCCTCTTCGGGATGAGCGGCTGCAGCTGCAGCGGCATGGGGTTCGCTGAAATCGAAATCATCCAGAGCTGCCGGGGGAAGGTCCTGTTCGGGTTCCTGCGACGGGGGCTGATATTCCCTTGCCTCGGGCTCGGGAGACGGTATCGGTTGCGGGGGTGCAGGCGTGATCGACGGCTCAGGCGCGGCCTGCGGCTGCGGGACTGGCGCACGTTGGGGCTGTTGGAGGGCCTGTTCCTCTGCTTCGCCCTCGCGGGCGAGCAGGTCCATTTCGAAGTCATCTTTAGTTATGGTGATGACCTCGGCGCACTTGGAGCATTTGAAGCGAATGCCTTTGCCGGAGATCTTTTCATCGGCTACGCGGAAAAGTTTGCTGCAGCTGGGGCACCGGATATCCATAACTGATTTGTCTCCTGGTCGATTGGTTCGAAAGTACTGGCTTGTGAGCCAGACAGAGACCGAAAGGTCACGAGCTTTATCAGACGTATTGTAATATATTTTCATAAATAATTCTACTTGTCCGTACTATTTAATTTCGTCACCTTCCCCGGGCAGCGGCACCTTCTTTTCACCGGCGATCCGGTATTCCTCCGCAGCCCACTTGCCCAGATCGATCATGCGGCATCTCTCGGAACAGAACGGCCTGAAAGGATTGTCCTTCCAGGCTGATTCCTTCTTGCATACGGGGCATTTGATCTTTTTCTCGTCCATTTCACTCCGCTTCCCTGTGGCCGGCGGCCGTCAATACGGCTACTTCAAGACATAGCTCATGGGGACCTCTACCCATCCATTCACATAGGGCATGGGCGCCGCCCGGTACACCGTGCGGACCGACGCCGTGTCCAGGATGTCCGAGCCCGAGCTCTTTATGACATTCACCTTCTCGATCTCACCGGTCGGCAGGACCTTGAACCGTACGAGGACGGTCCCCTCGATGCCGCGCTCCCTGGCGAATCGCGGATAGTTTTTCGCCCGTTCGATCGCAATAGACAACTGCTGCCATTGTTCCTTCGAGAAAACGCTTGTCGGGTTTCCCGCATCGCGATCCGCGGAACCTGCAGCGCCGCCTGCATCGGTCGTCCCGCCAGGTACGGACGGAGCAGTGTTCTCATCGTCAGACGTGGTGGCGGCAAGGGGGGCGACATCGTCAAGTCTCCTTGTCTTCTCCGGCAGCAGATCCTGCAACATTCTCGATGGAATTTGTTCCGGGGAAGGCTTCTGCCTCGTCCGGAACGTGCCTGCTGCCGCGCCAGTTTCCCCCGCTCCCCGGTCGCTCACGAGCGAAACAGTGATTGCGAGGAAGTCCTGGCCGCGCAGCAGGCTTCCATAGTGTGCGAACGCGATGGCGCCCCCGAGTAGTGCCGTATGGAGCGCTATCGAAAAGAAAAATGCGTTCGATAATGATTTCCGGTACTCATCCATGGTGCTGTTCTGACTCCGCCATGATGTCCCTCAGAAGGGATAGGTTATCCCTCCGCGAATTTCCTTGGGAGCTCCGGGATAATCGCCGAAACTGGGGTCCTTCAGCGAGTCGTATTTCCTGCCGAAGATGTTGGTCATCGCAAAATATATCTCACCGGACCTCGGACCCTTCTTCCCGATCTTCTGTGCGATCTTTGCGTCGTACACCGAATATCGCCATTTCGGCGCTCCCGGGTCGACGTAGTTCTCCACAGCGCGCCCTTCCGCGGTGACGGTGACGTCCGCATCGACCGCCACGGTGACCGATCCCTTGACCTGTTTTTTCGGGATCGTGTAGGTGATCAGTTGTCCCGTCGTCTCGTCGAGCGGCTTCATGTACGTATAGTTCAGCGAGAGGGTCATGTCCTTCGTCAGACGGGCTACGGCCTCTGCCTCAACCCCCTTGATGTCGGCTCGGTCGATGTTCACCGGCGAGGTTCCCTGTGACCAGGAAATTAGGTCCTTTATTTTTCGTTCGAACCCTGTCACCTTCACTGAGTTTCCGCTGCCCAGAGGCTGTTCGATACCGGCTTCATATTCTTTGGCCGTTTCCGGACGGAGGCTGGGGTTCCCGGAAAAGAAGCCATCGTTATAATAGAGATCGTTGAACGTGGGCGCCCGGAAGCTCTTTCCGGCGGACGCGCGCACGATTGTGCCGCCGCCGGCGAACCGGTACCGCGCGCTCGCGCGGGGGCTGTGCTGACCGCCGTAGACCGAGTGGTCATCGTGACGGTCGCCGACTACGACGATCAGGGCATCTCCGAGGGTCATCTCGTCCTGGATATACCACGCATTGGTGGTGGTTGAGTGCTCTCCCGATGTTGTACTCTCGATCTCGTCCTTCCGCAGCTCGTAGCCGAGCGTAACAAGGCTCCAGGGACCTGTGAGCACCGAAAGCTTGCCTTCGCCGCGCCTCGATTTGGTCTCGTGCAGCGATTCGATCGGAAATGCGGGATCGGGGTTCTTATAACGTTGGTTCTCCCTGGCCTCCGACGCGCTGATCAGAAGGTCTACCTGCTTGCCGAACAGTTGGCGGTAATTTGCACCGAAAAGCTGGTTCCTGTCCTGCTGGCGTGCTAAGGGACTGGCAAACTGGACCGTGCCCGGGACGCCGATCTCCCGCGAAAGATAGTTACCCGCAACCTCGACACTGCCGGACTTCGAGACGTCGAATCCCACCTTGCCGTTGACGATCCATTGGTCGAGATCGCTGTTCTGTCGATATCCGTCCGAGGTCTCCCGCGTCCCTGTAACGGAATAGTAGCCGCTCCCTTGCCGGCCCGAGTTGCTCAACTGGAGCGAATCGTATCCGTGGCTCCCCACCGCCCCCCCGATGACCGTCACCGGTCCGGCCGGCTTCTTCGTTATAATGTTGACGACGCCGCCGACCGCGTCGGCGCCGTACAAGGGAGATCCCGGTCCGCGAACGATCTCGATGCGTTCGATATCATCGATCGAAACAGGCAGCACCGCCAGGTCGAACCCACCGTTCTGCGCCGAGTTCAGCCGCGCTCCGTCAAGGAGCACCAGCACCTGCGAGTAATTGGCGCCGCGGATATTGACAGTATTATTGGCGCCCCGCGGCCCGTTGTCCTTGAGCATGACGCCCACCGCGCCCCTGACCGCTTCCCCGGCGTTTGTGGCACCCGACTTCTTGATCTCGTCGGCCGTGATGACCGTGACCGACTGGGTCACGTCCCTCAGGTCCTTCTCCGTTTTGGTGGCCGTCACTACGACCTCATTAAGTTTCACATCCGCCTGCTGCGCGCCCGCCGAGCCTGCATATAATAATACCATCGCCGTCAGCAATACCTTCTTCATCATGGAATCTCCTTCCTTCGAGGTTTTGGGAATGTGAGGTCTCCTGGCTTAGGACATCCTACTCGCCGGCCTTCCCATCCCGTCAGGGACAGTGGCATTAAGACCATTCGCCGTCTCACGTTTTACGTCCGACGTCTCACGGTCTTCTGCGGCTTTCGTTTCCATCACAGTTGCGTGGCAGCAGGGGGTTCCCACCCCTTTCCGCTTCGACATTCCCTGGATATATGTTCCTGTTAAACGTGGACCTGTTTCGGCTCAACATTCGCCGCCCGACACCTCCTTTCCACCGGCATTACGATGCGACGACCTGATATGCCTTCACATCGAGGAACCGGTATCCGTTCCGTTCGACTACCTCGCTGCCCGTAATTTCGATGCTGCCGTTGAACAGCGGACCTCCGACCACGAGCGTATGATACTCGCCCCGTTCACCACAGGGATCGACATCCGGTCTTTTCCTCAGATATTCAAGGAACGCGCTGTCGATCGTCCTGCCGATCCATTCTTGATCGATGCAGTCCGACCTGCCCGCGATGATAACCGACCGGAATCCCGCGGCGACGAATGTATTGATAAGGGCCGAGGTATCCTGTCCCCAGAGCGGCTCGACGGCTTTGATGCCGATGTCCCGGCAGACGCCTTCCACCCACGCAAGGTGTTCGTCGAGATAGATGTCACCGAATACCATCCCGGTGATATCGTCCCCTTGGGAAAGGGCGCGCACGCCTTCCTTGAATTCCTCGGCATACCGGTCCGGCGTGGTCTCTTTCTGGAGGAGCGGCATCCCGAGCAGGGACGCCTGCGCCTGGATCAGGCGTGCGTCAACGCCGTGGAAGCTCACCCGCCCGTTCTCCCGGGAGACGCAGTTCAGCAGGCCCGCCACCTTCTTTCCCTGTTGCGTCGCCTGATATACGGCGAAACAGCTGTCCTTGCCGCCGCTCCATGATGCCAGATACAATTCGGCCTCCTCTACCATTTCTCGTGCGTTATATACGCGCCGTGTTCCGCTTTTCGCACCTCGATATCCACATCGAAGGCGTCGCGGATCGTCGGCCCGGTCAATACTGTTTCCGGAGCGCCAATGCCATGGACCTCTCCGGACTTGATGAGCATCACCTTTTCGAACTGAAGCGCCAGGTTGATGTCATGGAGCGCCATGACCACCGATAGGCCCCTGGCATCCTTCAGGCGGCGAAGGAGTTTCAGGAACTCGATCTGGTACTTGATGTCCAGGTTCGCCAGCGGCTCGTCCAGAAGCAGGATGCCGGCGCCCTGGATCAGGGTCATGGCAAGGAACACCCGCCGCCGTTCCCCTCCGCTCAGGTTCGTTACGAACGCGTCTGCCTTGTCGCCTACGCCGACCATGTCCATTGCGTCATCGACGGTCATCGCAGGCGGTATTTCGTAGGGATAGAGGCCCATGCCCACGATCTCCCGGACCGTGAACGGCACATGCACATCGAGTTGCTGCGGAAAATAGCACAGGAGCTTTGCCCGGTCCCTGTTCCGGTAGCCCTTCAACGGTTTGTTCCAGAGAATGACCTCTCCCTGGGACGGCCGCAGCATGCCGGCAGCTATTTTAAGGATCGTGGATTTGCCCGAGCCGTTCGCGCCAAGCAGGCCGATGATCTCCCGTTCATGAACAGAGCAGGAAAGATCGGCTACGATCGGGCCGCTTCCCGGGTAGTTGAACGAGATGTTCGCCATTTCGAGTATGGGACCGTCAGATTTAGATACTGAGGACATCTTTCCTCCTCAGAAGATAGAGAAAATAGGGCGCCCCGAAGACCGCAGTCACCGTTCCCGACGGCAGTTCCATGGGCGGCAGGATCGATCTTCCCACAAGGTCGGCGAAGCAGAGGAACGCGCCGCCTGCGACGGCCGAGGCCGGTACCAGCAGACGGCTGTCCGCTCCCAGCAGGAACCGGACGATGTGCGGCATGAGCAGGCCGATGAATCCGATCGTTCCGCCCAGCGAGACGGACGCCGATGTCATCAGCGCCATGGCGGCGAACAGGACGAGACGTTCTCGCTGCACCGCAAAACCCAGGCTATGGGCGAACTCGTCGCCCAGGATCATCGCGTTCAATGCCTTGGAACGCGAGAGGACCAGCCCCATTCCGACCACGATGAAGACCGCGGCCGAGGGAATGAGCGACCAATCGGCCATGGACAGGTCGCCGAACATCCAGAGCACTGCGCGGCGGAGCCCCTCATCGGACGAGACGCTCATGAGCAGCATCAGGACCGCGCTGAACAGGAAGTTCAGGCCGATACCGGCGAGCAGCAGTCGTTCGGGCCACAACCCTCCCCGCTTCCACCCGAAGGCCCCGACCAGCACGCTCACGAGGGCGGCGCCGACGAATGCCGTGAGCGGCACGCTCATGCTTCCGAAGAAATAGAAACCCGAGAGCAGCCCCAACGCAGCGCAGAGCGAGGCACCGCTCGAGATGCCGAGGATGTAGGGATCCGCAAGGGGGTTGCGCAGGACACCCTGCAGGATCGCGCCCGAAGCCCCCAGGGCCATGCCCATGAGCATTGCCACAACGACCCGCGGCATACGGATCGCATAGAGGATATCCCGGTCCATGGTCGTGAGGTTGAAGGGATTGAACATGCGCGGCCCTGCGAACAGGGCAAGCAACAAAATGCCCAAGACGACGGAACTGAAGAGGATGATCCTTACCGGACGCATGCCGCAAGCTCCTCTATTCCCTGGATGACCCGCGGCGCCAGGCGGTACAGGTGGTCGCTCACGTAGCAGACCTTCCCGTTCCTGACCGCCGGTACGGTCGCAAGCTTCTTGAGAACGCCCTGCGACACCGTCCTGATATCCATTCCCGTTCCCTTGCCGACGATCACCACGTCAGGTGACGAGCGGATGAGCTCTTCGATGGAATAGCGGGGATAAGATGAGCTGGCACGGCTGGCGACGTTGTCTAAACCCAGCAGCACGACAGCATCGTGGATCGCTGTGCCCGGCCCCGCGACGAGCAGCGGCTCCGGCCAGACGATATACACCACCTTCTTCCGGCTTCCGGCTCCTGACTTCTCGCTCCTGTATTTTTCTATTCCTTCTTCAATTTCCTTCGCCAGTTCCTCGCCTTGTTCCTGTACACCCATCGCACCGGCCAGTTTGCGGATCCCCTGGGGCAGTTCCGCAAGGGTCCGGCTGGTCCAGACATAGGTCTTAAGCGACATGGCCCGGAGCCGGTCATCGACCTCCCGGGGGTTCCCATCGGTCGTCATCACGACGATGTCGGGCTTGAGCCGGACGATCGCCTCGAGCGACGGATTCGACATCCCGCCGATCTTCGACTTCTTCTTCGCCTCAGCAGGACGGTCGCAGAAGCTCGTCACCCCGACGATCCGGCCGCCGAGCCCGAGGCTGAACAGGATCTCCGTCGTGGCCGGAGAGAGAGAGATGATGCGTTTCGGCGTTGATGCCTGTTCAGCGGCGCAGACCGTGAAGGACAGGCCGAAGATCGCAAGAATAACGATGAGTGGTCGTTTCATGATGCTCCTCTTATCGACCGCACAATATTATAGCTTCCCGCTCAATTGCAGACCTTCTGAAAATAGCCTTGCGGGTGCCTGCTTCGTAAAAAAGGCCTGATATGAGCCCTTTGCGGGCAGTCTCTATCTGTGTTGTCATGGGCACAGTTGTGAGACAGCAGGGGAATTGCACCCCTTTCAGCTATCTTATTCCTCCGTATGCAGCAACAACAAAAATCCCCGGCCTTCATGGGAAGACTGGGGATTAAGGGACACATTAACCCACACATGGTCTTAACGCCGAAGACTGTGCGAGAAACATCCGGGCAGGTTTTCTGGCTCTCCCTCATCTGCCGTCCTTCCCATCCCGATGGTTCGGGACAGTGGATACGATCTGACAGAGGCGTTGACCCTGCTTCCAGCAGGGCCGGGATCACAGCGGCGGGTCCGCTCCCGATTTACACGGGATTCCCTTCGCCTGGATGTGTTCAGTATGTAATTATGCCGGTTTTATACCACACCCTCGTAGAAAAAGTCAAAACATATCCGCACGGGATCTGCCGCATCACTGTGCCCGTCCTCCGGGATTGAAGCTCCCTGCAGCAAGCTGCAGGGAATCTTCGATCGTCAAGGTAATACTATTTATTCTAATCGCTCGCTCCGCAGCAAGCTACGAGGAATGCGCTCGCTCCTCGATTCAATTCTCGAACCGAAATCCGCAATCCGTACTTATGCGGTCTCCCTGTCGGTCCTTACTGTCCCCCCCGCCCCCGCAAGCGGCAGGGAAAAAGTGAACGTGCTCCCTTTCCCCTGCGTGCTCACGGCCCGGATAGTGCCTCCGTGGTATTCGACGATCTGGCGTGTTATGGCAAGACCGAGGCCCGTGCCCTCGGTAGCCGCCGTCAGCACATCGTCCGACCGGTGGAACTTCTCGAATATGAGGTCAATATGTTCAGCCGGTATCCCGATGCCGTTGTCGGAGATCTCGACAGCGAGCTGCGCCGTCTCCCGACGAAGGGCCACATGGATCACGCCGCCCCGCGGCGTGAATTTGACGGCATTGGAAAGGATGTTGGTCACGACCTGCACAAGACGGTCGCGATCGCCCGATACAGGCGGAAGACGCGGGGTGAACTCCACGGTCACCTGGAGCCCCTTGTTCTCGAAGAGCACCCCCATGCTCTCGATGACGGATTGGATGATGTCCTCCATCGATACCAGGGCGAATTGCCATTTCACCGAACCCGCTTCGATGCGGGAGAGATCGAGCAGGTCGGTGATCAGACGCGCCAGCCGGTCGGTCTCGACGTTCACGGTGCTCATTAACTTCACTCTTCGTTCATGGGGCATCGCCTGCTTCAGGAGCAGCAGTTCGACAAAGGCCTTGATGGTCGTCAGCGGCGTGCGCAGTTCGTGGGAGACCGTGGAAATGAAGTTCGTCTTCATTTTGTCGAGCATCTGCAGTTTCTCGTTCGCCTCCTGCAATTGCGAGATCAGCTGCTCCCGCTCCTGCTCGGCACGCTTGCGGTCAGTGATATCGTTCACCAGACAGACGGTCGCCACGGGTTCCCCCCGGTGGTTTTTCATGAGAGAAGCGGATAGATTGAACGTGCGGTAACCGCCGTTGTGCGGACCGCACTCGGCCTCGACGTTCCGGGCGGCGCCCTTCCCGGCGATCGTCTCGAGCTGCTCGGCGAACTGCCGGCACGTAGTCATGCCGTCCACCGGCCGCCTGCCGATGAGGTCCTTTTCACGGCATCCGAGGAGGCTGCACGTTTCCTGATTGACCAGCCGCACCACCCCTTCGAGATCCAGCACAATCAGCGCTTCGTTCATGGTATCGATGATCTCACGGGCAGCGAAGGCCGGCGTGATGTCCACGAGGCGGTGCTGCCATATCGTCCGCGAAACGAGAACAAGCATGCAGATCATGGGGATGGAGCTCAGCGGGTAATAGGGAACGCCGAGAGCGGGAAGGAAGTCGAGCGCACCCAGGTAGCCGATGCTGAAGGCGATGAGGAACGCCTTTGCGCGGCGATGCCTGGTCGTGTTCCGGTCCGAGCTTCTGTAGACGACCCAGTACTCCCTGAGCGTCATGACCGACATGGCCATAAAATATCCCATGAACAGAAAGGAGGGCCACCGGAACCTCACAAAGATGCCCCAGGAGTAATGGTACAGGCCGGCGAACAGGACGTCCGTCAGCAGGGTCACAACCAGAAAGACAGACGAGACCGCCCAGGCGAACCGGATGAACTGCCGGTTCCGGTTATCCGTCTGCATGACCACGACGGTGAAATGGTACAGCGCCGCGGGGATCATGGCGACGCCTCCATTGGCGATGGTCATCCACTGGTACGCCTTCTCTTCCGACGACAGGGACAGGAACAAGGCAACTGAAACACAGAACATCCAGGTGGAGGCGGCCAGTGTGTAGCTGAGATAGAGGAGGCTTTCCCGGGATCCCTTTTCACGGAGCACAACGATCAGGCCGAGCAGCAGGATGGCAAGGGCCGTGACGAGCGGAGGGAGGGCATGGGGGTTAAAGGTAACATCGGCGGCTAAAAACATAAGAGTCCCTTCTGTCTGAAGATAGTACAGGAAGCTGAAAATTGCAAGAGTGATCTGAGATGGTGCGTCTGCACAGACGTTGTCGCTGCGAACGGTTCAGCAAGGAATCCCGCTGATGGTGATTGATTTTTCGCGATGGTGTGGTATAATCAGCATCGTTCGATATTGGTTCACAGGAGATACCGCATGCTGATGGATGAGTTGAAGCAGGAACTGACCACGATCAAGCAAAGAATTGATGCCCTCCGGAGGCATCTTTGACACCCCTGCCAAGGAAGCACGCCTGACCGAGCTCACCCGCCTGCTGGAAGCACCTGATTTCTGGAACAACCAATCGAAGGCAAACACGGTCCTCAAGGAAAAGTCAGCCATCGAGCGCTCCCTGAAGGACATGGACCTTCTCGCCAGCCGCATGAGCGATCTCGAGGCCATGGCCGAGCTGGGGTCCGAGGACGGCGGCGAGGCCATGCATGACGAGCTGTCGCGGGAGATCGTCCTGATCGCAGGCGATATCTCGAAGGCCGAGATCTCGGTCCTCCTGTCGGAAGAGCACGACCGGGTCAACGCCATCGTCTCGATCCATCCCGGCGCGGGAGGCGTCGAGGCCCAGGACTGGGCCGAGATGCTTATGCGCATGTACCTCCGCTGGGCCGAAAAGAACGGTTTCGGCAGGGAGATCCTCGACTATCAGGCCGGAGAGGAAGCGGGCGTCAAATCCGTCACCTTCACCGTGTCGGGAGACTACGCCTACGGCAAGATGAAGGCCGAGGCGGGGGTCCATCGTCTTGTGCGCATATCGCCCTTTGACGCCAACAAACGGCGCCATACATCGTTTGCGTCGGTCTATGTCTATCCCGAGGTGGAAGAGGACATCGACCTCGACATCGACGAAAAGGACCTGCGCATCGACACCTACCGGGCGTCCAGCGCCGGCGGGCAGCACGTGAACAAGACCGATTCCGCTGTCCGCATCACCCACCTTCCCACGAACATCGTCGTCCAGTGCCAGAACGAACGCTCCCAGCTCAAGAACAAGAACGTGGCCATGAAGGTGCTACGTTCGCGGCTCTATGAGCTCCGGAAGAAGGAGCATGAAGAGAAGCTCGGAAAGGTCGTGAGCGAAAAGAAGGACATCGCCTGGGGGAGCCAGATCCGGTCGTACGTGTTCCAGCCCTACCAGATGGTCAAGGACCACCGGACCGGCATGGAAACGGGCAATGTGAACGCTGTGATGGACGGCGAGATCGAGCAGTTCATCGAGGCCTATCTGATGGGAAAGGCAACAGGGACTGACGGGAAGAATAGTCAGGATATGTCGGTATAGAACAAGGTCAGAACTTTCGACGCGGAAGAGGCCGATCGGCAGGACGATAAAGGCGGATGGATCTTGTGATACTGGGGACAGCCCCTATATCACCGGGTCCCGCGATTCAACATAGCGCTTGATCCCCTGGAACAACGCCTCTGCCAGCCTCTGGCGGTACGATTCCTTTCTCAGAAGACGCTCCTCCTCGGCGTTGCTGATGAAGCCTACCTCGGCGAGTATGCTCGGCATCTGCGTGTTGACCAGGACATAGAAGAACGCCCGCTTGACCTTAAGGTCGACGACCTTCTTCTGGGTCTGTTTCACCGTGCTCACCAGCGATCCCTGGACCGCATGGGCAAGATGCAGGGACTCCTCGCTCTTGTCGTCCGTCGCAAGATCCTTCAATATTTTCGAGAGCTCGTCCTTGAGCTCCGAGAGCCGCCGTGTTGACATGGCGTTCTCCCGGGCCGCCGTCGCCATGGCATCCGTGTCCGACGCACGGAGCCCCTGGATATAGGTCTCGATGCCCCGTGCCTTGCGTTTCCGGTTCGCGTTCACATGGATCGAGACGAAGAGATCAGCACCCTTGGACTTCGCGATGAACGGCCGTTCCTCAAGGGGAATATACACATCCTTATCGCGCGTCATGATGACCTTGCGGCCAAGCCGCTCTTTTACCAGGACTGCGAGACGCCGTGCGATGTCCAGGGTGATCTCCTTTTCCTTGAGGCCTCCCCTGCTCATGGCGCCGGGATCCCGTCCGCCGTGTCCCGCGTCGATGGCGATGGTCCCTATCTTGAGCCCCATCTGCTGGGACAGCGTGATCCTGTCGCCATCGTTCCCAGTGGACCCGTTCCTCGGAACATCGGGTAGTTTCGCCAGGGGCGGCAGGGCGGGCTTCGGAATATCGTCCTCTTTGGGCTCGTTGTCCGCATCCGACGGAGTATCGGACCGTCTGGTCATCGGTCCGGCCGCATCGGGTTCATCGGGATCACCGGTCCCGGTCACATCGATCACGAGCCGCTCCGGTTCGTGCAGCGGAAAGGCGGCGTAGCTTTTCAGACTGGCGAGGTCGAGCACGACACGCACCGTGTCGGGCGCATACTGGCTTGTCCGCACCTGTTTCAAAATACCGTCGTTCACCGGAAGCGGGTCTTTTTCAACGGAATCGGAGACACGGGAGTTCAGGATATCAAAGACCAGCCGATCCGGGTTCTTCAGCTCATGGGCCTGGAATTTGAGGGTACGGTCCTGATCGATCACGATGCGGGTATAGGCCCCGCCGGACCAGTACCGGACGTTATTAACTACGCCCAGGTCCCTGGGTGACGTCGGGGCCGCTATCACGGTCTCCGGCGGTTTGCGGAACTCCGGCACTTTCTTTTTCTTTCCGTTCTGGCCGCTCATTGCGGTCTTCGAGGCTGTCCTGATGCCGAGGCGAGCCTTCGCCTTGTCTGTCCAGGTGCTGTGCGGGTATGCCTCAGCCATTTTCCTGTACGTATCAAGCGCCGAAGGATTGTCCTTCTTGCGGTCCTTGGATATGTTGACGACACGGTAAAGGGCTTCCGGCGCGCGATCGTGCCTCGGGTAGGATGCCTGGCACTTCAGGAATGTCTTGCGGGATTCATCGATGTCTCGTGAATGCTTGTTGAACTGATAAAGCTCCAGGTAAATGCCTGCTCGTTCGTAACAGGCGTCGGCAGCAGCCGGGCTGACGGGGTATTTCTTCTCCACCAGCTCGAACAGGCGGATGCTGTCCATCCAGTAGGAGCGGTACTTGGTCTTTTTGGGGGAGCGTTTCAGGTCGGCCAGGCGCTCTCGGGCGACAAAGAGCTTATGCCCGGCCTCGGTGTTCGTGGACGGAAAGGCTGCGGCGGAAAACAGCAGCAGGATCGAGCTTGCGACGATGGCCGCCAGCAATGTACGGCCGCGTATCACCATAATTTTCTGCTGTTTTTTAACCGAAAACAGGCCGGATGTCAATAAAAAAAGGCCCTGGAGTTCCAGGGCCTTCTCGTATCGGCTTGGTTGATGGTTATGCTGTGGCGGTCTTGGCTGACTCGGCAAGCTTGGTGAAGCCGGCCGGATCGGAGATCGCCAGGTCGGCAAGTATCTTGCGGTCCAACGCAACGCCGTTCTTCGCCAGTCCGGCGATGAACTTGCTGTAGGACAGGCCGTTCAGCCTTGCCGCGGCGTTGATACGCGCAATCCAAAGTCTGCGGAAATCCCTCTTGCGGGCCTTGCGGTCCCGGTATGCATACTTCAGCGAGCGGTCGACAGCTTCTGTTGCACTGCGGTACAGCTTCGATTTTGCTCCCCAGAACCCTTCCGCCAGGTTCAGTACCCGTTTTCTTCTGGCCCGTGTTTTCGGGCCGCCTTTTGCTCTCGGCATTGTACTACCTCCTCATAAATAGATCCCTGTATGTAAGACACAGGGGTAGATCGCGGGAGATCAGGATGCCTTTTCCCTGATGCTCTCCGCATCGTCTGCGGCCACGTCCTGACTACCCGTAGGGCAGCATCCGCTTGACGTTGGTAAGATTGTCCTTGTTCACTTCCAGCGAGCCGGACAGCCGCCTCTTGCGCGTCTTGTTCTTGCCGGTGAGCAGATGGCCCTTCCAGCCCTTCCGCCGCATGATCTTGCCCGAACCGGTCACTTTCAGCCTCTTGGCGGCGCTCTTGTTCGTTTTCAGCTTGATCTTTGCCATGGTTTTCCCCTTTCCAGGATCGCTCCTTATTCGTCTCCTACCAATCGTTATGGGCCCCGCTCACGCTCATCTTCGTGCCGCAGCGGTCCCGTGATCACTTCTGGGCTTTCGCGGCAAGCATCAAGAACATGTTCCTGCCTTCCATGCGCGGCGCCTGTTCAACGATCGCCACCGCCTGCAGATCGTTTACGATGCGATCGAGAAGCGCCCTGCCCTGCTGCGGATGGGCCATTTCCCTGCCGCGGAACATGATGCTCACCTTCACCTTGTCGCCGCCTTCCAGGAACCGTTTGATGTTGTTCGTCTTGAACTGGACATCATGGTCGTCCGTCCGCGGCCTGAGCTTGACCTCTTTGACCGCGATCACGGTCTGATGCTTCTTGGACTCATGGGCCTTCTTATTCATTTCGTACTTGTACTTCCCGAAGTCCATGATGCGGCAGACCGGCGGTACCGCCGTCGGCGCCACCTCTACCAGATCAAGACCCGATTCTTCGGCCTTCTGGAGCGCATCCCGGAGGAGCATGACCCCCAGCTGTTCCCCTTCAGACGCGATGACGCGTACTTCCCTGGCCCGGATCAAATGATTGATCCTCGTCGTTATCTTAGAAATAAACAATCACCCCCTTGTCAATTCAGTTGTCGTACGTTTATGCTTAATAAGTTCCAACATGCTCGCTATCAATCCATCGATCGGCATGACACCGAGGTCCTTGCCTCCGCGTTCGCGGACGGCCACGGCGTTCTTTTCGACCTCCTTGTCCCCCACCACGAGAATGTAGGGCACTTTTTCGAGCGAGGCCTCGCGGATCTTGAAGCCGATCTTTTCCGACCGGGTGTCGATCTCCGCCCGGATCCCCGCGGCGAGCAGCCGGTCCCGCACACCCCGGGCGTAGTCGAGCTGTCGATCCGAGATGGACAGGACCTTCGCCTGCACCGGAGCGAGCCAGACCGGGAACGCGCCGGCATAGTGCTCGATCAGCATGCCGAAGAACCGCTCGATCGATCCCAGGAGCGCCCGGTGGATCATGTAGGGCCGGTGCGACTGGTTGTCGACGCCGATGAAGTTCATATCGAACCGTTCCGGCTCGTTGAAATCGAACTGGACCGTGGAGCACTGCCAGAGCCGCCCGAGAGCGTCCTTGATCTTGATGTCCACCTTGGGGCCGTAGAATGCGCCGCCGCCCTCGTCCAGCTCGTATGCCAGGCCGGCCTTGTCCGCGGCCACCTTGAGAGCCTGCGTCGCCTGCTCCCACTTTGCATCTTCGCCGACGGACTTCTCCGGCTTCGTGGCGATGTAGGCCTTGAAATCGTCGAACCCGAACGTCTTGAGCATCTTGACGACGAATTCGAGGACCCGGATGACCTCTGTTTCCATGTCCTCGGGCGCCACGAAGATATGGGCGTCATCCTGCGTGAACCCGCGAACGCGCAGGAGACCGTGCAGGACGCCTGACCGCTCGAACCGGTACACCGTGCCCAGTTCCGCGTAGCGCAGAGGCAGTTCGCGGTACGAACGAAGCTTGTTCTTGTAGATCATGATATGGAAGGGGCAGTTCATGGGCTTCACGTAGAACTCCTGCCCTTCCAATTCCATGGACGAATACATATTCTCCCGGTAGAAACCGAGATGGCCCGACGTTTCCCAGAGCGTTCCCCGTCCGACGTGCGGGGAGTACACGAAATCGTATCCGTTCTTCTGGTGCTCGTCCCGCCAGAAATCCTCTATGGTCTTCCGGATCAGCGCGCCCCGGGGATGCCACAGGACAAGCCCACCGCCCACCTCGTCGGATAGGGAGAACAGGTCGAGGTCCTTACCGAGCTTCCGGTGGTCGCGCCGCTTGATCTCCTCGAGCCGGGCGATATACTCGTCGAGCTTCTCCTTCGCAGGGAACGAGATGCCGTAGATGCGCTGGAGCATCTTGTTCTTCTCGCTGCCCCGCCAATAGGCGCCGGCGATGGACAGGAGCTTGAACGCCTTTATCTTCGCCGTGGACGGAACATGGGGCCCCCGGCAGAGATCGGCAAAGTCGGCCTGCTCGTAGATCGAGATCGTTTCACCGTCAGGGAGCTCATTGATCAGCTCTTCCTTGTACGTCTCGCCTCTGTTGTGAAAGAACGCAAGGGCATCTGCCTTGGAAATGTCTTTTCTCGTTACGGGCGTTGCCGCCTTGGCCAGCTCGGCCATCTTCTTTTCTATTCGTTCCAGGTCCTCCGGGGTCAGGGGACGCTCGAGGTCGAAATCGTAGTAGAAGCCTTCTTCGATCGCGGGGCCGATGGCGAGCTTCGCCTGCGGAAAGAGCTGCTTGACGGCATGGGCCATGAGATGGGAAGTGCTGTGCCAGTACACTTCGTGGCCTTCAGGGCTGTCGAATGTGAGGATCGCTATGGAGGCATCTTGTTCAACGGGAAGGTTCAGGTCCTGCAGCCGTCCATCCAACTTGATCGCGAGGGCGTCCTTTGCCAGGCGAGGACCGATCGTTTCGGCTATGCCCAGACCGGTGATGCCTGCTGGCAACCGCTTCACGTTGCCGTCAGGCAGACTCAGTCGTATTTCACTCATAAGGCGTGGATTCTCTCAAGCTGCTGTTTTTGCGACATAAAATAATGGTAGGCCCGGGCGGTTTCGAACCGCCGACCTCTACCGTGTCAAGGTAGCGCTCTCCCCCTGAGCTACGAGCCTATCGGTTGTTAATGACCGTGAATTGTATGAAATTTCAGGATTTTTGTCAAGATAAAATCAGCGGATAATTACTCAGGCAAAGGATGGTGCCCCTGGGGTGATTCGAACACCCGGCACGCGGTTTAGGAAACCGCTGCTCTATCCACCTGAGCTACAGGGGCGATTTCAAGTGCGCAGTGTTGAGTGCCAAGTGCGGAGTATTATGGGCAATTGATTGCCAGCTTTTCACTCCGCACTTCGAATTCCGCACTCCGCACTCGTTTACAACATTCCTTCCAGGTCGATCTTTTTGCGTTTGGTGATGGCCCGCAGCTTGTTCAGGGCCTGGGTCTCGATCTGCCGCACCCGTTCCCGCGTAATGCCGAACTCCTTGCCGATGCTGTCGAGGGTCATGGGGTCTCCATCGACCAGCCCGAACCGCATTTCGACCACTTTTTTCTCGCTCACCGAGAGCTGCTTCAGCCATTCGTCGATATGCTCCCTCCGGCGGATGTCCTCTGAAAAGCTGGCCGGTGAGAGCGCATTGGTATCCTGAAGGATGTCCTTGAGCGTGTCCTCTTCCTGGTCACCGATGAGCATGTCCAGTGAGTAGGTCTCCCGCACCACCTGGGAGATGCTGCGCACCTTGTCGATGGTCACCTTCATCTTCTTCGCGACCTCTTCAAGGGAAGGGTCCCGTCCCATCTTCTGCGTCAGCTGACGCGTGGCACGCATATAGGAGTTCACGATCTCGGCGATGTGCACGGGGAGCCGGATGGTGCGCGTCTGGTTCACAATGGCGCGTTCAATGGATTGTTTTATCCACCACGACGCGTAGGTGCTGAACTTGAAGCCCCGCTGATACTGGAACTTCTCGACCGCACGGATCAACCCAAGGTTGCCTTCTTCGATGATGTCGGAAAACGGAAGGCCCCGATTGATGTATTTTTTTCCGATAGCTACGACGAGACGCAGGTTTGCTTCGATCATGCTGGCGCGGGCTTCCTGATCGCCCTGGGCGATCTTTTTGGCCAGTTCCTGCTCCTGCTCAAAGGTGAGAAGTGGGGTCTTGCGGATTTCCTTGAGGTAATACTTGATGGCATCGAGGCCCTTTTGGGAAGAACCACCCTCGGAATCGCCATCCTGCTCGTCCTTCTGGTTCAGCTTCTCCTGCGCATCCTTCTCTTCAAGCTCATCGCTGTAAGTCTTGGGGCCCATAACGTCATCGACCGACCGTTCCCGCTCACTCATTCATACCTCTTACGCCCAGGAAAATGTCGCCAGCGATGCTGCATTCCCTGCAAATCTGAGCCCTCAAAAAAGATGAAAAAATGGTCGGGGCGAGAGGATTTGAACCTCCGACCCCTTGGTCCCGAACCAAGTGCGCTACCAGGCTGCGCTACGCCCCGACAAGTCACGTATAATATACTAATGTTGTTCCTCTGTCAACGCTGATTCTTCTTTGTAGCGATAAAATCATCGAATGCTTCCTGATAATAATCCTTCGTTGCCCGGATCGTTTCTGGCACGCGATTGTCATACAATGAGCGGCCTTCGGTGATATCGTCCAGCAGGAGCTCGAAGAACGTCCCTTTTTTCAGGCCCTCAGCAACGATATCCTGATTATACAGGGCTATATCGGACACGATCAGCCGTGCGAACCGCCTGGCCTTTTCGATCTCTTCAGGATCAACCGCTGCCTTCGCCGTGGCCTTGGCCGGGGCATCGTATTCCTCATGCTCAAAAAAAGACGCATCAAGCTTGACGGACTCATCCCGCAGCGAGGCCTCAGGGATATTCGCTTTCGTCGGAGCCGGTGCTGCCTTCGTCGCGGCTGCCACAGGCAACACCTCCGGCCTCACTTCGATCGACTTGGGTGGTTGAGCAGCGGCTTCGGCCGACACGGGAGCGATCGTCCGTTGTTGTCCCTTATCGAGAGTGATCGGCACCTTCGGCATGACGTCGGGAAATTCAGGGATGGCCGGCTTTATTTCTCGTGCCCCGCCGGATGGGGCTGAAAACACAATCGGTGCCACCACGGCCTCAACGGTCGGCGAAGCATCGACCATCAGGCCTTTCTTGCGGATCAGGGGAGAGGTCCTCTGATGACCGGCGTGATCCGGTTCGCTTTGCTCATGGCCGACCGGTAACGGTTCCGAAGCATGAGGGGGATGCATTGGCGCGATAGGTTCTCCGGAAAGAAGCCTGTTGATCTTCGAAACCAGTTTATCAGGGATGTGATGCTTCTCGATGTAATCATCGGCTCCGTACAGGGTGACCGGCGAACGCTTGTATGCTGTCAGGCCGTACACCGAAGAAAGAAGGATGATCTTGATGCCACGGGTATCGGGGTCCCCTTTCAGGCGTTCGCACAATTCGAATCCGTATATGCCGGTAAGGCCGACATCCACGATCATGACCTGCGGTTTAAGGTCGGTCGCTTTTTTAAGGGCCTCGAGTCCATCAGGTGCATGGGCGGTGCCATACCCTGCTTCAATGACAACCTGTTCGATCATATCGGCGACCACCTTGCTGTCATGGGCGATCAGAACGAGCGGTTTGACGGCAGAAGTCGCCGAGGAAGCGAACCATGGCATGGCACGTCCGTCCGCCTGCGCTGCAGGCGCCTCCGGCGCCGGTTTCTTTACCGAGTGAGGGTTGCCGCACTTCGGGCACTTTATCTTCACCCCGGCAGCAGTGATCTTTTCATCGTTGATCTTGAGCTTCGCGCCGCATGCACAGATTACCATCATAGGGTGCGGTATCTCCTCTTGCCCCCGAACGGGACATCGCTCCGTTTGAACAATATAATGAGCGCCAGCCCGGCAAGAAAACCGCCGATGTGCGCATACCATGCAACACCGCCGGCGCCTTTCGCAACGACTGCACTCAGGAACTGGAACACGAACCAGAATCCCAGGACCACCATGGCCGGAACTTCTATCATGCGGACGAAGAACCCCAGCGTGAAAAGCGTCAATATCCGCGCTTTCGGATACAACAAAAGGTACGCGCCAAGGATCCCTGAGACGGCGCCTGACGCACCGATCATGGGGATGTTCGATTGAGGATTCATGAGCGCATGGGTCATCGACGCCAGGGCGCCGCACAGCAGGTAAAAAACGATAAAGCGGATCCTCCCCATTGCATCTTCAACATTATTCCCGAAGATCCAGAGATACAACATGTTGCCGATCAGGTGGAACAGCCCTCCGTGCAGGAATTGCGAGGTAACTATCGTGATCCCGGCGGGTACCGGTCCCGGAAGCACTACTCCTGCGTGAAAAAGCCTGGCGGGCACCAGCGAAAATGCCCCAATGAAGAACTCAACGGCATCATCACCAAGCGAGGTCTGATAGAGGAACACGATGATGTTGAGGGTTATGAACACCACGGTAATGATGGGGAACCGCTCCGTGGGATTGGAATCCTTCAGTGGTATCACAACAAGACCTCAATGTACCGGCTCCCCCCGCATCACCCATGGATATCTCAGGGGCTGCATGTCCGATAGCAACCAGTTAAAAATACAGGAATTAACAGGTTTTGTCAACAAATTGGGGGGGCATCAGGGGAAATGGTCGTTCCCTGCGGGACCTTCAGGAATCACATCCGCCAGGGTCATTCCAGATACTTCTTTACGTCGACCTTCGCGGTGCTCGGATCGATGCTCCCTGCGATCGTGCGTTTATAGCGCCCGCCTTCCATCTCAAGAAGGCTCACTTCCGTTCCCGACTCCTTCTCGGAGCCGTCGAACTTCGTGAGAAGAAGCACCCGGGGGCGCATGAGGTCCCGCGTCTGGTGCACTACGATCCCGACCTCTCCTGAATCGAGCTTGAGCAGCGTCCCCACCGGATAGATGCCGATCATATTGACGAACGCCTTGAGCAGGACCGGGTTGAATACCGTGCCGCGCTTGCTCAGCATGATCCTGATCGCCTTATCCGGGGGGGTCGACACTTTGTAGTAAACGCGCGCAGCGATGATGGCGTCGTACGCATCGGCGATAGCGATGATCTGCGAGAAGGGGTGCTGTTGGACCCGGTCATCCATACGGGGATATCCGCGAATATCACCGTGCTGGTGGTGTTCAAAAGCGGCCACCATGGCAAGCCGTGTCATGGCAGGCACGTCGGAGAGGATCAGCGCGCCTTCGATCGGGTGGCGTTTGACCTGTTCCCATTCCTCGTCCGTTAGCTTGTCCGGTTTGTTGATGACCTCCAGCGGAATATTCACCTTGCCGATGTCATGCATCATGCCCGCGATCCCGAGCGCAGCGATCTGGGGTTTCTCGAACGACAGGAAGGTCCCCTGCGAAATGGACAGAACGGCGACGTTCACCGAGTGGGCGAAGGTGTACTCATCATACATCTTGATGGTCGTCAATCCCATAAGGGCGTCGCGGTTGTCGAGGATATCATCCACCATGCCGTGGACGACCGCGCTGACCTTCTTCATGTTGACCGCCTTGTCCAGATGGATGGAGTTGACGATCTCCTTGACCGTATCAACCGCATCCATGAAGATCTCGCTGGACTTTTTCTTCGCCTCCTTGATGGCCGCGCCGAACTTCTTGTCGACGAGGATCACCCGGTGGAGATCGATATGAACCATCTTCTCCTTCGCGATGACCTTGACTACACCGCCCTGTTCGGCGAAATAGGCGGCATCCTTGTTCATCAGGTAAGCGAACCTCACGATCTCGTCGCAGGTGATCCCCGGCTTGAAGATGACGCCGCCCACATCCCGAGCCGTGAACTGTTCCATCAGCATCGAGAGGCTCTGGTCGATCGGCACCGAGTGGGTCTCAAAGAACAGTTCGCCACCGACCAGATAGAACGCCACCTCCTTGCGCGACAGAAGGAACTCCTTGAGGCGGTCAAGGAGCTGGTCCGCCGACGCCAGCAGAAAGGGGTGCGCGGCGGGATAGACGGTCGCATTCTTGATGACCCCGGCAAGCTGCTGGAAGGTCGTTTTCGCAGCTGCGATCAGCTGCTGCTTCACATAGAACGACTGCCTCGCCTCGACCCTGGCGTCAGTATTTTCTGCCGACATCGCCAAGTCTCCTCCCGATATTCTCGATCGCCGCGACGGCTACCGTACGAAGCTCCTCCTGGGGCTTGCGTGCCTTCCACCACTTGATGCGGGTATAGCGTTTGAGAAATTCAGCCGTTTCCTCGTCCCCGATCTTTTCGAGCGCCTTGATCACTTCGACAGTGAGCTCGTTCTCTTTTTTCTTGACGGGCCGATCCATCAGGAAATTCGTGAGGGTCTGAGCTTCTGTCCGACCGGCCCCATGCACGATGGCGACAGCGCGGACCGCGGCGATCCGGACATCGGCATCCCGGTCCTTGAGGAACCTCGTCAACAGGACAGCTGCCTTTTTCCCGCCGATGGATATCAGCCCTTTGATCACTTCAAGCCTGATCTGGACCTGCTTGTGGTCAGCGACCCTTTCCAGGTAGGGGATCGCCTCCTCCGATTTGCTGTCACCGAGGATATTCACGATGTTCCTTACGACATACCATCTGCCGTCGGTCAGATGGCGAGCGATCATCGAGACCTGCTTTTTTCCCAGGTCCTTGAGGATCTCAACCAGGTATTTCCTGATTGCGCGGTCCTTCTCGACGGCCAGGATGTCCAGCAGGACCGGCGTCGCCTCCTGGTCGAGCACCTGCAAATAGGCATAGGCCGACAGGTATTCAGGCGATGCCTTCTGACTGGAGCGCATATCCGTGACAACCGCGCTGATGATGTCCCGCGATGAGGCCTTTTTGATCGCCTCGTTAAGGCGGGGTTTGAAAAGCGGGTCCACGGGAAGATGCAGTGCCCGGACGATGATAGTCGCGAGATCGTAATCCTTGTTCTGGAGGAGATAGTTCAGGCTGTCCTCGAGCTGGTGGGCGACGCTGGAGAAGCGGCTGACGGTCTTTTCCAGCACTGCCGGGCGCCCCGGCCGCTTCACCAGCGTGATCAGGAAGATCAGGGTCCGGACCGATGCTTCAATGATGTCCGGTTCCATCCCGACACCGCTTATCGCCTTGAGCGTCTCCATTTCCTCGGGTGAATATTCCGCCAATTCCTTCGCGATGCCATACAGGTCCTCGGAGACCGGAACAGCCTCGATCCTGGCGGGGTCCACTGCCGGTCCGGGCGTCTCGATCTTCTTTGACGCGGCTTTTTTGAGCAGTTCCGCGATCTGATGAACGGTCCACTGTTTCGAGAAGCGCCCCGTTATGATCTCATGGAGATCCTCGGGGATACGAGCATGGGAGAAAGGTTCTCCCGAAGGCCCCTCCGCCGAGCTCTCCTGTTCGCGCTGCTCGCGGACCTGGTCCCTGTCCATCCCGGCATAGAGCTTTGACGCGATGAACTTGTCCCGGTGTTCCGGGTCCATCGCCAGTACTGACTTGGCAAGACCCTGGAACAATGCCTCCTGCTGCTCCTGCGGCATGCCCTGGATCTGCTGGCCAGCCTCCTGGTACAGAGAGTGCAGGCGGTCCTCGATGGATTCGTTGTCTCCCAAGGTCTCCCGCGCGATATCGACCATGTTCGCGGCAAACCTCCCGGGGTCATCGATCAGGTCGCCCAGGACGAGGGTCCTTCCGGCAATGCGTATCTCCTTCTGACCTGCCTCGGGTAAGACCCGCACCGCTGATCTCTCTTTTTCGCCCGCCCCTGTCCTGCTCATGTCCGGATGCGTCGTGATCACGTCCTCGAGGGCCGCCTCCGTGATCTTGATGTGCGTGGACCCCTGCTCCCACAGGATCGAGACCATCCCGCTCCTGAGCGCCTGCTCTTCCTGGGAAAGGGAAAGGGCCGCGTAGAAGCCCAAAAGCTCCTCTTCCGTAAGCCCTTCATGGAAAATGATCTCACGGAAACCTTTTCCGAACAGGTCCTGCGCGATGGCCTTGTTCAGTTGTGTGTCTTTCGCAATGGGGATATCTTCGTAGAGAAAATAGCTTTTCTGGACGCCGATAGAATACCGAATGGCGTTCTTGAGGTAATTGTCGAGGGACTCAAAAGACTTCTTTACGGACTGCGCATAGATCGGATTGTTCTGAGGGTAGAGCTTCACGGCCCGCGCCGCAGACACGAAGCTCCTCATGACCTCCTGTATCTCCGGGGACAGTGGTTCTGGCTGGCCTGGATTTTCCTGCATAGCAGAAGACTACCACAACTGGAATTTTGTGTCAAAAATGTATTAGCGGACGATCGTGATCGTTGATGCGGTGGGCGAGACCGGCGGGCGGAATCACTAGGAGGGCAAACTTGATGAGAATAAGACGGCGTTGCACCGGAATGATCGAGACCGCGGTCCTTGCGCGGCCAAAATTCCCTTGACATTCATCCTGCCTGTCTGTTATTGTATCGCTCGTTCAAGCGGCCCGCACCGATGCCGAGGTAGCTCAGTTGGTAGAGCAGAGGCCTGAAAAGCCTCGTGTCCGCAGTTCGATTCTGCGCCTCGGCACCATTCCTTCCCCAGTTAGCTCAGAGAAATCGCGAGGTTTCAAACCCAAAAAAAACACCCATCTCAAGGATCTGATGTGTGCACTTTGCGATCTGGCATTCGGCGCATAGCGTTCTTGGGTGTCTGGAGCTTCGGCCGGCCCTTCACTCCTTATCGAACAATCCAAGCTGCAGCATCCGTTCCCCCGGGAACGGCACGGGATACTCGCCGCAGAAGCACGCCACGCAGTAATTGATCGGCTTATCGACGACCTTCTTCACCCCCTCCATGCTGATGTATCCAAGCGTGTCTGCCGTGATGTACTTCCTGATCTCCTCGATGCTGTGCGTTGACGCTATGAGCTCCTGCCGATTGGGTGTGTCGATCCCGTAGTAGCAGGGGTACATGGTGGGCGGAGAACTGATGCGCATATGGATCTCCGACGCTCCGGCGTTCCGGATCATCTTGATGATCTTCTTGCTCGTTGTACCCCTCACGATCGAGTCGTCCACCACGACCACACGCTTTCCCTTGAGCACGTCCTTCACCGGGTTCAGCTTGATCTTGACGCCGAAGTGCCTGATGGTCTGGCGCGGTTCGATAAAGGTCCGTCCGATATAGTGGTTCCGGATCAATCCCAGACCGAAGGGGATACCGGCCTCCTCGGCGAACCCGAGCGCTGCGGGCACCCCGGAATCGGGCACGGGGATCACCACGTCGGCCTCGACGCCCGTCTCCTTAGCGAGCTGCCTGCCGAACTCTTTCCGGGTCGTGTAGACGTTCTGTCCGAACACATAGCTGTCCGGACGGGCAAAATAGATGAACTCGAAGATGCAGTGGGACGGGTTCGCGCGTTTGAAGGGGAAGGTCGAATGGATGCCCGATCCGTTGATCACGACCATCTCACCCGGTTCGATCTCCCGGATGTAAGTGGCCTCGATCAGGTCCAGGGCGCAGGTCTCCGAGGCGAGCACGTAGGCGCCGGAAAGCTCGCCCAGGACCAGCGGCCGGAATCCGTGGGGATCGCGCAGCCCGATCAGTTCGTCCTCGGCGAGGAGCAGCAGGCTGTAGGACCCCTGCACGTGCTGCAGGGCGTCCACGATCCGCTCATGGAGGTTCGACATGCGGGACTGGGCGATGAGATGGATGATCACCTCGCTGTCCATGGTCGACTGGAAGATGGAGCCGTATGCCTCCAGTTCCGCCTTCAATATGCCCGCGTTGACCAGATTGCCGTTGTGGGCGATGGCAAGGCTGCCCATGGCGAAATTGACGAGAATGGGCTGAATGTTGATGCTGATGCTGTCGCCCGTCGTTGAATAGCGGTTGTGGCCTATGGCCGCATGGCCGGGAAGCTTCTTGATGCGGTTGTCGGTAAAGATATCAGCAACGAGCCCCATGGCCTTTTCGCTGTAGAGCTTCTTGCCGTCCGTGGACACGATGCCCGCGGACTCCTGCCCCCGGTGCTGCAGAGCGTAGAGCCCCAGGTAGGTCAGGTTGGCCGCATCGGGGTGTCCGTAGATCCCGAAAACGCCGCATTCTTCGTGGAACTTATCGAACATGGTTTCCTGTGATCGCACAGAGCAGAGGACCGGTCCGGTCATTTCCTGATCTGCGGATCATCTCCCCTTCCTGGTAAAGACACGTTTGAATATATAGTCCACTTTTTTGGTCGTATGGCTAAGCGAGAAGCACCGTTCGATCTCCTTCTCGGTCAGGTGCTTTCGAACATCGGGATCGTTCATCAGACGCGCCGAGAAGTCCCCTCCATGCTTCCATACTTCCATGGCGTTCCGCTGCACGAAGCGGTAAGCTGTTTCCCGGGTGAGGCCTTTTTCCACCAGGGCGAGCATCACCGTTTCGGAATGGAACAGACCGCGCGACAGTCCCATGTTCCTCGCCATGTTCTTGGGATAGACGAACAGTTTATCGACAAGGTTCGTGAACCGCGCGAGCATGTAGTCGAGAAGAATGGTGCTGTCGGGGATGATGATGCGCTCGACCGAGGAATGGCTTATATCCCGTTCGTGCCATAATGCGATATTCTCCATTGCAGCGAGCGAGTTGGACCTCACCACCCGCGCAAGTCCCGAGAGGTTCTCGGCCGAGATGGGATTCCGCTTGTGGGGCATGGCAGAGGACCCTTTTTGACCTTCGGAAAAATATTCTTCCGCTTCGAGCACTTCGGTCCGCTGCAAATGGCGAAGTTCAACGGAGAATTTCTCTATCGACGAGGCGATGAGCGCGAGCGCGGTGAGGAATTCGGCATGTCGGTCGCGCTGGACCACCTGCGTCGCGACCGGTTCCGGCGCGAGGCTGAGCTTTTTGCAGACGTACCGTTCCACGAAGGGATCGATGTTGGCAAAGGTACCCACGGCGCCCGAGACCTTCCCTACACTGACCGCTTCCCGCGCATTCTCCATGCGGTCCAGCGCCCGTCCCATCTCCTCGTACCAGAGCGCCATCTTGAGCCCGAAGGTCACCGGTTCGGCATGGATGCCGTGGGAACGGCCGATCATGACCGTATCCTTGTAGGCAAATGCCTTTTTCTTGAGGACCGTCCGCAGCGCCCTGATGTCGTCGATAAGGATGTCAGCGGCGTTCTGCATGAGGTGCGCCAGGGAGGTGTCGAGGACGTCCGACGACGTAAGCCCCAGATGGATGAAGCGTGAATCCGGTCCGACATGCTCTCCGACGGAGGTAAGAAACGCGATAACATCGTGTTTCACGATCTTTTCCAGGGCATCGATCCGTTTGACGTCGAATGCGGCCTTTTTCTTGATCGTCGCAAGCGCCCGCGCGGGGATCAATCCCAGTTTCGCATTGGCCTCACATGCCAGGATCTCCACGAGAAGCCATGCGCGGTAGCGGTTCTCCGGTTCCCACAAACGGGTCATTTCCGGTCTGCTGTAGCGAGGTATCATCAGCTTCTCCTGTCAGTGATCGATCACGCCCGGACGAACCGGGACATCCGTTCGAAAGATGCCGCGTCAGGGGCGAGCAATGCAATGTCCAGCGCGTGATCGCCGGCGCCTTCTTCAAGCCCCTGTCTGACCGCGGCAAGGTACTCCTCGCTCGTCCCGGCCCGGAGCGGGAAGCAGTCCAGTGCCGCATACTTGACCCCGGCACCTGCAATGACGGCCGCCGCTGTTCGGCACGCCTCGCGCAGCGTCGCGGGGGTCATCTGCGAACGGGGTCCAAGCCCGACCATGAACACCTTGGATGCCGGTATCTTCCCCTTCGTGGTCAGCAGAGCGGCTTCTCCGAGGGTGCCGCGTATTTTCTCATGAATGACAAGACGGGAAAGGGCGCCGCACAGGATCCAGTCCAGTGCTCCGGCCACCCCTTTCAGAGGTCGGATATCTTCGAAAAAACCGACGGCTATTGCTTCGGTCTCCAGCTTCTTGATATCGTGCATGAGTACTTTCAGGACCAAGCCATTCCCTTTTCGCGTCAGCGAAGGTCTTTTGCTTCCACCTTGCCCGCCAGGCGGGCAACGCTGTCGAGAATACCGTTGACAAATGCGCCCGAATCATCGGTCCCATACTTCTTGGCGAGCTCGATGGCCTCGTTGATCGTAACGCTCAGGGGGATATCCATCCGATACAGGATCTCATAAGCCGCCATGCGGAGCACGTTGCGGTCCACCGATGCCATCCGGTCGAGGCTCCAATTCTTGGCGCTTGCGAGGATCTTTTCATCGATGGCCCGAAGATGCTTGAAGGTCCCCTTGACGATCTCCTCGGTGAAAGCCCTGACCTCGTCATCAGGATCATACTCCGACCAGAACCGTTTAAAGAGCGTTATTCCCGGCTTTTCCTTCCGGATGTCCAGTTGGAACAGCAGTTGAAGGGCGTATTCCCTTGCCTTTCTTCTTTTCATCTTGCTACCGCAGCGAGCATCATGGGCTGGGTTTCCTTTTAGGACAGCTGTTTCATCAGGTTGGACATCTCGATGGCCGATACGGCGGCGTCCCAGCCCTTGTTTCCGCTCTTGGTCCCGGCACGCTCGACGGCCTGTTCGATGGTGTCGGTGGTCAGGACGCCGAAAACCACGGGAACCCCTGTTTCCATGGAGACCGCCGCAACGCCCTTGCTCACCTCGGCGCTCACATACTCAAAGTGCGGCGTTGCCCCGCGGATGACGGCGCCCAGGCAGATGACCGCGCTGTACTTCTTTGACCTCGCCAGCTGCCGCGCAATAAGGGGTATCTCGTAGGCCCCCGGGACCCGGACCACCTCGATGTCGGCATCAGAAGCGCCGTGCCTCGTCAGGCCGTCTACGGCGCCGTCGAGAAGCCTTGCGGTGATGAAATCGTTGAACCGCGACGCGACGATCCCGAATTTCAGACCTTTCGCATTCAGATCACCCTGGATAATCTTTGGCATCACACCCTCCTGCTGCCGCGCAGTATGGAATTCTCATGGATCTCGTGTCTTGTCTTTTTCCTGTTGACCGACAGGCTACACTTTCTCCAGCATATGCCCCATCTTGCTCTTCTTTACCTTGAGATAGTGGACGTTCTTTGCGTGAGGATGCATCTCGATGGGCATCCGCTTCACCACGGTCAGGCCATATCCCTCGAGGCCGACGATCTTCTTGGGATTGTTGGTAAGGAGCTTCAGTTTCCGCACGCCAAGGTCCCGGAGGATCTGAGCGCCGACGCCGTAGTCCCGAAGGTCGGCCTTGAATCCCAGAGCGAGGTTCGCCTCCACGGTGTCCTTGCCCTTGTCCTGAAGTTCGTAGGCCCTCAGTTTGCCTTCGAGCCCGATCCCGCGGCCTTCCTGCCGCATGTAGAGGATGACCCCTTTTCCGGCGTCAGCGATCATCTCCATGGCGTTGTGCAGCTGTTCGCCGCAGTCGCACCGCAGTGACCCGAAGACATCACCGGTGAGGCATTCCGAGTGGACACGGACGAGGACATCGTCATCGGGCTTGATATCGCCTTTCACCAGGGCTATGTGGTTCAGGCCATCGATGTCGTTCGCATAGAGGATCGCCGTGAACTCATCACCATATGCCGTCGGCATCTTGGTCACCGCCACCCGGCGGACCAGCGACTCCTTTTTCACCCGATAGGCGATAAGGTCCTTGACGGTAATGATCTTCATGTGGTGGGTCTTGGCGAACTCGATGAGCTGGGGTACGCGGGACATGGACCCGTCGTCGTTCATGATCTCGCAGATCACGCCCGAGGGGTAGAGCCCTGCGAGCCGCGCCAGATCGACGGAACCCTCGGTCTGGCCTGCGCGCTGCAGGACCCCGCCCGGCCTTGCCCTGAGCGGGAACACATGGCCCGGACGCGCCAGGTCCTCGGGTCCGAACTTGGGATTGATTGCTGCCTTGATGGTCGTGGCGCGGTCGGCCGCCGAGATGCCCGTGGTGACGCCCTTTTTCGCCTCGATGGATATGGTGAACGCCGTGCCGAAGGACGATGTGTTGTCCGTGGTCATCATCGGAAGCTGGAGATGTTCGACGCGTTCGGGCGTGAGCGAAAGGCAGATGAGCCCCCGGCCGTGCTTGGCCATGAAATTGATGGCCTCCGGCGTGACCTTCTCCGCGGCCATCGTCAGGTCGCCCTCGTTCTCCCGGTCCTCATCGTCCACCAGGATGACCATTTTACCCTTCTTGATATCTTCCAGGGCCTCTTCGATCGTATTGAACTTCATGAATTGCTCACCTCGTCTCCTCTGATCCGGCGTTCCGCACCGGCCGTTCCCAACCAATGGGTCACGCGAATCCGTTCTTCCGCAACAGGTCGAGTGAAACGCTCCCCGCCTCTTTTCCGGGGAGGAGCCGCTCCACGTACTTTCCGATGATGTCCGCCTCCAGGTTCACGCTGTCACCGGCTGTCTTGAAGCCCAGCGTGGTAAGTTTGGCGGTATGGGGGATCATGGCGATGGAAAACCCCGCCCGGTCCACATCCGCCACCGTCAGGCTGATGCCGTCGATGGCAATCGAGCCCTTTTTGATGACATACCGGAGGACCGTTTCGGGCGCATCGAAGAAGATGCGCCAGCCGTTGCCTTCGTCGCGCTTCTCGCGGAGCCGGCCTACGGCGTCCACGTGCCCGCTCACCAGATGGCCGCCTATCCGTGCCGAAAGCTGAAGGGCACGTTCAAGGTTCACCCGCGCGCCCGCCTTGAGCTCCCCGAGATTCGTGACCCGGAGCGTCTCCACGGCAACGTCTGCGGAGAACTCGTTCCTGCCCATCTCGACCACGGTCAGACATACGCCGTTGACGCAGATGCTGTCGCCCGGGGCCGTGCCGTCCAGCACCCCTGCAGCGGACAAGGCAAGACGGGCGGCGCCGGCTTCCCGCCGGAGCGCCTTCACGGTGCCCATCTCTTCAATGATCCCGGTGAACATTTTCTGCGTGCTCTTATTTCAGGAGAGGAAGAAGGACGATCTCGATCCTGCGGTTCTTCGATTTGTCTTCATCCGTATCGTTCGAAGCGACGGGCTGATACTCCGAGTAGCCCGTTGCCGAGAGCAGCTTCGGGTCGATGCCGCCCTCCTCCTGCAGGTATCGCGTGACCTGCGTGGCCCGGGCCGTCGACAGCTCCCAGTTCGTCGGATACTTGGTCTTGATGGCGCTGTAGATCCTCACGTTGTCCGTGTGTCCCTCCACCTGGATACGCTTGTCCTTGACGTCCTTCAGGATCGTAATGACCTTATCGAGGACCTTCTTGCCTTCCTTGCTGACGTCCGCGCTGCCTGAGGGAAAGAGGATCTTGTCCACCAGGGTCATGGTCAGGCGGTTCTTCATCTCCGTCAACTGTACCTGCCCGTCCTGGATCTCCCGCTCGAGCTTTTTCTGGAGGTCCTGGTAGGTCTGCGTGGCCTTCTCCAGCTGTTCGGCCCTCTGGGCCTTGGACGTCAGTTCGTTGACGGTGCTCTGAAGGGACTCTTTCTCCTTCTTGAGGGCCTCGGTCTCTGCCGTGAGGTTCTTCACCTGGTTCTTGCACAGGTTCGACTGGACCGTGGTCTCGTCGCGCTGCTTCGCGCAATCCGCCAGATCGCCCACCACCTTGGAATGATCCGCCGTCGGCACGCCGCAGGCGCTCGCGACGAACAGCAATAAGGAAAGTAAGGGAAAAACAACCGGTTTGTTCATGAGGGGCTCCTTATTGAAGTTCTATGGCAGGCCGTTTTTGAGCACGGTTATAATAACGGTAGGATGATTCAAAGTCAAGAATATTTGTGGTAAATAGAGGGGTTACAGCGGCGAGGCCATCACTCTTTTTCGAAACAGGGTATGCAGACGGACCTTCCACCGGATACCCTTGCCCGGGACTCCATAAACCGCTCGCCGCACACCGCGCACCGGACCGATGCCCTGATCCTGGCCGTGGAGGGAACCGGCGCCGATGCCGGTTCGATCTTCAGGAAGTCCTTGTCGTCGGCCCGCAGGACCGCGGCGACCTTGTCCATTTTGAACTCGGCCATTTCCCGCGAAACGTCCTCCCCTGCCTGCTGCCGCTTCCTGAGTTCGTCATACCGGGCATCGTTCTCGAAGCCCCGAAAGTCCTCGGCGATACGCACACCCTTCCCGGTCCGGCGATTATAGAACGTGTAGACATGCTTGCCATAGTCTCGGAAGATGAGGTTCCCCTTGCCGAACGTGGCGCCGGTAATGAACTGGATCGCATCGGCAGCGCAGGAATCGTTCTCCACGACTGCCACCAGTTCCTCATCGTGCGGCCGCTCTGCGTTGAGCTCTTTAAGCGCGGCCTTTGCCACCCGGTAGCCCAGGGCGAGGCCCGGGCAGAGGTGACCGTGGAACTGGATGGCATCACGCAGATCGGGATCGAATTGGTCGTTCATGGGAAACCTCCAAAACTTCCGTAATCACCGACTTATTTCTTGTCCGTCATGCCTGATCAAGCGGGAACCCAGGATATCATTTTGCTGCTGGATACCCGTTCCCCGATTTTCAGCATTCGAGGACGTGTTTCACAGGAAATGACGAATTGGCTGACGTGAGCCTCATTTTTTCTCGGCCTTCATCAGCGTTGAATTGCTGGGCGATCATTCCTTCATCGCTTTCTCAGCACCAGCTTCGCGGCAAGGATCGCCTTGGCGCGCTTCAAATGGCTTCGCACGGACGCGCTGTCATCAATGGCAAGGTGTATCTCCCGGGCGATCTCCTCTTCACCGGCGGCGCTCGCCTTCTGCGCCCACTCACGGTAGCTTTCCCCGTGGGATTCATCGTGCTCTATCCAATGGTCGAGCATGATGTGCAGTTTTTTGAGGTCCTCGGTCCCCTGGGGTGAATGTTCGGCTTCGTGACCCTGTCCATGGCTGTGCGAATGGCTCTTATGCATATCGTCCTGCGCGCCTCCGTTCAGATGGTAATGACCAAAATGGCCGTGCCGGTGTACATGCGCCGTACCTCCGTGTTTATGGGCATGCTCATGGATCAGGTTCACCGACAGAAGCAGATCATCGTTCCGGATGATGCCGTCGATGGGACCGTCCCCTGCCAGCGTGTGGTCCTCGGAAAATACGATGGCCCGCTCCGCAATGTCCACAGCTATGGCAAGGTCATGGGTGGCGGTGATGATGGTCTTGCCCTTCTGATGCAAGCGCTGGAGAAGTTCGATAAGCCACACCTGGGTCCGCGGATCGAGACCGTTCGTCGGCTCGTCCATAAGGAGGACGTCGGGATCCGTGGCAAGACTGGAGGCGATGGCGACCTTCTTCTTCTGGCCGTCCGAGAGCGTGTGCGGCGCGCGATCGCGAAGGTCCTGGATACGCAGTGATTCGAGCAGGCCGTCCACAATGTCCCGTACCCGTTCCTCGGGAAGACCAAGCTGGAGCGGACCGAAAGCCACATCCTCCCATACGGTCGGGGAGAAGAGCTGGACATCGGGATTCTGGAACACAAAGGCGACCTTCTTCCGGAACTCAGCGCCGAATTCCCGGTTCTCCAGCACATGCTCCGTGAGTACGGTCCCGAAGGCCCGCACCTCTCCTTGCTGGGCGAACACCAGGCCGTTCAGCAGGGCCAGCAGGGTCGATTTGCCCGTTCCGTTGGCCCCGAGGATCACAGCCCTCTCGCCCTGGTGGAAATCGACGGTCATGTTCCGGACCACCGGCGCAGAGCGCAGGTATGAATAACTGACATTGTTGAGGCTCAGCAGAGGCATCAGTTGAACCGCCCCCTTTCGAAGGCCAGCAGGACGGCGCCGAAGGCGATGATCGTGGCCAGCCAGAGGTGATCGACCAGCCTGGTTCGAAAGCGTTCGAAAGAGATGATCTCACCATGATAGCCTCGGGAAAGCATGGCCAGGTAGATATCGTTGCTCATTTCGATCGACTTCCTGAAGATCACGCCGATCCGGGACGCGACCCATCCGCGCTCTCCGGCGGAGGAGAGAGCATGGATGGTCCTGCTCTTTCTCGCCCGGTACATGTCCTGGATGAGGCGGAGAAAAACGAAGAGGTAACGGTTCGTCATATTCAGGGTCATGACGAATATCCGCGGGACCATGAGGGCCCGGAGACCGGCAAAGATGTCCGACCAGCGCGTCGTCATGGTCAGAAGGACCGCAAAGGACACCGATGCGGCCACGCGGGAGACAAAGACAATGCTTCCCCAAAGTCCCTGACGGGTGACCGCGATCTCCTGCGGAATGGTATAGGGCCCCCATGAATACGACCGCTGCAGCGAAACAAGCACCCACAAGGGCTCACCGGGAGTGATGATATTGAGAAGAGCGGGCAGGACCACTGCCGCGGAAAAGAGCGGCACGAACAGCCAGACGCGCGTCACGAAGGACAGGAGCGGCACACGGGACAGCATGGCCAGCATTAAGCTCAACCCGTACAGCATCCATAATGATCGCGGCTCGTGGAGAAAACTGATCAGGACCAGCAGGAACAGGAACGTCAGCAGTTTTATCCGGACGTCGAGCAATTGCAGCAGCCCCTTCATCCGGGCGTGCTCTTCGGAAAAAAAGGACCGTTCCGCGACCTGCGCGACGGCAAGGAGCGTTTTATCGAGGAATTTCGTTCGCGACATGTCAGCCACCGGCAGGTGCGTTCTTCCCTGCGCTCAGTCGGATTTTTTCCTGCGCGCCAGCAGTTTCGCAAGAATATACATTGCACCTCCGGCAAAAGCAACACCGATGATGCCGGTCAGGACGTATCCCAGGCTCTCTCCCGCGAGCCCCCTGCCCTGGCCGGGGACCGCATAGTCGGGCAGGGGCGCCTTCCATCTCTCCGCGAGGCGCTTCATCCCTGCGGGAACGAATCCCGTGATCTTTTCGATCTCATCGAGCCCCCACTCGCCCCAGGCGCCTTCGGCGCCGAACCATTTCGGCACGATCACGCCCAGGGGCGACAGGAGCGCCAGAATGCCGATGCCGATCCACAGCTTCCGTACGGTGGACATTCCGGTCGATTGACGCTGTTCATTCCGCATGCCGCACTCCCTGCCGATCTACGACAGCATCTCGGGATCGTTCTTTTGAAAATATTTGATCACCAGCGCCGTTACCGCGGCTTCGACAAAACCGAACAGCAGCAGATGTTCAAGGGCCATTGTCGGAACGGCAATGGACAGCGGGAACGGCGAGTAGAGCGGTTGACCGTCCGGCGCCCGTTCCAGGATCGGCTGCAGTCCTAATTGCACCGCGGTGATCAGGGCCGATACGTTCAGGCTTACATATGCCGCAACGGCTGCCGCTATCCATCGCCGTCTGCTCGTGACAGCCGCATCACCGGCGATCATGCGATACATCGCGTATCCCACGAACACGCCCGCAACGGCCATATTGAAGCAGTTGGCGCCGATCGCCGTGATCCCGCCGTCGCCGAACAGAATGGCCTGGATGATGAGCGCCACCGATACGGCTATCAGTGCAGCCCAGGGACCTATCAGGATCGCTATGAGCGTGGCGCCGGTCGCATGACCCGTGGTCCCCCCGATGATAGGGATGTTGAACATCATGATGACGAAGCTGAAAGCCGCGCCGATCGCCAGAAACGGGGCCTGCTTGGCCTTCAGCGTCCTGTTCAGTTTCCATGATGCCGCAGCCCAGAACGGGAGCGCTGCGGCATACATCGTGCCGTAGGTCAAAGGACCAAGATAACCGTCAGGTATATGCATGCTCTCCCTTCCTTTCCGCAGCGCTCAGAACAGCGCTTGTCAGAACTTGTAGCCGAACCCTGCCAGGAGCGCATAGTCCTCCGACCGTTCGTTCAACCCGATACGAATGCCCGCATCGACATAATACTGATCCGAGGGTTCATAGATGATGCCCGCCAGCGCCGAGGCGAGGCGTTCATATCCATCCCCGCCTTTCACCCGGACCACCGAAAGCTCCACAACCGGCTCCCAGGGCTTCGGCCGTTCATATTTCGCGGCAACGCTCAGAGAAGCAGCGTAATCGAAGAAGAAGTTCCCCCGCCTGAGCGCTTTGCCCGATGAATCATAGCCGAGATTTGCGCTTACCTCCGTGGATTCCCCTTCCGTGGTTCCCATGAGCCGCACGCTCCAGCGCGCTGTTCCTGCGCCGAGTCCTTTTTCCTCGCTGCCCGATGGCTGGCTATAGGCGACCTGATAGGCAAGAGAACGCTCCGACTGCTCGTGTTCGCCATTCTTCTTCTCCCGTTCGTAGATCCGATGCTTGAACTTGACGTTCACATCACTGAACCCGCTCTCGGGATTTCCGGTCGCCGCGCTGGGGCGAAGAAAAAGGTAGGGTGACTCGACGCCTGCATCCATGGTCTCGCTGATCCCCACAGTAAGTGCAATCGGGACCACGGTGGACCTGAACTCGTTGTCCTTCAAATAGCTGATATTCGACTCGACCAGGACGGCTCCTTTCCCCTGCGTCCCGGGATCATCGGTGACAAGGGGATGCATTGCCCATGCTGTACCCGTGACCGCATACAGCATAATGACGGCTCCGATGCCTGCCAGCCTGCGCATGATCGCCTCCTGAAGGGTACAATGCATGCCCCACAAGATCATGCAAGCTCCTTGCCGGTCGTTGTCATCGTCAATTTGCCGTGTTTCACGCCGCGGGCGCCGATCAATCGGTCCGCGATCTTCTTGATGTCCTGCCCCTTGCCCTTCACCACGAGCACCTCCAGGCAGTTGTGCGGGTCCAGGTGTACATGGAGGGCGGACACGATCTGGTGAAAGGACTTGTGCTGCATCTCCGTGAGCGCGTGTTCCAGTTCACGGGTATGGTGATTGTATACGATGGTGATGGTCCCCACGGTCTCCTGGTCTCCTGCCTCCCACTCTTCTTCGACCAGTTTTTCGCGGATCAGATCCTGAATGGCCGAGGACCGGCTCGTATATCCCTTTTTTGCTATGATCGCGTCGAACTTCCTGACGAGGGAACTGTCAATGGACATGCCGAAACGGGTAATGCCGGCCATAGGACCTCCGTGTTACTTATTGCAAGATTAGTAACACGGAGGCATTGCCCTTGTCAAGGGTTATTTCCCTCCCCGCACCGGCGACGCTGTTCTCCTGTCCGTTGCGCCGATTATAGCCTTGACAACCAACAGCTCCTCTGTTAATTTTACGCATCGGCTGCACACAGGCCGATGTGAAAAATACCGGATTCGAGCACCTATTGAAGGAGGTTCCCATGAAGAAAATTGTTATCGCAGTCCTGTTGGTGCTGATCATGGCTGTTCCCGCCCTGGCAAAGACCGAGATCACCCTTCCACCGACCTTTACCCAGGAGGATTTCAAGGGGATCAGCAGGGACCTGGGCCTGGCGATCAGCTACGTCCCCTTGGCGCCGGCCGAACCCCTCGGCGGCGTCCTTCCCCATGTGGATGCGGGCGTCGAGGTGACCGGTGTCCAGGTCGACAACAATGCATCCTATTGGAAGAAGATCGAGGCGGTTCCCGGCAACGACAGCATCCCCAGCACGCTGCCCTTTCCCAAGTTCCATATCCAGGTCGGTCTTCCCGTGATCCCGATCGATCTGGGATATGTCTATGGGAGCGTGCCGGGCACGGACATCAAGTACATGGGCGGCGAGGTCAAGTGGGCCATCCTTTCGGGCAGCGTCGCCACGCCGGCGATCGCCATCCGGGGCGCCTATACGAAGCTCTCCGGTGTCACGGACGTCGACATCAATACCAAATCCGCTGACCTCTCCATCAGCAAGGGTTTCGCGATTTTCACCCCCTACGCCGGCTACGGCATGGTCTGGATCGAGAGCAAGGAAAAGAGCGCGCTCGTGACCCTGCAGGACGAGAGCCTCTCCGAACCGAAATGGTTCGTCGGCACGAAGATCACGTTCTTTCCGCTCATGAACCTCGTCATTGAGGCCGATTTTGCCGAAGTGAACTCCTATTCGGCAAGGTTGAACATCCATTTTTAAGACACCGTAACTGTCTGCTCACGGCCCCCTGCGCGATGCGCCGGGGGCCTTTTTGTTCCCTCCCCTTCTTCCTTGCCCCCGGAAAGTCCTTTATGGTATATTCCAGCCGTGAAACCGAAGATCGATGCGCTCATACTGAAGGTCAGCGGCGACAGCATCGACGGCGCTGTCGATGAGGTCGCCGCCGAGCTGCCCGTCAGGCTGGTCCTGAACGACGAACCGCTTGTCACGCTGCTCTGCACGCCTTCGGAGCTCGAAGAGCTCGCCGTGGGTTTTCTCCTCACTGAAGGGCTGCTGCACGATCGTTCGTCGCTCAAGAAGCTTTCGGTCTCCGGCGCGGGTCCATCCATCAATATCGAGATCGCGGGCCTCCCGAAGGGATGGGAAAAGCAGTTCGAAAAGCGCACCATTTCCTCGGGATGCGGCAAAGGGATCACCTTCACGAACTACGACCGGGAAATGGACCGGAAGATCGACACGAAGGGCCCCGTGATGACCGTGGATTCGATCAGGGAACAGCTCGCCCGGTTCAGGAACATCTCGACCCTGTACCTGGAGACCGGCGGCGTCCACAGCGCGGCCCTGTCGGACGGCAAGGACATTCTGTTCTTCTCGGAAGACATCGGCAGGCACAACGCGGTGGACAAGCTGATCGGAAAGGCCTTCTTGAAGGGGATATCGATTGAGAACAAGATCCTGTTCACCAGCGGCAGGGTGACCTCGGAGATCGTGACCAAGGCCGGCAGGAACCGCTTCCCCATCCTCATCAGCCGCGCCGCCGCCTCTTGCATGGCCATCAACTACGCCGAGGACATGGGCATTACGCTCGTCGGATTCGCCCGCGGCGACCGGATGAACATCTATACGTGGCCGAACAGGATCAGACGGGCCTAACCCCGCGGCCGCAGTCTGCCTGAGGATGGTTTGCTGCGGGATGTCGCTTTATCCAGTCCCGACAGGCCGGGATGCTGGAGAGGCTCCACCGGCTGCTTCAGGCGACGCAGACCCGGTTCCTTCCTTCGTTCTTGGCGCGATAGAGCGCGGCATCGGCCCTCGCCGTAAAGTTCTCGATCGTGTCATGGTCCGCAAGCTGGGTGACGCCAAAGCTGCAGGTAACGGGGTGGCATCCATCGAGCCTCGCCGATTCCACGGCATGCCGCAGCTTTTCCGCCACCGTCCGCATCTGCTCATGGTCCAGATGTTTGGAGAGGACCATGAACTCCTCCCCTCCCCATCGCGCAAAGACGTCCACCGTCCGGATGTTCGCGCTGACGACCGCCACGATCTCCTTCAGGACGCGGTCCCCGACCAGATGACCATAGCTGTCATTTACCTTCTTGAAATGGTCGATATCGAACATGATCAGGGAGATCGGAAAGCGATATCGCTTCGCCTCATCGACGTCCTGCAGAAGAAGCTCATTGAAGCGCAGCCGGTTGTAGATCCCCGTCAGGGTGTCCGTGGTGGCCTGCCGCTCGAGCAGTTCGTTCATGTTCTGCAATTTTGCCTCGGTCCGTTTGAGCTCGGAAATGTCCTCCAGGATCAGAAGGATGAGCGACCGCTCTTCGTGCATGAACGGCGACGCCGTTACCATGAAATGCACATCGCGGTGACCTCGTTTATCCACGAGCTCCATCTTGGTGGCCTCGCGAAATATCGTTCGCCCTCGCGCCGCCTGGCCCACCGACCGCCGAACAAGGCACTTCCTGCAGTTCTCGGTCTTTCCGCAGGCATTGGTATCGTGAGCCACATTGATGCAGTTCAGGGCCTGACCGCCGCTGTCCAGAAGTTTATGGAGGCTGTCGAAGCCGTTGAATTTCCGCGCCGCGGCGTTCAGATGCATCACCCGCACATCATCGTCCATGATGAAAAGCATGGACGGGATAGAATCAAAAAGGCTGTGGAGAAACCGCGTGTTCTGGAACAGTTCATCGTTCATCATTAATTCTCGTTGGGCAGCCACTGCGCGCGGAATGACGACCAGCGCGTCATGGTGCCCATCCCGTGGTCTCGCTCTTCAGGGACTATCAGTGAAATTACAGCAGGAAGGTGCCTCGCGGGCTGAGAAGCCGTCGCCTCGTCACCCCGCCGTCGAACGGGGCGTACTTCTTCTGCCTCCAAACGAGCGCTTCCGTCAGCAAACCCATAATGACGGCACCGTACACCGCGATCTCGAGAAAAGAAAATGACGGTTCATCGATCATGATGAGCGCTGCAATGCCGAACACCGCGGTCAAAGCCCAGAGAAAGGCAACGGTAATCGGGAAAGGGACCCTTCGTCGAACGAGTAAATAATGCAGATGGCTTTTATCCGCATGAAACGGATTCCTCCGGTTCAACATCCTGACGAACATGACGCGAAGCGCGTCAAAAATGGGGATGAAAAGCACGAGTACGGGCAGCATCGGATCCACCGGATGGTGCCTGTTCTGGGTAAGAACTACGGCGACGACAGAAAGAGAAAATCCCAGGAACAGGCTCCCCGTGTCTCCCATGAAGACCCTGGCATGAGGGAAGTTGAACCGGAGGAACGCAGCGAGCGCGCCTACGAAAGCAAAGCAAACGATCGCAAGCGGCATGTTCCCGCCATGGGCGGCGGCGATCCCCATGAATAAAAATCCAAGAAGGGACACACCTCCTGCAAGGCCGTTGAGACCGTCCAGCAGGTTTATTGCATTCGTTACCCCGACGATCCCGAAGAACGTAAAGGGAATACTGAGGCGGCCAAGGTCGCCCGTCCCCCAGGGCCCGTAATCGCCTATGGTATGGACCACCACGTTGCCGCCGAAGATGACGATCGCAACTGCCGCGAGCATGCCGCCGAACTTGACCGTGTAGGGCAGTTGCTTTCGATCGTCAAGCATTCCGATGCCGATCATGACAGCTGATGCCGCAACGTAGGAGATCAGCATCCTGCCGGAACCTACCGCGAAGAGGACCGGCAATACGCCGATAAAGAAGGCAAAACCGCCCCAGCGGGGCGTGACCTTTTTGTGGGTCCGTCTTCCGCCGGGGATATCCAGGCAATTACAGGTTATAGCGAACCTGATGACCTTCGGAGTAATTACTGTTGTGAGAAAAAATCCTATGAGGAAGGCCGTGATCAAATGCATCGTGAACTCCTTCAAGCAACCGCCGATCGGATGGAAGACAGGACGTCATGTCATGAATGAATTATTGCAGCAAGCTTTAAAGATATCAGAAAAGGTCTGTTCCCGCGTTTTATTAAGCAAAATGAATACCAATGTTATTGATACATTTATTCTATATTTTCAACATGTTGAGCAATCACACCCTCCTTGCAAAGCTCAAAATGAATGGCCTATTTTGAATATTACGTAAAACCAATCAGCCAGGCAAACCGAAAGCCTCTTTTTTTGCATTCATCTGCACTAGAACACATACCGAACGACCATGTCAAATTCATAAACCCTTGCGGGCGGACCGGCCTCGTTTTCGGGATTCTCGATGCTTCCGTACCCGAGCGAAGCCGAGACCTCGATCTGCTGCGATACCAGTGATCTTCCGCTGAGCGACCATTCACTCACCGTCTCGCTCACCGGACCAGCCAGGTCATGCGTTTCCTGATCATAGGACAATGAGATCCTGGCGTTTTTTTCCGGAACCAGACAGGCCAATTCCAGAAAGAGATCACGCGATTCCGTGCCCATGTGATGGCCCATGATCATACCCTGGTACGTATATCCCGCAGTGTACGTTCCGTGGGTATACCATACGTAGGCCTGTTTGTTCAATTTGTTTTCTGAATATTCCGCCCTGAGGTCGATACGCTCGAATCCCATCAACGAGGGAAGATAGAGACCGTAGATATCTGCGTATTTATAGGGGAGACGCCAATTTTCCTGCCTGTTTTCCTCTCCTGCCCGATCCCAGTATATCTGCATCGGCTGCCATGGGAATGGAAGCGTTATCTTCACGTCAGCGCCTGCGCGCTGATCGCCGGGATTGCCGGAAGCGTCGTGTTCGCTGCTCCCGAGCGCGCTGTCAAGCCAGGTCCCGGCGTCGGTCGGCCTTCCCTGTCCACCCAGGATCGCCGTCCTCTCCAGGCCGATCTCGATGTACCGATGCGGCTTGAAATCGAGTCGCATTCCCCAGAAATAGGGCCTGGAATAATCGCTCCGGTCCTTCTCGAGCTGTGAAAAGAACACATTGTACTGGAACGGTCCGAGATACTTCAGGATCCACGGAAGGGTCTGCGGCACCGGCCCCGTGAACTTGATCATCGTCAGCGGTTCCGCGTTACTGGACAGCAACAGGGCGCCGTGATGGCCGGGCCCCCACCACTGGGCATCCTTGCCTATGACAATATCGATCCAGGAGAATCCGATGACCCCGTAGCCGGTCCTCAGAACACCCTGCTCATGCTCGTCGTCCGCTCTCAGTTCGGGATTGAGAAAAAGTGAAAATGGTCCGGCATCGTCGATATGGGCGGTAAGACCGAACCGATAGTTGGACCCGGGCTCGTAGAGATCGCCTTCATTGTTCTCATTCAGCGCCTGCATCAGTTCACGGTCGGCTCCGGGATAGGAAAGGGTCCGCACCGCGGCGTCCGTGTGCACATACCGCGCATAAACAGAACCCCGGATCTTCGGTCCGTCCGCCCCCGGCTGCTCCGGTCGTAAACGGCGCCGCAATTCAACGATCAGACCCTTGATGAACTCGCTTCGCCCGTCGGCTTTCTGTTCCGCCTCCAGAAGGAGCCGCAGCGCGGCATTTCTGCTGATCGGCCTGGTGGCAAGCAGACCGGAGTTGACGATCCCCTCCGCCTCCAGCCGAGACAGAATGGTATACACCGGTGCTTCATCATCGAGGCCGACGTACGTGGATGACCGGGCAGGAAAGGCGGCGGACAGCAGGAACACGACCAGGAAAAGACCGAATAGCCCGATCGGACGGCAGCGGTTCAGAAATATGCTCATCCCCTCATGCTCTCCGCTCCGTCGTTGCGCTCAATGGGCGACCCAGTCGGTCATCGGAACAAGTTCGGGGGCAGGTCCTTCCGTCAGCTGGACCAGGTAGCATCCTTTCGACGCATAGCGCTGCCCGGGGCCGAAGCTGAGGCGCGGATAGTTCAGGACCGTGTAGGTCTGGTCCCTTTGCATATCGAAGACATCGAGAAAGTGATCGCGGTAGTAATTGCGCTTCATATGCATGAACACGTCGGTCAGCATGCTTCCCATTGCGTAGACGTCCGCGGAGATCCTGAGGTTCGATGCCGGAATACGGTTCTGCTTCAGCCATGTGGTCACGACCTGATGAGTCGCCTTGCGGTCCTTCGGCAGGCGGTAGGGATAGGTGATGTACGTTGACCGGCGAACCTGATCGGGCACCGCGTTCAGCCGTTCGCCGAGCATCCCGCCGGACGCCAGGATCGTCGCCGGGCCCGACCGTTTATCGGCGAACCGCATACGGGCGAGATCGTCGGCATCCAGCCAAAGAGCCGCTACAACACCCGGTCCCATGCCTTTCAGCAGACCGGCATCGAGGGGGGCGCCGGCCTTCACGACGACCTCGCGCGGCGGCAGCAGGCCCATCTCCAACAGGGTCTCCCGGAACGCCCGGGCAATGACCGGGCCCTTCCCCCGGTCCCGGTAGACCTGCACGATCCGGCCCGCATCTCCCGCAAGGTCCTTTCGCATATGGAGAAAGCGCGCTGCTGATTCACCCTCCTGGGCCGGACCCCGCGACAGATACAGCACGTACCAGTTATCTTCGGAAAGAACCGGCTTGTCGGTCGACGGCATGATGCAGGGTATGCCGTTCTGATTGCAGAATGCATGAATGGGCAGCCAATCCCCCTTTGCAATCCCCCCGAGCACAGCGAACACCGGCTTCTTCCGGTAGTACGCTTCGAGCTGCGACCGCCAGGTATCGGGCGTTCCCGTGAGCTCCCAGACCGACAGGGAAAGCTTCCGGTAGGACAGGTCCATTTCCTCCGCAAAGATCCCGGTCCTTTTCCTCCCCTGGAAGAGCGGCACCCGGGCATTGCGATTGGCAATGAACAGCTTGAGCGGCATCAGCATGGCGTCGCGGTCGGCAGGGTCGACGTCCCCTGCCACGATCGTCGCGAAGTCGAGCGTCTCCTCGCTTACCCCCGGCGAGAGGTCCGCGGACAGGTTCTTCAGGTAGTGGACCAGGATGGCAAGGTCGCGCGGTTCGAGCAGGTACCGCGGCATGATCGGGTCAAGAACGCTGCCCGCTGGATCGATGCCGGAGGCGAGCACGTGTCCCAGGGATGCGTCGGTATAGGCCGGGCGGTCATGAGGCGTGATGAATGGGGCGGGCCGCCGCTGCTCCTGGGCCTCGCTGTGCCGCGCGCCGGGCTTCTTCGGCCGGTACAGCTCCGCGCCGTTCGTCGGCGGCGTGATGATCGTGCCCTCGATGGAGCCCACGCCGCTCCGCATGTGACAATTCGCGCAGGTGAACATCGTACCGGCCACGGGAATGTCTCCCTGGACAACCGCCTGGACCGGCTCGCCGGAAGGCAGGGTCCCGTTCCGGTACATGTTCTCGCCAAGCCGCATGATCTCAGCCGGTGCCATCCCCGCAAGGAGCGGGTCGTTGTCCGATGCCCCTGGAGCGGATTGGGACAGGAGCAGCATGACCAGTACCGCGGCACCGGCCCGCAGGGAACGGCGCCATCGCATCACGAAGTTCGTTTTCATGGCCGCGCCACCTTCTCGTACTCCGCCAGGAAGTCCTTCGTTCCGATCAGTCCGTAGATGCGCACCCATTGGTCGCCGCGGGGCGCCCGCAGGAACATGATCGGGTAGTGGGACATCTTGTTGGGCACATAGGCGCTGAAGGCCCGCATGACGCGGTCGATGTCTTCCCGGCTGCCGGTCAGAAAATCCCAGCCCGGCCGCGCCAGGTAGTTCTTGAGGTACTTCTTCATGACCATGGGCGTGTCATTCTCGGGATCGATCGAGATGGAAACGAGCTGGACCTTGCCGACACCCTCCCCCAGCTTTCTCTGGAAATTCGTGAAGTTCGCCGACAGGACAGGGCAGATGGTCGTGCAGGTCCCGTAAATGAAATCGAGCACCACCGGTTTGCCGCCGTCCACCAGGTCGAGCAGGCGCACCCGCTTCCCGTCCTGGTTGACCAGCGTGACATCGGGAACGGAGTACCGCTCCATCGTTCTCTTGTAATTCGCGCTTGACGCGGCCGATGCCGGGGCGGGTCCGACGACCAGCAGCAGGGTAAGAGAGAAAATGACCGCAAAGGGGGTTCTTTTCATGGACGCGCACTCCTTGTCTTCAATGATGGCTCCCTTTACCTAAAGATCTATGAATGATGTCTTTTCCGAATTTCTAGAGCAAACGCCGCAAGGAGGCCGCAAAAGAGCGACGTCACGGCTGCAAGCGCCGCAATGAGCCCCGTTTTCGGCCTGTCCTTTCTGTCCGCCGGCACGGCCCGGTCAACGACCTGGACCGTCACGTTGATCGCTTTCTCATTCAGCATCTGCGCCATCGATGCGACGTACTGATTGGCAATGTCTGCCGCCAGTTTCGCATCTTTCCAAAGGACGGAAATGGTGATCGCGCCTTCCTTGCTCGTGCTGATATCAACGACATCCTCGGTCAATCGTTTGACGGCATCCTGCAGAAGCGGCGGATCGGCGGGGTCCTTCCACGCCCCCTTCTGCCGGTCCCAGTCGTCCTCATTGAAGACCCGGAGGAGATCAAACCGCGTGATCACTTGCTCCGCTATCGTCCTGCTGTTCAGGACAACGAGGACCTTGTCCGTTGATGTCTGGATCCCGGCGCCTACGGACAGCACGCCCGCCAGAGGGATGGAGGACAACGCCGCTCCCAGTCCGCCGGCTTCGGAACCGGTCGCGATCAGGACGGTTTCCGCCCGATAATACTTGGGCAGGAGCAGGCTGACGCCTGCGGCCAGGGCGACGGAAACGGCACACAGCCCGATAATGAGCCGCTTATGCCGCCACAGAACGTTCCAGTAGTACATCAGGTTGATCTCGTCGTCACGGGCATTCATGGTGTGCGTCGCCGTCCTTTCCTCCGTTCCTGTCTCCCGGGACCGTCAGAGGGTTCGGCCCTTTGGGAAGCGAGGGATATCGGTCGTCCGTCAGAACAATATGGTGATTGTCGCGATGATAACCGCGGTCTTGAACATGATATCAACGATATCCTTGGTAAGCCGCATGGAAGCGTGCCGCTCCAGGTCCTGCGGCACGAAGATCGTGTCCCCTGCCTGGAGCTCTACGTTCTCGATGTCGCCGACGCTGGGTGAGTCGCCGCTGAATGCATAGCCGTTCGCCTGGATCACGAACACCTGCTCTTTATCCGCAAAGGTCGTCGGCCCGCCGGTCGCAGCGAGATACCGCCCCACCTTCTGTCCGGGAAGGTAGAGCTGGGCGCCCGGGCTGTGCACCTCCCCCATGATCATTACTTCCTGCGCACGCTTGGGAACATACAGGGCGTCGCCGTCCTTCAGGACCAAGTCGTCCTTCGTTCCCGCCCATTGCTCAATGTTCGCGGACAACGTGATCGCAACGCGTCCCTCGAACTGCTCTTGCATCCGTTTCAGGTTTTCCAGGAGCCCCTGGTTCATGGCCAGCTCGGACCTGGCAAAGGACGCCTCTTCGGCCGAAACCGCCGCTGCCGTGCCGCCCGCCGCGGACTGCAGTATCTGCGACTGCATCCTGGAGATGAATGCGCGCAGGTTCTTGTCCTGAGCGTCCTTCACATCCCGCCTTTTGAAGACGGCGCCGTAGGGATAAGCCTCGGCCGTGAATCCACCCGCCCGCCGCAGCAGGTCGCTCAAACGCTCTCCGCTCTGGATCTCGAACGTTCCCGGCCTGACGATCTCTCCTGACAGGCTGATCGCTTCCGTCTCGCGATAGGCCGAATACACCCGGATCTGGTCCCGGGGCCGCAGCAGGATGTCCTCCTGCCCGCTCCCGGGCCCGGCAAGCAGGGCCGCGAGATCGACGGTGATGACCTCGCGGTCACGGAGGCCGTCCTTGATGCGTATCACGTCGGCCTTCTGCAGGTCTGCAGTGGGCAGGGGCTGTCCGAGCAAAATGACCTCGCGCAGCTTCAGGTCCGTCCTCCATTGATATTCTCCGGGATGCTGAACGCTGCCGCGCAGGCTCACCATCTCCCACACCTTGTCGTAGATGGGAAGGATCGTAAGCATATCCATGCCTCTGACCTTGTCGGAGAGCGCACCGTCCTTCGATGCAGCCGTGCTCGTCATGTCAACCTTGATATCCTTGACCACTTTGCGCTCGTTGTCTTCGAAGCGAGCGAGCTGCAGCCTGCTTCCGAGCGTCACCGGCATGAGCCCTCCGGCGGTCCTGATCAGATCGCCGATCGTTTCCCCGCCCTTCAGTTCATAGATCGCGGGACGGTACACCGTACCCGCGACGCCGACGACCTCGCCTATGAGCGGCACGAAGATCGTGTCCTCCTGCTGCAGCCTGATATCATGGCTCTTGTCACCCTGCAGGAGAAAATCGTATAGATCAAGGGTCTTGACGACCTTTCCCGAGCGGAGCACCTGGATCTTCCGCAGCGAGCCCTGCTTGGTAGGCCCGCCCGCCGCGAACAGGGCGCTGTAAACCGTGGAAAGCGAGCTCAGGGCGTAGCTCCCCGGATTCGCAACCTCCCCGACCACGTAGACCGTCATGGTCCGCAGGTTCCCCATGGCGACGCTGAGGTTGAAATTCGAATAATAACGGAGAAGATGGCGCCTGATCGTCCTCTCAAGATCGCCGAACCGCAGGCCGGCGACTGACACGACGCCGACCTTCGGCAGGGTGATCTCACCCTCTTTGGTGACCTGCACCATGAAGATGCCTTCGGCCGTCCCCCAGAGCGTGAGGGTGAACTGATCGCCCGGCCCGATAAGATAATCCGGTCCGACGGGGACCGAGGTCGGCGTGAAGAAGGTGGAGGTCGTCCTGAGAAAGGCCTCGTAACCGAACTGCTGCAGCGGCGCATCGGCGGTCGGCAGATTGCCGGACAGTGTGCGCTCGACCAGCGACGGCTTGCGCTCCGACGGCCTCACGGGCGCGGGTTCCGCGCTGACCGGCGCCTTGGCTTTCCCCAGGTCATCCAGCATCTTATGCATCGCCTGCACATCGCCTTTCGACAGGGCGTTCATAAACGCCTGAGATGCCTGCGGATCAACAGCCTGCATCGAACTTACCTGCGCGGCAGCCGGCAGTACGCTTGCCGCCAGTACCATCAGGACACCGCACGCATGCGAACATATTCGTCTCACGATCATCCGACCTCCTCTGATAAATACATCCCTGGAACACGACACCTGCCGACCCTCGTGCCTGCCTTCACCGCGCGGCGCCGCGCTCCGCCACCATGATGATCTCCGCGTGCGGAATGACCAGGCCAAGAACGGTAAGGCAGCGAATATACCAGTTTACCCCCGCACGTTTGAACACCGGCAGGAAGATTCTTCTGCCATTATACCAGTTGATCCGGGACTCCACCACCCGCCAACCGCCGGACTCCAGGAGGTTCGACAGGGTCTGGCGGTTCCAGCCGTACAGATGGTGGTCGATATCCCGCCTATTGATCCGTTTGTACGGCCATTCGACGGGAACGACGATTACCGCCCGGCCGCCCGTCTCAAGGAGCTCCCTTGCCTGGCGGAGCAGGGCGCAGGGATCTTCGACATGCTCGAGCACATGTCGCATCAGCACGAAGTCATAGGCCTGCCCGGCCGGCAGGTCTTCTAGCGACCGGAAGCAGCGTATGCCGAGCTTCTTGCAGTGTTCTCGCGCCTCCTCGGCCGGCTCAACGGCGGTCACCGCTGCCGTCCTGCTCACCCCGGCCACGTTGATGCCCGTGCCTGCCCCGATCTCCAGGATCCGGTGATGGGGCTTCACGCCGCAAAAATAGACGGCTGCGGCATATGCGCCCCAGGCGCTGATAAGCTCGGCGTTGCCGAAGATCTCCCGGTGCCTGATGCGGTGATACGCATCCCCTTCTCTGCCCGTGTAATCGATGCTGCCCATGCCGTCTCCTCGCGGACTCCCGCGGTCACTCTTTGGCTGCCAACACGAAAAGCGATATTCCGAACATCCTGAACGGGCTTTTTTCCAGCGCAGCGGCCAGTGACCGCATGACCTTGGCGATGCCCGGATGCGTCCGTTCGGACCTGTCAAAGGACGGGTAGATGTACGACACATGGACCGCACGCATGCCGGCGCGGCCGAGCGCGGCCTTGATGCTCCGCCGGGTATAGATCCTCGCCGCTTTGCAGATCCGGTTCCTGACGGTCAACGGCAGATAGTTCAGGAACGGGAACTGTGCGACCTCGATCCCGAAGATCCGACCGCCGTGGGTCTCAAGGGGAAACCAACGGTTCGGTACGTAGAGGGCCAATCGTCCGTCAGCCTTCAGGACGCGGTGAAATTCCTTCAAGACACTCACATCATCGTCCGTATGCTCCAGGACCTCGTTGCAGAAGACCAGATCAAATGATCGGTCAGCGAATAGCAGCTGCGAAAGGTCGCAAGAGTCGATCCTGCAGCCTGTCATCTGCCGCGCATGGGAAGCCCGCACCGGCTCGATCTCGACGCCCTGCACGGCGCCGGTGTATCGTTTCAGCTCATCGATGTACTGGCCGTCCCCGCAGCCTGCGTCCAGGATGGTCATTCCCGAGAGCGGCGCGACCGCATCCACTTTTCGCAGTCGGTTTTGGACGCCGTATCCGCCGTAGCAGGAGGTCGGCCCTCCGTAAGAGAGCGGCACTATCTTCTCCTCCTGCCTGTACGGTGATCCGCTGATTCGGTCATCTCTTCATCTCTCCGGCAGTACGTCCGGTCGCAGCAATATGCTGTCAGCGTCCCCGGCCGCACCGGCGCGCATCCGCCTGCGCTGGTCCAGCATAACAAGATACCCCATCATTATATAGTAAAAAGGCAGTCCCTTGAAGCGATCATTGATGGTATTCGATATGCCGAAGATCAGCGGCACGGAAATAATGAGAATGAGTAGCGCTCCTGTCGCCGTGGCGATGAACCTGTCCTCATGCGTTTTCCAGAGCCGGTAGGCGATCGTCGCGCAATAGACGACCGGGACCAGATAGAGCAGGAAACCGGCTATTCCCCACTTGATCAGATGGTGTCCATACAAGGTTTCGATGACCCGGAGTCCTGTTTCGGTCCTTGCCCTGTCCGGGCCGAGGCCGATGGGAAACGATTCGACTATGGTCTTCCATGCAAAATTCAGTTCGGTCACCCGGTGTGTCGCGCTTCTCGCCTCCACCCCTTGTTCCAATAACTGTGATATATATGAGATGTCGAACATCTGCCGCTCGAACATCTGCAGGGCTCCGAACACGCCGATGGCAAACAAGGCAGCCACCAAAGTCGCATAGAACACCCCCCGCGTGCCCTTCAGCATCACCATGACGAAGATCATCATGACGGCAACGGTCCCCAGACCGCCCCGTGAGAGCGTCATAACCAGCGCTCCGACAACAGCCATGATGCCCAGGAAAACCGCTGCTCTGGGATACAGGCCCGATCGGAGGGAGAGGAGCAGAAAATAGAGTATGAAAGAGAGAAAGAAAGCAAGATCAGAGGGGAACCCGAACGTTCCCGACCACCGGTAGAACTGGAACATCAGGATGTCATCGCTCAAGCGCCCTTTATAGAAATTCACGATTGGCCACAGTGCGCTGGAATACACGAACAGGGAGAAAGCGATCTGTACGATGCCTAGGAGAAGCACCAGGGTGACGATTTTTTTGAACTGTTGCTCCGTCAAGGGAAACAACAGCGGAAATAAAAAATATATCAGGTAGATAAACGGACGGAAAACATCAACCAGCCCCACACCGGTCACCTGCATGCCGTTGTACAGGGTCACCAAACCGTAGTATATCATCGTGACAAGGCCGTACGTCACGGCCAGTTCGAATATATTCCGTCTCATCGATATCCGGTAGTTCCCATGGATGATGATGCACGTGACGATATACAGAAGGAACATCGCGTGCATCACGCGCTGGGCGGCCGATACGCCGGAAAAAAAATCTCGCGCTGCCGGGTAAAAGGCAAGGAGAAGCCAGAAGACAGCGTGGACGTTGAAGTTGATGCGTGATCCCTCCATGGTCTTCATCCGCTACCGGGGCCTCCCGCTGGTCATGCAGTGCCACGCGCTTCCGTCAAAGACACACTCCATGTGGTCGCCGCGTCGGGGTTTCCAATCAACTCCACCGTTGCCTGAGAGCTGCGATCCCGTGAAATCCATGGCCGTGAATGCATCGTCGACGACGACAACGATCCTCTGGCCGTCATAACCGTCGTCAAAGCCGCTGATCACGGTCGGAGCCGTGTTTATCGTTCGGTACTGCGAACCGGACAGGACGGACGGGGTCGGATCGTTGCCGGGGAACCTTGCGAAAGCAATATCGAAACTGTTGTCCCGGTGGACGATGACCATCGAGCCCCCCGTTCGAGCGATGGTGGCCAGCGCCCCGGAGACGCGGTTGTCCGACAGTTGCGCGGTCCCGCCACCGTTGCCGCCGGAAACAAAGAACGTCCCCCTCTTGGCAAGGCTCGCGATGTTGCCTGCAATGATGACCTCGGCCTCCTTCGTCCCGGCCCCCGTAGTGACCGTTATTCCGCGGTACGTTGAACCCTCGGCCGGATCGCGCAGACGAATGATGTTATCGTTGATGAGACAGGGAACGTTATCGCTGATCGTGTTCATCGCGAGCCCGGCATAGGTTCCCTTGATCGCGCTCAGACCATAATTGTCAATAGTGTTTCCCAGTATCTGGCTGTTCCAGCCCCGGTCGAGGACGATGCCATTCCGGCCGACGCCGTACACGTAATTGCCCAGGACTTTCCAACCCGCGCCCCGCTCTATAGAGATGCCATGCTCGCCGCAATTGCCGATCTCGTTGTCGATAAGATACCCGTCCGTGAGGGCGCTGCCGTTGTTGTCGCCCCGAATGCCGCTCCCGCCGCACTTGATGAACTTGCCGTGGAGGACCTTATTCCCGACCGCAGTACTCGCGATGACGCGGTTCGCGCCGTTTCGGTCGGTGAATCGGATGCCGTCACCCGGCGCATCGTACACGGTAATGTTCTCGAACACTGAATAGTAGTTCATGCTGAGGATGCCGTGGGTCGCGGCGTTCGGATTGTTCTTCTTGTTACCGTGGAGCAGCAGGTCCCGGAAGATCACGCGGTTGTCCGCTATCGATGCGCCGTCGGTCCATCCCTTCGACACGAAGATCGCCGGCGCAATGCGGGCTGCGTCCTTCTGCTTGATGACCGTTCCGCTCCCGCTGTGGGAACTGCCGATGTACGAACGGTCCGGTCGGAACGCGATGGGGACCGAGGTTAGATAGGTTCCTCCCGCGAACCGTACGACCGTGCCCGCGGGCGAGGCATCAATGCACTTCTGAATGGCCGGTCCGGAGTCCTGTGCTCCGTCCGGTTTCGCTCCGAACCATTCGGGATGGACCTCTACCACGGAACCCGGCCCCAGGACGACCGCCCCTTCCCCTCCGAAGACCCGGAAGAGACCGACCTGGAGTGGGCCGTTGATGGTCGCCGTGACGCCCGCGGCCAGGTCTAGCGACCCGCCCGCCAGGAAGAGCAGGCCGACGTTCGAGGGAACGGTCGTGCTGACGGATATCTGCTGCCGTTCGGAGATAAGCAGGGTCGCGGGAGCACTTCCTATCGCCGCAAGGGCCGCCGAAAAGGACGCATGGGACCGGGCATCGACCCACGGCTTTTCCCCGGCCGGAGCTGCATGGGCACAGGACAGGATATGCCCTGGATCCGCTCCATTTGCAGCGAACATGACAAGGGAGAGCGAAACAGCAATTATGAACGCCATTCGTACGAACACTGCAGCCATTCTTGGTCTCATGGGTTCCGTGCCATCACTTTCTCTATCAGGACCAGCCGGACAAAGGTCAAGAGCCGCAATTGCCTTCGCAGCCGTTTCCAGCTTCTGTCCTGCATCAGACGGTACAGCCACTCCAGGTTCAGCCCGATCATCCACTGGGGAGCTCGTTTTGCAGCCCCTGACCAGAAATCCAGTGCCCCGCCGTTGCCGAACACCATCTTGGCCGTCAGACGTTCAAAATGCCGTTCGATCCACTCCTCCTGGCGGGGATTGCCCGTGCATACCATGAGGATATCCGCGCCGCTCCTATTGATCATGCCTACGATATCTTCAGAATTTTCATCATATCCGTGCATGACCCCGACGATCTTTACCCCGGGGACCATCTTTTCCAATGTGTGCTTAGCCTTTTCCGCCACACCCTGTGCCCCGCCCAGAAAAAAGAGCGCGTACTCTCTTGCGCTCGCCAGCCGGCAAACAGACGGCACGAAATCCGTGCCGGTAACTCGTTCCGGCATTTTCTGAGAATGAAGTTGTTTGTACGCCCAAAGAATCCCCACCCCATCCGGCAGATTGTACCTGCAGGTTTCCAGATAACGTGACAATCTTGGATTCGCCCTCGCTTCAACGACAAACTCCGGGTTAATAAAAGCGATCCTGAACCGAATACCCCGTTGAATGTCCTCATCCACGGACTTTAATAGCGCGGCCATTCCTATACTGTCAAAAGAAGTTCCGAGTACTTTTTTTCTCGCCATGTTCATTTCTTTCATGGATATCATGCATTGACAATCCACTGCGGCAGGTTGGTTATCCCGTTTTGTCTTAAAAAAGCCGAGAGTCTCTTATTCGGCACCTCATAATGGCCTTCAAGATATTTTCGCACCTTGCTCGGACACGTTTCTCTTTCTTTCTTCGCATTTATCAGATAATACAAAGAACCCATGATATTCTTAATCCGTTGGTTCTTTCTCAAAAAAGGCTCACCCGCCCTGTTCAGCATGCCGGCAATTTTCTGCAAGGTCGAAGATCGGAGCGATATCGACTTATTCGTATAGGGGAAGGTTATCGCGTCGTCGACCTCGAGTTCAAGCCATTGCAGCAAACCCTGGAGGGTATCATCAATATCACTCAGCATATTCTCATAAAATATAATATGAATTGCTTCTGGTCCGACAGTTTCGTACCATTGTTCAAGATGATCAACATAGCTACCTTCACCGAGAATCGCATAACTTATGTCGTTATATTCCCGAATCTTCTCTATGGGCATATCTATTGCGCGATCCAGATATTCCTCGATGCTCATATTCTCACCCGGCAACACCTTGCTCTTTACATGCCAGTATCCCGATATAAACCGTTCGACAGGTTCGCGCAAAGTAAATACGATCTTGAAGTCACCGAGCACTGCACTCATTGCCTCGGCAATCTTGCGTCCACCGAGAAAATACGAGGGGGTCGACTCAACAACATATCGATAGTCACGTTCCTTGCAGCGATCGAACAACCGTGCATAGTCGACAACAGGGGATAACGGCCTGCCATAGAGCGGGCCGAGAAAGAAATTCGTTTCTTTCTTCTGGGACCCGCATATTTGCGAAACCTGCAGCAGATATTCGAACAATGATGTCGTGCCCGTTCTTCCCGGGCCGCCCAAAATAAGATTCGGCAGTCTGTGTTCTCTATTCATGATCATTATTCAATCGGACGATACCATTTGCGTCTCTCGGTTCACCGTGGTAACCATAGACATTATTTCTTCTGTAAGAAGACTCCCGTATAATCAATCTTGATCAATTCCACGCTCAGTCCCCGCTCCCGTATGAACTCATCAACAGCCATTTTACAGCCCTTCCAATCTCCGTAATCGTCTATGAACACATAGCCGCCTTGAACAACGCGATCATACAACTCATTCAAACAGTACTTTACCGATTCATACCAGTCACAATCCAAGTGCAGAAGAGCTATGTCGCTGATGGCTTCTTTCTGCGGAATAATGGTATCGTTAAACCAGCCTTTTACCAGACGGATATTGTCAGTTCTCAATGCAAGTTTTCCAAACAGCAGTTCTCGTGTCCTGATCTCACTTCCCAAGGCTATTCCTTTTTTCCCGAGGGCTCCGAACGACGAAATATCGCTTGCAGTTGGCTCTGGCATTCCCTCCCATGAATCAAAGAGCCAGATTCTCCTATTCCTATTATGTCTGGCAACCCAGGAGAGGATACCCGCACTTCCCCCGTTGCATACGCCGCACTCAACAAAACTGCCGTTGATCTGCTTTTTTTCAAGGGAAACGGCTTTCTCATATAGTTCGGACAGCCTGGCATACGTTATCAACGTATAGGGCTTAACAGCAAGAATTAATTTCATCTTGCGCATTTTCAGGAAGTCCCGAATGGGTACGTTTCTTATCTTCACGACGCGTTTTCTCCTTTGATCCGCAAGACTATGCGGCTCAGCGACCATCTCAGGCATTGTTCATACTTTTCCTTAGGTATTGTGTCTCACAATGAATTCATCATCTTCTCGTATCTTCTGCATGCCGTCGCAACACGGTACTCATCCAAGGGAAACACTCCAATGTCTTTGTCAGCCATCTTCAATGTTTGGTAGATTCCCTGCGCAAGCGCGGCGGCAACTTCCGGCGGCACCAGCGCGCCGAACCTTCCCTGCCGAAGGATCTCCGCCGGCCCGGTCCTGCAATCCGTCGCGACGACGGGCGTGCCGAGCGCGAGCGCCTCGATCAGCACGAGCGGCTGACCTTCCCATCGCGATGACAGAACAAAGACATCAGCGCGACGGTAGTAGGGATAGGGATTCTTCACTGCGCCGAGCAGTTTGATATCGCTCTCGAGCGACCTGCTCCGCACCTGGTCCATTAACCGGCCCTTCAGTTCCCCATCGCCCAGGATGATCAGCTTCGCCTGCAGACGTTCCCTGAGTTGCGCAAATGCATCGATCAGGATATCGAAGCCTTTCTGATGGGACAACCTTCCCGATGCTACGATAACCGGTCCGTGTCCAGGCGCCAGCCAGGGTTCATCGATCCCCTCTTCCGACATCCTCACAAGGGAATCATCCACGACCGGATTGCTGATGACCTCCACCTTTTGGCGATCACGCCCCGGCAGCAGTGACCGGATATCGTCGGCAATGCCGCTCGAGACGGCGATGATCCGGTCCGCCTTCCCCAGGATCGTCCGGTAGAGCCAGCGAACACCTCTCGTTGCATCTCGACCAACTAGCTTCCCGTCCAGAGGCACATGCCGGGTAATAACGGACCTATGGCTGCCCCCGAAGGCGATCCTAGCCAGAACGTTCAGCAGATTTGCCCGTTCTTTCGCTGAAATGACGACACGGGGCCCGCGCGTCCGGAGATAGCGGCGAAAGGCCAGCGCACATGCAAGGGCTTTTACGAGCCCGACGCTTTCACCTGATAGGGCAAAGACTTCCACATTGCCGGGCACTGAGCGCAGCAGGTCGCCCTTTCGCTCCAAGACCACAATATCGACACCATACTGCTCCGGATCGATCCCTCCGGCCAGATTCAGCATCATCTTTTCCACCCCGCCCAGGTGAAGCGAAGGAAGCAGGATGCAGAGCCGTTTTCCCGCGGCGATGTTACTCATTCGCACCCGCCCCGGCAAGGAGCCCCGCCTGGAAAGGTCTGATGATGACGAAATGGTAGATGACCGCCATGCAGCACAGCGTTGAAGCTTCCGAGATGAGCAGCGAAACAGCGCCTCCAATGATCCCCTGTGCAGGTATCAACAGAAATCCCGCGATCGCGGCAAAAAGAACGCCCGCCACGGCTGCCAGGTTGTAGGTTCGTTCGAATCCTGCGGATAAGAGGGCGCTGCCATATGCCTGTCGGATAAAATAGAGGGCCATGAACCAGACAAGGATCCTGAAGACCGGTACGCCCTTGGCATACTGGTCCCCGAAGAGCATCTCGATCAGCACATCGCCGTACACGGTCCCCGCAATGCCGACCGTCAGGCCGACGATAAACATGATGCGCCGAAGCTTCCTGTTGATCTCCAGGAACGCAGTACGATTCCGCAGGTACATTTCCGACAGCGCCGGATAGAACGCCATGGGAATCATGAAGCCGGCGACACCCAGCGCAATGATGATGCGGTAGGGAGCGGAGAACAGCCCCACCTCATAGGAGGTGTAATACCATCCGATCAGGACCACGGGAAGAAAACGGCAGATTGCCCAGAGAATGCCGGAAATCGAGAAATGCACCGAACTCTTGATGTGCAGAAGCCATTCGTCGAAGCGGAAATCAGGCCTTAACCGTATGCCCTGGCTCCTGGAGAGTAAAAAGAGCAGCGAAACAGACCCCAGAAGAAAAGAAAGGGACCAGAGGAACGAGGCCTTCACCAGATCGTTTCCGCTCCTGACCAGAGAGACGGTCGCCACCAAGAATGCTCCGGACGATAGAAAACTGCCGTATGCTATATATTTGAATCGCTCAAGCCCCTTGTAGATCCAGTCCGTATAGAGCGCGAAGGTCATCAGATAGAGGCCGCAGCCGATGAAGGCCAGCTTTCGCGGTACGGGCATGTCCACGAGGAAGATGGTCAGCGTGTAGAGAAGGAATGCGACGGCGCCGGAAACCGCCCTGAGCGTCAGCAGAACATTGATCACTTGCGGGGCCTGCTCCCGTGCCTTTGCGATCTCCCGGATCCCGTATAGGTTCAGGCCGAGATCGGCTGCACACCAGAAGTAGAAGGTTATGGTCTGGGCAAGAGCAAATACGCCGAACTGGGATACGCCGAGGACCCTCGCCAGATAGATGTTGGTGACAAACACCACACCTTTCGATGTTGCTTCGCTCACGAGCGACCACAGGAAATTGGAGGAGACGCGCCGGTTGAACGATTCGTTCATAGGAGTGGACTCTCGCCTCGAGGATGTGCTGCTCACCAACGTCCGACGACCGGCCTGTCACCGCTCATGCCGAACCGAAACTCCCCGTCGCCTGCGTTCCAGGACTTGGAACCGTCGGTATCGAGGAACCAGTAACCGCCCCCCCGGAACACGCCCGCGTCGGTCACGCCGTCGCTGTTCCAGTCCCCGGTGACAGGGATGTCTCCCGCCATGCCGAACCGGAAGCTCACATCCCCAGCATCCCATGTTCGCGTGCCGTTCGCATCGAGCGCCCAGAGGCCGCTCTCGCGGAACACGCCTACGTCGGTCACGCTGTCGCCGTTCCAATCGCCGGTGACGGGGCTGTCTCCCGTTATGCCGAACCGGAAGCTCACATCCCCAGCATTCCAAGTTCTTGTTCCGTTCGCATCGAGGGCCCAGAGACCGCCGCGGAACACGCCCACGTCGGTCACGCCGTCGCTATTCCAGTCACCTGTCACGGGGATATCACCAGTGATGCCGAACCGGAACTCGGCATCCACACCGGGTTCCCATAGCCCGTTGCCGTTGGTATCCAGCCGCCATATGCCGTTGCCGAAGAATACGCCCACATCGGTCACGCCGTCGCCGTCCCAGTCACCGGTCACGGAAATATCACCGGCTCCGCCGAACGAAACAACACCGTCCTGTCCTGCGTCCCACGCCATGTTCTCGTTCACATCCCGGTACCAGGCCCCCTGCCGGTAGACGCCGATGTCATGCCGCAGCAGCAGCCGATATGCGCCGGCAGCGTCAATGAGGCCGTTCCCATAGTCGTTATCCGGTCCGGACACCCCGAGGTCAGAGGCCGACCGGATGAACGCCTGTTCGAGCTTCGCGGCGCCGACGCTGGGGAAGGCACTTCGCAGCAGCGCCATGGCGCCCGAAACGTGGGGAGCGGCAAAGGACGTTCCGCTGACCGCAACGTAGGCGTCCGGTATGCCGAGATGATAGAGGTCCGTTGTGCGCACATTCACGCCCGGCGCGATCACGAGGGGATACACGTCCCCGAAACATGCCGAGGGGCCGCGGCTGCTGGAAGACGCCACCGTGTTCGTGCTGTCCACGGAACCCACGGAAAAACTTTCGGGATAATTAGCCGGGCTGACGCTGGTCGCGGCCGAGGGGCCGTCGTTGCCCGCTGAAAAGGACATGGCGATGTCTGCGTTTTTCAGGACCTGCACATCAGACTGGAACTCGAGTACGCACGCATGGTTCGTGTCGATGAGCCCCCAGGAGTGGTTCACCACGTCCGGAGCGTCATCGGTGTCCGGGTCCCCGTCGGGATCGAGGAGCCACTGGAATCCCTGATGAATGATGCTGTAGGTCGTCTCCCCCGCGTCGTTGAAGAGCTTGACGGCTATCCACTGAGCGTCGGGCGCAACACCGACCGTCGTTCCACCGGCATCGCCGCCCACCATGAGCCCCATGGTCTGCGTTCCGTGGCCCAAGGCGTCATAAGGCGTTAGTGGATGTTGATTGTGCGGGTCGAACCAGCTGTTCGTCCCTCCCCGCCACCGACCCAGAAGATCGGGGTGATCAAGGTCCACGCCCGTGTCCATGTGCGCCACGACGGTCCCCTGCCCCTTGAAACCCAGGGCCCAAAGATCCGGCGCATGTATTGCGGAGAGGTTCCACTCCGGAGCGGCAAGCGCTCCGACAACGGGCTCCGTCGCATGGACCGTTGCGTCGAGAACGACCCGTTCGACGCCGGGAAGCGAGGCCAGGGCGGCAACCTCATCCATCCGCACCTTCGCCGCTATGCCGTTGACGATCCAGAGCGGATGCACCTGTTTGGCATTGCGACCTTTCAGGTGAGCCCTGAGCGATCGCTGCGACAGCTCGGATGTTTCCCGCAGGGAGCGGATGATCTTTGATCTGCGATCTCCTCTGTTCCTTCCGCTGATCTCCGCCGGGGCGGCCTTCCTGCCCAGGTGGATAATGACCGCAACCTCCTCCGAGGGAACCAGCTTTCGAAGCGAGGACTGCAGGCGCGGCTCCACGACGCCGGCATGGGCGGACACGCCTCCCAGAAGGCAGTAGAATGCCAAGCTCGCCGCCAGCAGCACGGGAAGCCGACGCAGGTTGTCTCGGACCATGGACATCATACGGTTGTGCTCACTCCACGACGAGGTGTTCGGCCCTGAAATCGCCGATGACGACGGTCACCTTGTTTCCGGCCTTTATGTACCTGCCCGGATTGACGAAAATGATGAAGTAGTTCTTTTCTTCCTTGGGGGGACGGGTGGTGCGAAGCGCCCCGACCTTGGGCGATTCGGGAACGAGAAACCGCGCGCCCGTTGCTTCGTCGATCAGGTAAGGCTTGAATTCCCTGCTGTTCAGGGGAGCGGCCTTTTCAGCGTCCAGTACCCGATACCGGAAGTCGAGCATGAGCCCTTCCGCGGTCAGACGGACCTGCAGCACCTTCACACCCCAGCGGTCCGCCAAGGGGTCGCTGGAATCCGTCGTTTTCTTCGCAGCAGCGCATGCCAACATGAGCACCGGCAGGATGAGCATCGCCAGCGTTCTGCAGATAAAGCTCGTTTTCGGAACCTTCATTAGTGATCTCCTAAATATCTGACAACTTAGCATTTTTCCAAATAAAAGTAAAGGGTGCGCAGACACATCTACGCACCCTTTGTGATCGCATTATCAGTACGCCGCTGCCGTCAGTGGGAAGCTCCTACATTCCGCCGCCGGCCGTCATCCCACCGGCTCTCTTGCCTGCGACCGGCTTGTCTCCGGAGATGCCGAACCGGAAACTTGCGTCACCAGCGTCCCAGGTCATCGTGCCGTTCGCGTCGAGCGCCCACTGGCCGCCGGCGCGAAATACGCCCACATCGGTCACCGTGTCACCATTCCAGTCGCCCGTCACCGGCACATCGCCCGTCATGCCGAACCGGACGTTTACATCGCCCGCATCCCAGGTTCTCGTGCCGTTCGCATCGAGCGCCCAGAACCCGGCCCCGCGGAACACGCCCACGTCGGTCATGCCGTCGCCGTTCCAGTCGCCCGTC
>JAGVOT010000003.1 GCA_020052615.1 Nitrospirota bacterium | reverse complement strand
CCGGCGATCTCGGTGCTGCCGTGCTCTCGCTGCCCTACCGGCACCGCGCGGTCGTCGAGGATGTCGCCCGGGCGGTCGGCGTCGATACCGAGGCGTACCTGCGCCAGGTGCAGCCGTACCTGACCCGTCCCCAGATCGCGGCGCTCGTCAGGCAGGGTTTCGCCATCGGCGGCCACAGCATCGACCATCCGCTTTATGCGGCCCTGCCGCTGGAGGAGCAGCTCCGCCAGACGCGGGAAAGCGTGGGATACGTAAAACGGACCTACGGGCTGGACTATGCCGCCTTTGCGTTCCCCCATCACGACCGCGGCGTGTCGCGCCGATTCTTCTCGGAGCTCTACGGCCGGAACGAGCTCGATGTATCCTTCGGGACCGGCGGGCCGTCCGGGGACGTCATTCGGCGGAACATCCAGAGGATCAGTTTTGAACGGCCGCGGGCGGCGGCGCGGAAGATCATCGTCTATGCCGCTGCGCGCGGGCTCTACCGGAGCGCGGCGGGCGGAGCGGCGGGAACGATACGGGAGGCCGGCAATGGGAACTGAGGACGGAAGGAACACCGCCATAACAGTCAAGGGAAGGATGGTCAGGATAGCGTCTCTGACCGCGGAGCCCTATGAGGACGTTGCCGATCCCGAAGCGGTGGTGCGTTCCCTCGCGGCAAGCGGGACCCCTGCGGACCTGTTCACCTTCATCCAGCGGCCGCCGGACACCGTGCCGAAGCATTCCTATCCCCGGGAATGGGACAACATGGCGGTCCTGCCGGTCTCGAGCTACGAGCACTGGTGGACCCGCCAGGTCAACGACAAGACCCGGAACCTGGTCAGGAAGGCGGAAAAGCACGGCGTGGTCGTGAGGCAGGTCCCCTTCGATGCAGCGCTCTGGCGCGGCATCGCCGACATCTTCAACGAGACGCCCGTCCGGCAGGGGCGGCAGTTCTGGCACTACGGCAAGGACGCCGAGACCATCCGCCGGGAGAACGAGGAGTACGCCGACCGGAGCGAGTACTTTGCCGCGTTCCACGGGGACGAGATCATCGGGTTCATGCGGCTGGTGCACGATCCAAAGCTCACGAACATCATGTACATCCTGTCCAAGATCGCCCATCGGGAAAAGGCGCCGAACAACGCGCTGATCGCCCAGGCCGTGAGGCGCTGCGCCGACACGGGCAGGCCGAACATCGTCTACGCCAAGTACGTCTACGGGAAAAAGGGAGAGGACCGGCTGACCGATTTCAAGCGGCACAACGGGTTCCGGAAGATCGACGTCCCCCGGTACTACATCCCGATCACCCTGACGGGACGCGTGGCATTGCAGCTCCATCTGCACCACGGTGTGCAGTCGGTCATCCCCCAGCGGCTCTATTCGCATCTGGTGGCCCTGCGCAACAGCTGGTACGGAGCGAAGGCCTCCTAGGGAGCGGGACCGCCGGGACGGAACAGGAAAGGAAGGACGGCCCATGCCAGGCATCACCGGCATCATCGCGAAAGAACCGCACAAGCGTCATCGCCGCACACTGGACCTCATGATGGACGGCATGCTCCACGAGCTGTTCTACACGTCGGGGACTCACGTGCAGGAGCGGCTCGGCGTCTACGCGGGCTGGACCTGCCATGAGGGGTCCTACGCCGACTGCATGCCCGTCATGAACGAAGAGGGGACCGTCCTGCTGTTCCTGTCCGGCGAGGTCCATGCGGACCGCCAGGTCGCCGATCGGCTGCAGGGCGAAGGCCACCTCTTTACGCGGGACGACGCGAGCTGTCTGGTCCACTGGTACGAGGAAAAAGGGGACGCGATGTTCCGCGAGCTGAACGGCTGGTTCAGCGGACTGCTGGTGGACCTTCGCCTGCGGAAGAGCATCCTGTTCAATGACCGCTACGGCATGCAGCGGATCTATTATTATGAGACCTCGGAAGGCATGTTCTTCTCCTCGGAAGCGAAGGCGCTCCTTGCCGTTCACCCGGAGCTGCGCCGCCTGGACCCGCGGGGGCTGGCCGAACAGCTGAGCTGCGGCTGCGTCCTTGAGGGCCGTTCGCTCTTCGCCGGGATGTCGGTGCTGCCCGGCGCGTCGGTATGGACCTTCCCTGCCGGGGGCGCGGTCCGGAAGGAGTCCTATTTCGCTCCGCGGGAATGGGAAGACCAGCCGGCGCTGCCTGATGACCGGTTCCACGCGCGTTTGCGGGAAACGTTCGGCGCCATCATGCCCCGGTACACGCGATCGCCCCAAGGGGTTGCCGTGTCCCTGACCGGGGGGCTGGACACCCGCATCATCATGGCGCAGGCGCACGCCGCGCCGGGTGCCTTGCCCTGCTATACCTTCGGCGGACCGTACCGCGATTGCTATGATGTCAAGGTCGCAAGGAAGGTCGCGGCAGCGTGCGGACAGCGGCACGAGGTCATCCCGCTGAACGACGAGTTCCTGCGCGATTTCGCCTCCCATGCGGAGAAGACCGTCCGGATCTCCGACGGGAACCTCGAGGTGAGCGGCGCGCCGGAGATCTATGTCAACCGCATCGCCCGCGAGATCGCGCCGGTCCGTCTGACCGGGAACCACGGAAGCGAGATCATGCGCGACGTCCGTTTTCTGCGCGCCAGGCCGCCGCGGGAGGCCTTGTTCAACCGGGACCTCGAACCCTATCTGCGGCAGGCCGTCGAGACGTACGGCCGGAACAGCCGCGGACACCCGCTGACCTTCAGCGCGTTCAAAGAGGCGCCGTGGTATCACGTGAACCGCCTCGCTGTCGAGCAGTCGCAGGTGACGATGCGGTCGCCGTACCTGGACAACGACCTGGTCGCGCTGCTCTACCGCGCATCGCCCGGGGTCCGCGCATCGGAAGCCACGGCGCTGCGCCTCATCGCCGACGGGAACCCCGCTCTCGCGGCGATCTTCACGGACCGGGGATACGGCGGCACCGCGAACCCGGTCGTGTCAAAGGCGGCGCGGACGTACCGTGAGCTGTCGTTCCTGGCCGAATACGCCTATGATTACGGCATGCCGCAATGGCTGGCGTCGATCGACCACCTCTTCTCCTCCCTCCATCCCGAGCGGCTCTTTCTGGGGCGGCACAAGTTCTATCATTTCCGCGTCTGGTACCGCGATCAGCTCGCGTCCTATGTGAAGGAGGTCCTTCTGGACCCCCGGACGCTGTCCAGGCCCTATGTCCAACCGGCCAGCGTGGAGGCCATGGTGCGGGAGCACACCGCAGGCCTTCGCAACCACACGACGTCCATCACGAGAATGCTGACCATGGAACTGGTCCAGCGCCTGTTCATTGACCACGCCCCGCCGCCGCGGCCGGGCGTGACGATGCCGCAGCAAGCACGGCTGCTGCACCGGTGTTAACGCGCCAGTCCGACCAGGCCGACAGGCTGGCGACACGCGATTCCTCATCGTTCGATCGCCGGGCACATTCCGGGCTAGGCCGGTGAGATCCTCCGGTCCCCGTACAAACGGTCCTTGAGCCATGCCCCCCCCATTAGCACTTCTCCTGAGCACGCTCTTCACGCTCTATCTCTTCCGGATGGAGCGCCATCGCGCGCCCCGCATGTCCCGGGAGCTCTGGGTCCCGCTGGTCTGGCACTTCATCCTGGCCACGCGGGCGGTCTCCACCTGGTTCAATCCCGGCGCGGCGGCGTCGCCGGAGTCCTATCTCGAAGGGAGCCCCGTCGACCGGGCCGTCTTCCTGGCGCTCATCGTGGCGGCATCGGCCATCCTGGCCGGGAGGTCGGCGAGCCTGACGAAGATCGTCGCCGGCAATCCCTGGCTGGTCCTGTTCCTGGTGTACTGCGGGATCAGCACGGTCTGGTCGGACTATACCTTCGTGGCCTTCAAACGGTGGATCAAGGAGATCGGCAACGTTCTCATGGTCCTTATCGTGCTGACCGAGAAGGACCCGGTGGCAGCCGCGATGGCGATGTTTCGCAGGCTAGCCTACCTGGCCGTTCCGCTCTCGATCGTCCTGATCAAGTATTTCGGCGCCATCGGCCGGCAGTTCACCCACAGCGGGGAGTTGATGTTCGTCGGGGCGACGACCCACAAGAACTCCCTCGGCATCCTGTGCGGCATCCTCATCATCGTGTTCCTCTGGCATCTGCTGCACACCAAGCGTCCCGCGACGCGGTGGGAGCGGAGCGACCGGCGCATCCATATCCTGCTGCTCCTGCTGATGATCTGGCTGATGTACCTGGCGGACAGCGCGACGTCGGCGATGTGCGCTGTCGCCGGGATCGCGGTCCTGATCGGAATGGAACTGCCGGTCATGCAGCGGAACTACCGGCATATCGGGGTCGTGGTCGTGTCCCTCCTGGTGATCGGGTTCCTGCTCGAGTATTCCTTCGACCTCTGGCAGGTCATCCTGACCGGCCTGGGAAGGGACGCCACGCTGACGGGAAGAACGGTGCTGTGGGAGCAGGTCCTGGCCATGGGGACCAGCCCGGTGATCGGGACGGGCTACGACAGCTTCTGGCTGGGCGATCGGGTCGAACTGTTCTGGAGGATGTACTACTGGAAGCCGAACCAGGCCCATAACGGGTTTCTCGAGACCTATCTCAACCTGGGCTGGATCGGGCTCCTGCTGCTGACGGGCGTCATCGTTTCGGCGTACCGGAAGATCGCGGCCCGCATGGTGGGGCGCGATCCCTATCAGGTCCTGCGCCTGTCCCTGTACGTCGTCGTGTTGCTGTCGAACCTGACGGAAGCGTATTTCAAGGGGCTCGCCGAGGTATGGTTCATCTTCCTGCTCATTGCGGTCGAATACCCCCGCCCGTCGCTCCAGCCGTCTCCGGCGGTCACGCCATCGGCGGCGCGGGCGGCGGCCTGGAATTGAATCCAGGAGCGAGCGCATTCCCCGCAGCTTGCTGCGGGGTTAGCGAGCGATTAGAATAAATAGTACTACCTTGAGGATCGAAGATTCCCCGCAGCT
>JAGVOT010000126.1 GCA_020052615.1 Nitrospirota bacterium | reverse complement strand
TCCAGCAGCTCAATCAGGTCGTCCAGCAGAACGCCGGCGCCGCCGAGGAGATGGCGTCGACCGCCGAGGAGCTCTCCTCGCAGGCAGACCAGCTCCAGACGACGATCGCGTTCTTCAAGGTTGACGGACTTGACCGTGCTGCTCCCGGCGCCCAGCGGAGAACGCTCCGGCCGGTGCACCATGCCCAGATAGCCCATGTGGCCCCCAGGGCCGCAAAGCAGGGCGGTGCTGCAAAGGGGGTCCATCTGGACCTGGGTCATGACGCAACGTCCAGGCGAGACAGCAGAGAGGGCGAGTTCGAGAAGTTTTAGAAGCAGGAAAGTAGGAGGGTAAGAAGGTAAGAGGATAAGCAGGAGTTGAAAGAAGTTTCCTCCTTAACCTACCTTCCGGTCTTCCTAGCTTTTTACCTTCGCGAAGTTAAAAAAAAGGAGGCTGCCATGACAGTTACATCTACCAGTGAAACAACACAGTTCCTGACCTTTAAGCTGGCCGACGAGGTGTTCGCACTGGACATCACAAAGGTCCGTGAGGTCCTTGATTTCACCACCGTGACCAAGGTGCCGCGGACCCCGGAGTTCATGCGGGGCGTGATCAACCTGCGCGGGAGCGTGGTGCCGGTGGTTGACCTGCGCCTCAAATTCGGCATGACAAAGACCGAGAGCAGCGTGAACACCTGCATCATCATCACCGAAGTAACGGTGGAAAACGATACGACGATCCTGGGCGCCCTGGCCGATTCGGTACAGGAGGTGCTGGACCTCGAGCCGGGGAGCATTGCACCGGCGCCCAAGATCGGGACAAAGCTCAAGACCGAGTTCATCAAGGGCATGGGAAAACGGGACGACCGTTTCATCATCATCCTGGACATCGACAAGGTGTTCTCGTCCGATGAACTTGCCCTGGTGAAGCAGGAAGACATATCCCCAGCCGCGTCGTAGATCCGCTTGCGGCCGGGCCCCGGCGGTTCGTGTTGCCATCTGTCTTGTGGAACGATGGAAAAGGGCGGACTTGACGTATGAAATTAGGCGATTTCAAGATCGGGATGCGGCTGTTCATCGGCTTCGGGATCGTGCTGGCCGTGTTCGGGATTGCCGAACTGTTTACCAGCATCTCGGTCAGGAAGATGGAACGCAATTCCCGTCAGCTCGCCGATGAGCGGCTTCCCCGTGCCTTGCTTGCCGAGAACATGGCGTTCAATGTCGCGCAGACACAGCAGTTCCTCACCGACGTTGCCGCGACGCGCGATCCGAAAGGCCTGCGGGAGGCGGAAGAAGCGGCCGCAGGATTTCGGCAGGGTGCGGCAACGCTTCGCGAAAGGTTCGCCAAAGAGAAGAATAGCAAAGGGGTCCGGGAGATCGCCGCGCTTGAGACGCTCTTCGACAATTTTTTCGGCATGGGAAAACGCATGGCCGGCGTGTACATCGATGAGGGCACATCAGCGGGGAACCGCATCATGGTCCCGGTGGATGGGGCGGCAACTCAGCTGGTCGACAAGGTGGCTGTGTTCCGAAAGGAAATGGCCGCCGAGGCACAGGTCCTTTCCCGGGGGAACGTGGATACAGCCCGGAACGTGCAGGCAACCCTTTATATGACAGGCGGCGTTGCCATCATCCTTGGCATTGTCATCGCCGTAATGATCACACGGAGCATCACGATCCCGATCAGCAAGGGCATGAAGGTAGCTACGGAACTTGCCGCAGGGAACCTGGACGTGTCGATCTCCGCTTGGGGAAGGGACGAGATGGGTCAGCTGCTGATCGCCATGAAGAACATGGTCGAGAAGCTGCGGACCGTCGTCGTGTCCGTTAAGTCGGCTGCGCATAACGTCGCGTCCGGGAGCGACCAATTGTCCGTCGGCGCCGGTGCACTGTCCCAGGGAACGACGGAGCAGGCGGCATCGACCGAGGAGGCCTCCTCCTCCATCGAAGAGATGAGCGCGACCATCAAGCAGAACGCGGACAATGCCGCGCAGACCGAGAAGATCGCTCTCCAGTCCGCAACGAATGCCACCGACAGCGGTCTGGCCGTGGCTGAGGCCGTGGCCGCCATGAAGAACATCGCGTCCAGGATCTCGATCATCGAGGAGATCGCCCGCCAGACGAACCTGCTGGCGCTCAATGCCGCCATCGAGGCCGCTCGGGCAGGAGAGCACGGCAGGGGATTCGCCGTGGTGGCGGCGGAAGTGCGAAAACTGGCGGAGCGGAGCCAGATCGCTGCCGCCGAGATCAGCAAACTTTCCGCCTCAAGCGTCAGGATAGCTGAAAACGCCGGCACCATGCTTGCCCAGCTTGTTCCCGACATCCAGAGAACGGCCGAACTGGTGCAGGAGATCAGCGTCGCAAGCAGGGAGCAGACCAGCGGTACGGACCAGATCAGCAACGCGATCCAGCAATTGAACCAGGTCGTTCAGCAGAACGCGGGAGCCACCGAGGAGATCGCAACCACGGCCGAGGAGCTTGCCGCGCAGGCGGAACAGCTGAAGACGACGATCGCTTTTTTCAGGGTCGCCGAGAGCGGTGCGGGGCCCCTGTCGAAGCGGGCCTCAGGGGAATTCCTCCCGCATGCAACCCATGGAACCTAAGACCTTTATAACCGGGGCAGCGAAACCCATGACGCAGGCGGAGTTCAGCCGCTTCAGCGAATTCATTATCGGCCAATGCGGCATCAAGATGCCGCCGAGCAAGAAGATCATGCTCGAGGCGCGGCTGCAGAAGCGGCTGCGGATCCTGGGAATATCGAACTTCCGGGACTACTACGATCATGTTCTCGGCGAAGGCGGGCGGGACGAACTGGTCCACATGCTCGACGCGGTGACCACGAACAAAACGGATTTTTTCCGGGAGCCTGTCCACTTTCACTATCTGGTACAAACGATCCTTCCCGAATTCGTCGAGGAACGGGAGCGGTCCAAAGGGAGCGACAAGCCGTTTTCCGTCTGGAGCGCCGGCTGTTCAACGGGTGAAGAGCCGTACACGCTTGCCATGGTGCTTTCGGATTTCGCCGTTCACCATCCGTCGTTCCGCTTCTCGATCCTTGCTACCGATATTTCCACAAAAGTGCTCGATCGCGCCAGGGAAGCGGTCTACGATGCCGAGCGAGTGGCCGCTGTCCCGCTGGCGTTGAAGCAGCAATACCTTCTCCGCAGCAAGGACCCGGGCAAGGGCATCGTACGGATCGGACCTGCGCTGCGGTCGATCGTGCAGTTCAGGCGGCTGAACCTCATGGAAGAGGCCTTTTCGTTCGCCGAACCGCTGGACATGATCTTTTGCCGGAACGTCATCATCTATTTTGACCGCAAGACGCAGGAGCAGCTGATCAGCCGTTTCTGCAAGGTGCTGAAGACGAATGGATATCTGTTCCTGGGACATTCCGAGAGCATCCACGGTTTCACTCTGCCGCTCCGGCGGCTCACCTCAACGGTCTACCGGAAGATCGACTGAGCATTCCCAGCACGAGAGACAACCATGACAAAAAAGAAGATCACCGTCCTCATCGTTGACGACTCCGCCATCGTCCGCCAGACGCTTGCGGACATCCTGTCCTCGGACCCGGAGATCGAGGTCATGGCGAAAGCCTCGGACCCCTTCCTCGCGGCGGAGCACATCAGCCGCCAGGTCCCCGACGTGATCATGCTCGACGTGGAAATGCCGCGCATGGACGGTCTTACCTTCCTCCAGAAGATCATGTCGCAGCATCCGATCCCGGTAGTGATCTGCTCCAGCCTTGCCGCGAGCGGTTCCGACACGGCGCTTCGCGCGTTGGAATATGGCGCCGTGGAGATCATCCTGAAGCCCCGTCTCGGCGCAAAACAGTTTCTGGAGGAGGCGAATATCCGGATCTGCGACGCCGTGAAGGCCGCCGCCGCGGCCCAGGTCAAGCGGCTGTCGTTCCTTCAGCGTGATGTGCCGCCGAAGCTTACTGCCGATGCGATGCTCGCCAAGGCGAAGATCGGCCAGGACGCCATGCTCAAGACCACGGAAAAGGTCGTTGTGGTCGGCGCGTCAACAGGCGGGACTGAAGCGCTCAAGGACTTTCTTGTGGCCCTGCCGCTGGACGCGCCCGGCATCGTTATTGTTCAGCATATGCCCGAGAGCTTTACCACGGCCTTTTCCCAGCGGCTTGACGCCATGTGCCATATCTCGGTGAAGGAGGCGGAGACCAACGACACCGTCATTCGCGGCCGCGCGCTCATCGCTCCCGGTAACCACCATCTTCTGCTCAAGCGGAGCGGAGCGCGCTATTACGTGGAGGTGAAGGACGGCCCTCTCGTCAGCCGTCACCGGCCATCGGTCGATGTTCTCTTTCGGTCGGCGGCGCGATACGCCGGGCCCAACGCGATCGGCGTGCTCATGACGGGCATGGGGGATGACGGCGCCCGCGGATTGCTGGAAATGAAGGATGCCGGGGCAATGACCATTGCCCAGGACGAGGATACCTGTGTCGTCTTCGGCATGCCCAAGAAGGCCATCGAGCTGGGCGCCGTCCACAAGGTGCTTCCGCTGCAGTCGATCGCCGGGGCCGTCATACGCGAAGGAAGCCACTGATCTGCCCGTCCGTGCCTCAAGCAGTCCTGATATAAACCCACCTCTGTATGCTGTCGGGGGTCTCCGATGCCAGCTTCGTGGCCATTTGTAACAAAGAAGGCCTGTCCGTGCAGCGACTTGAGAAGAATTGGCGGAAAATATTTACATCGGGAGAGACAACGGCGAGATTACGAGGATAACTCAGTGATCGCTGCGGCGAGGAGGGGTAGCATGATCTCGTGGTGGCCGGTGAGGGCGAAACCTTTGCCGCCGCCGTGGGTAGGCCGGCGGACTACGTTGGCGTTCGGCCGGTAGTGCTGGATGAAGTCCATGTTCACCGTGGTAAAGTGCTTGAGCGTGTGGCCGAGGTTCCGGCTGAGGGTAACGGCCTTGAGGAAGATCTCGGGCAGCAGGACCGCCGAACCGAGATTGCAGTAGACACCTCCTTCGAGGTCCGCGACAAGGGAGCAGAACTTCTGAAAGTCCCTGCCCGCCGCCTCGCCCGTGGCCCTGGCGTCGAAGGTCGGATGCATATGGATGATGTCGGTCCCGATGGCGATATGCACGGTCACCGGGATGCCGAGCCTGCTGCCCGCCGCCAGGAGGCTTTTGCTCTTGTAGGGGAACTCGCCGTCCTGGACCAGCCTGCCCACCGCCTCGCCGATGCCCAGTCCCTTTCCGTTCCCGTCCCTGACCGCGTTGTTTATCATGCTGCCCGTCTCTTCGGCCATCCCGAAAGCCCCGGACAGGATCTCCCGGTCAACGTCCTCAGAGGTCTGCCCGATGAATGCAAGTTCGAAATCATGAATGATCCCGGCGCCGTTCAGCGAAAGGCTCGTAATGGATCCGCGCTCCATGAGATCGATGATGACCGGCGTGAGGCCTACCTTGATGGGATGAGCGCCCATGCCGAGCATGACCGGACGCCCGTCTCTTCGCGCCTGGACAATGGCCGCGGCGACATCCTTGATGTCCCTGGCGGCAAGGATGTTCGGGAGGGAGGAAAAGAAGTCCTTGAACGATGCGCCTTTCCTGTGCGGCGAGGCGAGCTCGTCGATGCGGACCTTGCTGGCCCGGCCCTTGAGGGAATAGGTCTTGATCTTTGAGGGGTCGAAGGTCTTCATGGGCTCACCGGTTACCGCCGAAGAGCTCCTCGTCCACCAGCTGACAGAGGATATGGCCCAGGGTTATGTGCGTCTCCTGGATATGGGGGGTATGTCTTGAGGGGACGACGAAGGTGTAGTCTGCAATGCTGGTCATCTTGCCGCCGGTGCCGCCGGTGAGAACGACGGTCTTCATGCCGTTCTTTCTGGCAACGTCCAGCGCCTTGATGACGTTCGGCGAATTGCCGCTGGTGCTGATGCCGATGACCACATCTCCTTCATGCCCCAGGGCGGAGAGCTGCTTGGAGAATATCTGGTCATAGCCGAAATCATTGCTGATGCTGGTGAGCACGGCGATGTCGGTGTTCAGAGCGATGGCGGGGAGCGGAGGCCGGTCGATGAGGAAGCGGTTTACGAACTCAGCGGCGATATGGGATGCGTCGGTGGCGCTCCCGCCGTTCCCGAAGAGGATCACCTTGTGGCCTTCTCGGAAGGTCCGTGCGATGAGATGCACGACCTCAACGATCCGGTCTGCGTTCTCTTTCGCGAAGGCGACCTTGACCCGCGCCCCTTCCTCGAATATCCTGATCACCGCTTCATTCATGCTCTCTCCGCTGAAATTGCTGCAGTATTATAAAATACGACCGGGAAATGTCAAGGTATAGTTAATATCAATTTGCCACAGCCAAAAGCAGGCGCTTCTAAGCGAGTACACAGAGAGCACGGAGAAAAGCCATGCTATAAGGATTCTCGCCTTTCCCGGCGTTCTGGGCGATCTCGGTGGCGTAATGAACTTAATACTCTTCTTCGAAGCTGCACCGGTCCCATGCTGAGAGCGATTATCCCGTGGTCTTGTTGTGTTTGCTGCTGAAGAAATTCGCCAGCCGGCAGAACTCGGGAACGCTCAGGGTCTCTGCGCGTCGGCCCAGGTCGATCCCCGTCCCCTCTTTCACCGCGCCCATCAGCTCGCCGGGATAGCCCAGCTGGCCCAGCGAGTTCCGGAGCGTCTTCCGCCGCTGGGAAAAGGCCGCCTTGATCACGCGCAGAAACAGCGCTTCATCGATCGCGACGGTTTCCGGCCGCTCGCGCATGGTCAGGGTCAGGACCGTCGAGTCCACCTTCGGTCTCGGCGTGAACGCGCCGGCAGGCACGGAGAATTCAAGGCGGGGCACCGCCGCGTATTGCACCAGCACGGACAGGAATCCGTATTCCTTTCCACCCGGATCGGCGGCGATGCGCTCGGCAACCTCTTTCTGGAGCATCAAGGTGAGGGTGGTGAACCGGCCGCGCTGCGCGACGAGCTTCTGGATGATGGCGGTTGATATATAATAGGGAAGATTGGCGACGACCTTCCAGGTACCGGAAAGTCCGCTGTAATCATACTCCAAAGCGTCGGCATGAACGACCTGGATCATGGGGCGGGAGGCGAACTCATCATGAAGGCGCGGGATGAGACGGTCGTCCAGCTCAAGGATCAACAGCTTGCATCCGGTGTCCGCAAGGGCTCTTGTCAGATGGCCCAGCCCCGGACCGATCTCGATCACCTGGTCCCGGGGCCCGACTTGCGCGGCGTCGACGATCTTCCCGAGATAATGAGGGTCCTTCAGGAAGTTCTGGCCGAGCGATTTTTTGGGATAGAGATTTTCGATGCTCATAGTATAGATACTGTTTACCCCTGAAACCGCGGATCGAGCTTGTCCCGGAGGAAATCACCCAGGATATTGAAGGAGATCACGGTAATGCTGATGGCGAGTCCGGGGAATATGACCATCCAGGGCGCGGAATTGATATACATCCTGTTCAAGCTGATCATGGACCCCCACGTGGGCGTCGGCGGCTGGACGCCGAGTCCAAGGAACGAGAGGGACGCCTCGAGCAGGATGAAACCTCCCACGCGAAGGCTGCCTGCCACCAGCAGCAGCGGCAGTGCGTTGGGCAGGATGTGCCGGAAGAGTATCCGCCCGGTGCTGGCGCCGATGGCAGCCGAGGCCTCGACATAGGTCTGCTCTTTGAGGGAGAGGGTGAGACCGCGCACGAGGCGGGCGAACCCGGCCCAGCTGACGATCGTGATGGCGAGCATGGCCGACGCAAGGCCCGGCGGCATGACCGCGCTGATCCCGATGGCAAGGAGGAGGCTGGGAAAGGCGAGAAAGATGTCGAACACCTGGGACAGGACCAGGTCGACCTTTCCGCCGAAGTAGCCGGCCATAAGTCCCGCAAAGGTCCCGATGCAGAGAGAAAAAAGCGACGCCGCAATGCCGACCGCCAGCGAGACGCGCGCGCCATGAACGATGCGGGAAAGGATGTCCCTACCCTTGCTGTCCGTACCCAGGAGGTGCGAGCTGCTTGGAGGCTGCCGGAGGCTGTCCAGGTCCATGGCGAGCGGGTCGTAGGGAACGAACAGCGGTCCCATGACCGCGGTTGCTAGAAGCAGCGCCAGCACGACGGCCGCCGCCAGCACCAGCTTGTTCGATCTGATATCCCGCAGGATAGGGTTGTCTGTCATAAGACTATTCCGTGCCCGGTACCCGGACCCGGGGATCGAGGTAGCGATAGGTGATGTCAACCAGGAGGTTCATGGCGACGAAGACAACGGCTCCGAAGAGCACGACGCCCATGATGACGGGATAGTCCCGCTTCAAGATGCCGTCGAGGGCATATCTGCCGATGCCGTCCCAGCCGAAGATCGTTTCGGTCAGCACCGCGCCGTTGAGATACGAGCCGAGATCAAGGCCGATAATGGTCACGATCGGGATGAGCGAGTTTTTTAAGGCATGCTTTGCAATGACGGTGGTCTGCGACAGGCCCTTGGCCCGTGCCGTTGCGATGTAGGGCTGCGAGAGCGAGTCGATCATCGATGAGCGGGTGATGCGGGAGATGTAGGCCAGCGAGTAGGCGCCGAGGGTCATTGCCGGCAGGATAAGGTAAGCGAATGCCCCGTTCCCCATGCCGGACGGCGGCAGCCAGCGCAGGTAGAGCGCGAAGATGAGCATGAGCGTAAGCCCCAGCCAGAACACGGGGATCGAAATGCCGCCGACGGAGATGACCGAAGCGACCTTGTCCCAGACGGTTCCGCGCTTGACCGCAGACAGTGTCCCCAAGAGTATGCCGCCCAGCGAGGCGAAGAGGATGGCGGTCACCGCGAGCTTGAGGGTGTTCGGGAACTTTTGAAGGAGATCGTCGCTGACCTTCCGGTTCGTGTAGTACGACCTGCCGAGCTCTCCCTGGACAAGCAGCTTGAGGTAGCCGAGGTACTGCAGCGGAAGCGGCCGGTCAGCGCCCAGTTCGGCCCGGATCCTTGCGAGGGTCTCGGGATTCGCGCGCTCTCCGGCCATCCCCTGCACCGGGTCGCCGGGGAGGGCCTGCATCAAAAGGAAGGTGATGAGCGTGATCCCGAGGAGCGTGGGGATGAACAGGAGGACCCGTTTGGCGATGTAAAAAAACATGATTAACCGAAATCTTACACAATCCCGAAGAAAACCGCAACCGGCAAAAAGGATTGCTGCCATCGCGTTGCCGCCAACAATCCGCCAAACACTCCTTGATTTTCCTTGCCTTCTATAACTATTCTCATAAACATATTAACGTTACATACAGGGCATGTTGCAAGCAAATCAACCGACAAATGCTCTTACCTCTTTTCCAACGATCCAAATCTCTACGAGGCTCGACCAGCTCAGAAAGATCAATGGCCGTCCTGATCGCCCCAGCATCATGCTCTATGTAGCCGTTGTTCCACAAGGGCAGCCGATAGATCATGCTTTTGCAAGTTAAGCCAGACTAAACCCTTTAAGTCCCCTCCTTAGCATCTTCTATTCTTCCCTTCTTTAATTAATTGTCAGCAAGCGTTTCGCCACGAACGCAAGACGTGGTGAACGTAGAAAAAAGCCTCCGCTCGAAAGCGGAGGCTCGGGATAACTGGTCGCTTTTGTTCCGGAATGGGCTGGGTCGAGCGGGCACGCTCCGGAGCGCAGCGGGCGTGGTATGCCGTCCGTTGGAACTGGTGGTGTACTGTTTTTCCGCCCGGCCAAGAGCCCATGCGGACTGTTATGCCACGATCAGATCAGGTCGAAGCGGTCCAGGTTCATAACCTTGTTCCAGGCTGCGACGAAGTCACGCACGAACATTTCTTTTGCATCGTCCTGCGCATACACCTCGGCCAGGGCGCGCAGCTGCGAGTTGGAGCCGAATACAAGGTCAACTCGTGTGGCGGTCCACTTGAGTTCGCCCGTCTTGCGGTCGCGCCCTTCGAACGTGTCCCTGGCATCGGACGCGGGCTTCCACAGAGTGTCCATGTCGAGCAGGTTGATGAAGAAGTCGTTGGTCAGGGTCCCGGGCCGTTTCGTAAAAACGCCATGCTGCGACTGGTCTGCGTTGGCGCCCAGCACGCGCAGGCCGCCGACGAGCACGGTCATCTCGGGGGCGCCCAGGGTCAGGAGATGTGCCTTGTCCACCAGCATTTCCTCGGCCGACACGATGAAGGCCTGCTTCTGATAATTGCGGAAACCGTCGGCCTCGGGCTTCAGCACGGCGAACGCTTTCACATCAGTCTGGTCTTGCGAGGCGTCAGTGCGGCCCGGGGTGAAGGGCACCTCCACCGAGTGACCGGCAGCCTTGGCCGCTGCTTCGACCGCTGCGCAGCCGGCCAGCACGATGAGGTCCGCCAGGGAGACCTTCTTACCGCCTGTCCGGCTGCTGTTGAAAGCCCGCTGGATGGTTTCGAGCACGCCCAGCAGCTTGGCCAGTTGTACCGGCTGGTTGGCTTCCCAGTCCTTTTGCGGCGCCAGGCGAATGCGTCCGCCGTTGGCGCCGCCGCGCTTGTCCGAGCCACGGAAGGTGGAGGCCGAGGCCCAGGCGGTCGAAACCAACTCCGCTACCGACAGGCCCGAGGCCAATATCTTGGCTTTGAGGTCGGCAATGTCCTTGGCGTCGATCAGGGGATGATCGACGGCGGGGAGCGGGTCTTGCCAGATCAGGTCTTCGGCCGGGACTTCAGGGCCGAGGTAACGGACCTTGGGCCCCATGTCGCGGTGGGTCAGTTTGAACCAAGCGCGGGCGAACGCGTCTGCAAGGGCTTGCGGGTCCTTGTGGAACCGGCGCGCGATAGGCTCGTAGATCGGGTCGAAGCGCAGCGACAGGTCGGCCGTGGTCATCATGGGCCGGTGCTTCTTCGATGGGTCATGGGCGTCAGGGATCATGTGTTCCGGTTTGACGTTCTTTGCCACCCACTGATGGGCGCCTGCGGGGCTCTTGGTCAGCTCCCACTCATGGCCGAACAGCGTGTCGAAGTAGCCGTTGTCCCATTTTGTGGGGTTGGGTTTCCATGCGCCCTCGATGCCGCTGGTGGTGGTGTGCACGCCCTTGCCAGTGCCGAAGCTGTTCTTCCAGCCCAGGCCCATTTCTTCCAGCGGGGCGGCCTCGGGCTCGGGGCCCACCAGTTTCGGGTCGCCCGCGCCGTGCGCCTTGCCGAAGGTGTGGCCGCCGGCGGTGAGCGCCACGGTTTCCTCGTCGTTCATGCCCATGCGGGCGAAGGTCTCGCGCACATCGCGGCCCGAAGCCACGGGGTCGGGGTTGCCGTTGGGTCCTTCGGGGTTCACATAGATCAGGCCCATCTGCACCGCAGCCAGCGGGTTCTCCAGCGTGCGGTCGCCGCTGTAGCGCTTGTCCCCAAGCCACTTGTCCTCGGAACCCCAGTAGATGTCTTCCTCGGGCTGCCAGATGTCCACGCGGCCGCCGCCGAAGCCGAAGGTCTTGAAGCCCATGGACTCCAGCGCCACGTTGCCGGTGAGGATTATCAGGTCGGCCCAGGAGATCTTGTTGCCGTATTTCCTTTTGATAGGCCAGAGCAGGCGGCGCGCCTTGTCCAGGTTGCCGTTGTCGGGCCAGCTGTTGACCGGCGCAAACCGCTGGTTTCCGGTGCCGCCGCCGCCGCGTCCGTCGCCGGTGCGGTAGGTGCCGGCGCTGTGCCAGGCCATGCGGATGAACAGGCCGCCGTAGTGGCCCCAGTCGGCCGGCCACCAGTCCTGCGAGTCAATCATCAGCGCGGACAGATCCTTCTTCAAGGCGGCCAGATCAAGTTTCTTGAATTCCTTGGCGTAGTTGAAACCGGTGCCCAGCGGGTTGGACTTGGAGGAATGCTGGTGCAGGATATCGAGCTTCAACTGGTTCGGCCACCAGTCGCGGTTCGATGTGCCTCTGCCGGCAGTGGTTCTGCCGGATTTGCCCGTTACCGGGCACTTGCTGTCTTCGTTCATAATCGTTACTCCTTTCGTCGAAATGCAACATTGAGTGTATTGATCCAACCGGCTCGTGAACGTATCATGGTGCCGCTCCTCATCAGTGAGACTGTTCTCAAAGAGAAGCCGCGCCGTCGCGGTGAATCAGCGCGCACGTTTTCGGCGGCATTCTTTACAGTATCCGTAGTATTCGTATCTCATTGCCACAGGCTGGAACCCGGTCTTCTTCAATACCGCTTCCGTTGAAAAGGGCAGCTCCCCGGGAAGATCCGCGATCTTGCCGCACTTTCTGCAGATGAGGTTGATATGGTCGGCTACGGTGACATCATAGCGGTTGTCGCGGTCGTAAAACTCAAGCTCCCGCAGCAAGCCCTCTTTTTTCAGCATATCCAGCGTGTAATATACGGTAGACATGCTGATCCGCGGCACCCGCTTCCTGACCCTGCGGAAAAGGTCCGTGGCGCCGGGATGCGTCATGTCCCTGGCCAGCAGACCGATGATCTCAAGCCGCTGCGAGGTCAGCTTGTAGCCCTTTTCCCGCAGGCTCTTGATAAGCTTGCGCTCGATTTCTTCTGGAGTTGCAGAAAGGTTCATAATAGGAATGATTCCTAATTAGTATCAATGCTAACTGCTGGCGAATGCTTTGTCAAGGACCAATTAGCGCTGCATGTGTATTGGCAAGCCCGGGGAGCATTTTGGGGTCTTGTCCCGTTCGCTCGTCTGTGGGGAAGGGGTTGCATCAAGAGAAGGCGCTGGGGATGAACCCGAGGAGCGCGGGGAAGAACGGGCAGGACCTGTTTATTAAAGCGCGATCGGGCGTTCCGATACAGCTTGCCAATGAAGGCCGAGAACGAAGAGCGGGGATACAGCTTCTTCAAGAAAAGAACCGTATCCCCGTTGGAAGATTTTGAGCTGACGATCAGACCGCACCATGGTTCCGGCCTGGACCGATCCGGAACGATCCGCGTCGCTTTACGCGCTGCGAAGGACCTTGATCGCCTTCTGGTCGTCGGCCGTCTTGAACACGCAGGTGGCAGTCTTGCCGGAGCTGGTCGTGGAGTAGAAGTAGTAGATGTTGATGCCGGCATTGGAAATTGCCTTGGATATCTTTTCCAGGGCCCCCACCTTGTTCTCTGTCTCCACCAGGATGACCATTGAATCCTGTATCTCGTCTGCGCCGATCCGATCGAGGGCACGCTCCGCCTTCTCCAGGTTGTCAACGATCAGGGTAAAGGTCGCCTTGCGCCGCATGCCGCTGGCAGAGTAACCGGTCCCGGCAAGGATATTCACATTCTCCGCGGCGAGGGCCGCCGCCACTTTTGCGGTCAATCCCATGGTGTCCGGGAAGGTTGCGGTGATCTCTATTGCCGCCGTAACGGTGAACTTGGGCCCGGACGTTCTTGCTGCCGGCGCCGCCTTCAGTGCCGGCCGAACGGCTGTCGGCGTATTTTTTCTGGAGGCTGCTTTTGCCGCCGGCCGTGGGGTCACGGCCCTTTTCTTTTTCGGAGCAGCTTTCTTCGCTTTCGTAGCCATGGCTTATGTATCTCCTTACGAGGAATTTAACGCCACCCAGGGATGGCAATGATCGCCTAAGCACTCCGCCGCTCGACAGTACGATGTGCCGATCGGCGCTGGAACAGCAATGGTTTCAAGCGCGAGCCATTGACGGTATCGATGCGAAAAGTATAGCTTATTTTTTCTGGAAGATAAAGAGGAAAGGCGGGGAATCTTTCAGGAATTCTGCGTTGCCGGCAAGAGAAAGGATCAATGCTTCCGGTCAGCTATGCTGCCTTCCTTCATTAAGAGAAGCGTATCCGCAAGCCGTTCCGCCTGGTCCGTATCGTGCGTGGTCATAATGACCATTGTTCGGCCGTCCTTTTTCAGGTTTCCGATGATCGACTCGATGATCGCGGTGTTCTCCTCGTCCACCGAAGCGGTGGGTTCGTCGAGGAACAGGATCTCCGGACCGATGGCGAGCGCGCGGGCTATGCCGAGCCGCTGGGTCTCTCCGCTCGAGAGCGTCCGGGCATTCTGGCCTGACTTGTGCGCCAGACCGACAATGTCCAGCGCCCTATCGACCTCCTTCTTCAGGAGGTTGCCGCCCATGCCGCGTACTTTCAACCCATAGGCAGCGTTGTGGAAGGCAGTCGTATTGAACACGCCTGTCCGGGGCAGGACGAGCGTGATGCGCCGACGGAGCGCAAGGTCCCTGATCAGTGGCGTACCGTCGTCCTGGAACACGAGGCCGCCGCCATCGGGCGCTTCGAGCAACGAGCAGATCCGCAGCAGGGTGGACTTTCCGCATCCGTTCGGACCCATGAGAACATAGGTGCCGCTGCCCTTGAAGGCATAGGAGCAGTCCTTCAGGACCGGTTTGCCGTTGTAATCCTTCCGTATATGGGAAAGGACCAGTTTCATGCTGTCTTGACCGCGCCTCTCTTCTGGACGCCATGCAACAGGGCATTGATGACGAAGGAGATTGTCAGGAGGATGATCCCGAGGGCAAGGGCGAGTTCGAAATCCCCCTTGTCCGTCTCAAGAGCGATCGTAGTTGTCATGACGCGCGTATAGCCGGCAATGTTGCCGCCCACGATGAGGATGGCACCGACCTCGGCCATGACCCTGCCGAAGGCGGCGATGACGGCGGAGAAGATCCCATAGCGCGCTTCACGGATGACCGCGATGGTCTCCTGGCCGGGCGTCGCTCCGAGGGTGCGCGCCGAAAGCCGGATGATGGGATCGATGTTCACGATCGCAGAGTGGCAAAGTGCAGTCACAATGGGGAGTGCCAGAATGGTTTGCGCAACGACCATAGCGGTGGGAGAATAGAGCAGCCCCATAAATCCCAGCGGACCCTTGCGCGACAGCAGGAGATAGACGAAGAGGCCTACGACGACCGGCGGAAGGCCCATGAGCGTGTTCACGCTGCTGATGGCAAGGTCCCGGCCCGGAAAGCGTTTCAGCCCGAGCAGAGCGCCGGCGGGAAGTCCGATGGCGGTCGCCATGAACAGGGCAGAGCCTGAGACCTTCAGGGAGAGGAATATGATCCCGAAAAGCGTCTGATCAAGATTGAGGATCAGCTCAAAGGCTTTGATGAATCCTTGCAGAAATGAGTCCATAGAAAAAGGCACGGACCGGAGCAGGGAGGGATACTTGGGGGTATCGAGCCTTGTTCTGATCCGGTCCGTGCCAGCCTTATAAAGTTATTTGGCGTTCGGGATGAACAGCGGGTTTCCGTTCTTGTCTTTAAAGGCCGCAACAGCAGCCTGGCCGTCCCTGGCGATGATCCAGTCCACGAACTGCATGGCTTCTTTGAATTTCACGTGCTTGTGCCTTTCGGGATTGACCGCCATAACGCCGTATTGGTTGAAAAGGACCGTATCTCCTTCGAGAACAATCACCAGGTCAAGCTTGTCCTTGCCCTTCGTAGCGAGCCAGGTGCCCCGGTCGGTTAGCGTGTAGGCCTTTTTTTCGTCGGCGACGCGCTGGGTCTTCTCCATGCCCTGGCCGGCCTCAAGGTACCACTTCTGGCCTGTGGGGTCGATTCCGACCTTTTTCCACAGAGCGAGCTCCTTGGTGTGCGTGCCCGACCTGTCGCCCCGGGAAACGAAGGAGGAGCCGGAAAGGGAGATTGCCTTCAGGGCATCTGCGGCCGACCTCATGCCCTTAATCTTCGCGGGATCGGCCGGCGGGCCGATGATCACGAAATCGTTGTACATGACGTCATGGCGGTTCACGAAGAAGCCTTCCTCGACCGCTTTGAGCTCCTGCTCCTTGGCGTGGACGAAGACTACGTCCGCGTCCCCGCGTTTGCCGATCTCAATGGATGCGCCCGTGCCTACGGCCACCACGTCGATCTTGATGCCTGTTTTCTTCTCGAAGACCGGCAGCAGATAGTCGAAAAGGCCCGAATTCTGGATGCTCGTCGTGGATGCCATGCGGATGCGCGTTTCAGCAAAGGCAACCGTTGCGACAAACGTTAAGAGCAATACCAGAGTGATTGTCTTTTTCATTGCATGATCCTCCTCAAAGTGATGGGTTACAGTCTTTTTCCTTCAGGCGAATTGGGGAAGAACAACGGTTCGCCATACGTATCCTTGCCGAAATCGCGGATGATGAGCTGGGCATCCCTGCCCTGCAGCCAGTCCACGAGTTGCACCGTCTCTGCGTGACGGACCTGCGGGAACTTCGCCGGGTTGACCGGGATCAGGGTGATATAATTTAAGAAGAATATCGTCCCGTTCGACCAGCACCTGCAGGGTGATCTTCGACTTCATGGTGATGTAGGTGGCGCGGTCCATGAGCGTGTAGGCCTGCTTTTCATTGGTGAAGGCAAGGGTCGGGGCGTTCCCCTTGGAGCCCTGTTCGAACACGTGATACCAGGCGCCCTGCGGCTCGATGCCCGCCTTTTTCCAGACCTCGATTTCCTTCACGTGAGTTCCTGATTTATCGCCGCGGGTCACAAAGAGGGCCTTTGCTTCCCTGATCCTGCGCAATGCAGCAGCCGCGTCCTTCGTGCCCCTGATCTTTGCCGGGTCGGACGGTGGGCCGAGGATGACAAAGTCGTTGTACATAAGGTCATATCGTTTCGTGCCGAAGCCGTCGGCGACGAACTTCTCTTCCAGGACCTTTGCGTGCACGAGAAGAAGGTCGTACTTTCCGGTTTCGGCCATCTGGATGGCCTTGCCCGTTCCGGCGCCGGTGTGCTCCACCGTAATGCCGGTCTTCTTCGTGAAGGCTGCTTCCAGCGCTCCGACGATCCCCGCATCGATCGGGCCGATGGTGCTGGCAAGCATGATCTTCTTCGGTTGCGCGATTGCCGGTTCGGCAGCAGCCATCATGGGCGTGAGCATTGACATCGCAAGACAGAACAGCATCGACAATACGTTACGATTCATCACGGAAATCCTCCTATCGTTTTTCTTTTTTCGATTCCGCGGCGGCCCCCGGGACAGCATCGGGGACGAACGCGCTCACGCCGCGCTTCTTATAGCGAGCAATGAGTTTCTGTCCCTCCGGTGAGGTGACATAGGCAATGAAGTCCATGGCTTCCCGGTAATTAACACCGGGGAACCGCGCCGGGCTTACCGCGATAACGCTGTACTGATTTTTCAGCAATGCGTCGCCTTCAACCAGGACCTTCAGCCCGAGCCGGGATTCATAGTTCAGGAACGTGCCGCGGTCCGACAGGATGTATGCCTTCTTGGCGTCCGCGATCAGAAGAGCATCACCCATCTTTGCGCCTGCCTCGATGTACCAGCTTTTGCCCTTCGGATTCACCCCGGCATCGTCCCAGAGGTCCAGCTCTTTGACGTTCGTCCCGGAGTCGTCGCCCCGGGAGACGAAGGATGCGCCTGTTTCCGAGATCAGTTCAAAGGCATCGATGGCAGAGCGGTGTCCCTTAATGCGGGCGGGATCGTTCGACGGGCCGAGGACAACGAAGTCGCTGTGCATCACTGTGCGGCGGTTGACGCCGTACCCATCGGCAACAAATTTTTCCTCCCGAAATGGATCGTGCACAAAGAGCAGGTCGGCCTCATCTTTTTGGCGAGCCGCATGGCCTGGCCCGTGCCAACGGCAATGACCTTCACGTTCGCGCGGGAGTGTGCCTCCTTCCCGAAAGCAGGGATGAGTACGTCGAATAATCCTGAATTCTGCGTGCTGGTCGTAGATGCGATTACGAGCGTTACAGGAGATGTGGCCATGGCATAACCTCCTGGAAGATCAGCATACGATCACAGCTTGAGCCTTTTCTCTTCGCGTTTCAGAAAGGCCTGAAGATCCCTGTGGAAGCGCCAGAACACCTTTATTGCCTTCTTGCCGTTTTCGGTGACCATGGCGCCACCTCCGCCTTTCCCGCCTGTGGCAAGCTCGACGAAAGGTTTTCCGGCCTGCCGGTTCATGGAGTCCACCAGGTCCCAGGCGTGGCGGTAGGACATCTCCATGGATTTGGCCGCCTTGGTGATGGAGCCGTGCTCGAGGATCCGCTCGAGCAGGACAACGCGGCCGTAGCCGATGAACGTGCCTTCCTTGCCGTCGATCCAGACGCGTCCACGAAAGGACATGACCTGTTCTTTGTTTGCCGGAGCCATGAAGCGTAATATATCACAGGGAATAACGTCAGGCAAGGGAAAATACTGACGCGGGGACAGGGAGAAGGGGACGGAAAGAGAAGAGGCGGACGCGGAGACGAAGGAAAACCAGGGACAGGAACTAACCTTCGATGATGCCGCCGCCGACAACGGTGTCGCCGTCATAGAAGACCGCCGCCTGTCCGGGCGTAACGCCGGCGACAGGCTGATCGAAGGCCACGGCGACGCGGTTGCTGTCTGCGGGCCGGATCGTTGCGCGATGGAGGGCCGAGCGATAGCGGACCTTCACCTCCACCGAGAGCGGCGCGGAAAGGCGGTCAAAGGGGAGAAAGGCCGCGTCGGACACCTGCAATGAAGCGGTCTCCAGGTCGCCGCGCTGGCCGAGAACTACCCGACCGCGGCCCGGCTCGATCCGGACGACATACAGGCGGCCGCCCGAGGCAATGCCGACCCCCCGGCGCTGGCCGATGGTATAGAAGGCCACACCGTCGTGCCTGCCCACGACCTTTCCGTCGGTCATGACGATCTCGCCGCGCCTCAGGATATCGGGAGCATGGGCCCTCAGAAAGGAACGGTAGTTGTTGTCCGGCACGAAGCAGATCTCCTGGCTCTCGGGCCGGTCGGCTGTCGGCAGCTTCAGTTCTGCCGCGAGCCTGCGGACCTCGGTCTTGCGCATGTCCCCCAGGGGAAGCAGGACATGGGCGAGCTGGTCCTGCGTCAGACGGTAGAGGAAATAGCTCTGGTCCTTGTTCGCATCACTGCCCTTTTTGAGGGCGAAGCGGGAAGCGGCAGGATCCTGTCCGATGCGTGCGTAATGGCCGGTCGCAAGGAATTCGAAGGCATTCTCCCGGGCATAGGTCAGCAGCGTGCGGAACTTTATGACGTCGTTGCACCGGATGCAGGGATTCGGCGTGCGGCCGTTGCGATATTCATCGATGAAGTTCCCGATGACCGATGCGGCGAACTCCTTCTGCAGGTCGATCACGCGGTGCGGGATGCCGAGATGGCCGCAGACTGCCTGGGCAGAGCCGATGTCGCAGCAGAGTCCGGCAGTGAGCTTCATGGTAACGCCCTCGACCTCGTAGCCCTGCTGCCGGAGAAGGGCTGCGGCGACGGAACTGTCGACCCCGCCGCTCATGGCGATGAGAATTCGTTTGGTCATAGTATTACGGCATTTGCCACAGAGACACGGAGAAAAGAATACGCCCATGTTTCATTATCTTCAGCAAATAAAGAAACAAACCGCGATGTCGTGATGCCTTCGCTCCATGGCCTTCTTTGCGCTCTCCGTGTCTCCGTGGAGAAATCATATTTTTTTCCACTTGAGGAAAAGAATGATCACCGTGCCGATCACGAACAGGACCGAGCCTGCGAGCGCCCAGACAGCGCCGGGGTCCCTGGTCACGAGAAGGAAGGCCGCGGGCGATGGTTGGAGCTCGAAGCTCTTGAGGTACACGCCCATGCCGCCGTAGAAGAGCGGCGCATTGGGCCCCAGGAGGCCGTCCGCAACGGGCCGGCCGCTCTCGTAGAGAATGATCCGGGCGGACCAGTCGCGAACGTAGCCTCGCGGATCGGACTCCGCGCGGATCTCCCTGAGGAACAGGACACGGTCCCCGGGCAGCCGGACAGAGGCCCCCTCGGGGAGCATTCCCGAGAGGCGGTATCCCCAGCCGGCGCCCAGGAGATGGGCGAGCAGGATGACGAGGAATGCCCCATGGACGAGCTGAGGTGATATGCGCAGCAGAAAGTCCTCGCGAGACCATTTACCCCTGACCGCCTGGATGCTGCAGGCGAGGGTGTTGATGGTGAGGAGAACAAGCGCTGTCAGGGCGAGGAAGAACCATCCCGTCACCCACGGATGATCTAGGGCGACCTGCTCGACCCACTCGAACAGGAGGCGGTCGTTCATGGCGCCGTGCACGTCGCGGTAGGCCGGCATCAGGTACGATCCGAGAAAGAACACGCAGATGAGGCACGTAAGGAGCCAGACCGCTGTCTTGAGGGAGAGGAAGAAGTTTTTCATGTCAGCAGACCTTTTTACCGCGGCCAAAAGCAGGTGCTTCAAAGCGAGAGAACGGAGACACGGGGAACTGCATATGTCACAACAGCCGCAATCATTTCAGGTGTAATATCAGCTTGCCGTAATGCCATCAGCGGGAGCTCATGCAAAAGAGCGGAAATATATTCTGGTCCGGGCCTTCCTCTGTGCCTCAGTGTCTCTTGGGCAGAATTGCGTCCGCCCTCAGAACTCATGGGAGCTCCTCATGAGCAATCCTACGCCGACATAGGTGAACATGACGATCAGGAACCCCGCGATCCCCATCCACGCCACGGGCCTTCCGGTCCACCCCCTGACCAGCCGCGCGTGGAGGTACAGGCTGTAAAAGAACCAGACGATGGTGGTCCAGAGCTCTTTCGGTGTCCAGAGCCAATAGGTTCCCCAGGCGAGGTGTGCCCAGATCCCGCCGAAGATCATGGCAACCGAGAAGAGGACGTATCCCAGCAGAAGGTTCCGGTACTGGTTCGTTTCCTGCTCCCGCTCACCGTCGTGGAGGAACAGTGCGCCGAAGACCGCACCGACAGCGAAAAGCGCGTAGGATACGAAGGAGAGGATAACGTGGAGCTCGAACCAGATCGTGCGGAGAACGGGCGGCAGGGGGCCTTTCATGACCGGCGAGATGACAGAACCCGCGATCAACAGCAGGATCAGGGGAATGGTCAGATACGAATAGAGGCCGCGCCTTCGCCGCCAGCCGAAGACGAGATACACGACTCCGATGGACCAGGCAAGGAAACCCAGGGTGTCATGGGTCCCGATGAGCGGTATGCGTCCGTATCGTACGCCCGATCCGATGATCAGCGCCCCATGGACCGCGAGGGCGATGAGAACAAGCCGCAGGCGGACCAGGGCGAGAGGATAGAGTATGAAGAGAATGAGTTCCATGGTTCAAGACGAAAAAGGCACCCCGGAATGACCCGGGATGCCTAGGTGGTATCTGAGCATTACAGCAGGAGGTGGATTACTTCTTTCCGAGCACGGCCTCTTTGCAGGCCTTCGCGACGCGGAACTTCACGACTTTCTTGGCCGGGATCTTGATGGCCTCGCCGGTCTGGGGGTTCCTACCCATGCGGGCCTTGCGATTCACGAGCACAAGCTTGCCGAGGCCGGGCAGCGTGAAAGAGTTCTTTGCTTCCTTGTACGCCAGTGCCGCCAAGTCCTCAAGGATCTGAACTGCAACCTTCTTCTTCAGGTCCGCCTTCTTCGCGATGTGGTCCGCAATCTGTGACTTCGTCATGGCTTTTGCCATACTTCTCCTCCTTCAAGCGATATAGATTAAAAGTACTCACTGCGTTGGCAGTTTGTATGCTTTTATTGGTTCAAAGTATAGCCACAGTCCAAGTAAATAGCAAGAAAAAATTTAACTAGTTTCCAATTGGAGAGGGGTATTTTCAGGGTAGAGAAAAGTTTTATTGTTCTGGCCGCAGACAACGGGCCTCGAGGTCCTCAGAAGCAATGCGTTCTTTCTAGCGCGTCTGCGCTCACCGCCGGGGTGTTTGCCGTTGACTTTTAGGGCGTGTTTGTGATAGGTTGTCGACATTCAGGTCCCACTTGAGGACCGTTCTTTTCCCAGGAGGGTGATCAATGGCAACAAAGTCGAACTTCATTCTCAAGGTCCAGGACGCGAAACTGGCCGACGTGCAGAAGGCGCTCAAGGACGCGAACATCAACATCGTCAGCATCATGGAGATCCACAAGGAAGAGTCATAACATCCCCCCGGACCGGCGCGCTCTGCGCTATACTCTATCTATGAAAGTCACGCTCACGGAACTGGAAGATGCCGCCAAGGCCCTGAAGGTCAATGTGACCTACGAGGACCTCAAGACATCAAAGGGCGGGTCCTGCAGGGTCATGGAGACCCGGCGGATCATCATCAACAAGCATCTCCACGCCAATGAAAAGATCAACGTCCTCGCCCGCGAACTGGCCAGGTTCGACCTTCGCAGTCTGGACCTTTCCGAGCGGGCGCGGAAAAAGATCCAGCAGGAATCGGACCAGACAGCGGAGAACATGAAGCTGTCCGCGTGATCGCATCCGTTTTTTCCGTCCAGCTCTCCTCATGAAAAGCAGCACGCCGAGGGAATCCGCGATGAACATCCTTGCCATTCTGATCGGAGGAATGGCCCTGCTGCTGCAGGGCTGTCCCTATGCCCTATCGTCCGACGTCTCCCGCACTGCAGACCACTCCGTCACCTTCGAACAATTCCAGGCAGATCCGCCTTCCGTCAAGGGAAAGACCGTTATCTTCGGCGGCGAGATCGCACAGATCCGCACGGTGAAGAACGGGACCCTCATCGAGATCATCCAGAAGGAACTGGACTACTGGGGCAAACCGCGGCGCACGGACCGCACGGGCGGACGTTTCATCGTCCGTCAGTCCCGGACGCTTGATGTCCTGGTCTTCGCACCCGGCAGGGAGATCACGGTCGCGGGCGAGGTAGCGGGGACCGAGGAGAAGTTCCAGGCCGAGTCCGTGGTCCTGTACCCCCTCGTCAACGCCCGCGAGATCAAGCTTTGGCCGCGAGGAAAACCGGGCTGGGACAAGCCGCAGTTCCTGGATCCGCTCCACGATCGCAACGCTCCACAGGACAAGTTCGGGTATTGATCGCCGCACAGGACGGTCGAACCCCGGATCAAGGCAGCCTGCCCCATGACGCGCCGGATCCCCTGTAGCACCTGCACTATCTACCTGAACGCACTCGTCGGTCCAAAATCCTGGTGTGCACCGCCGCCGGTAACCCTGTCCCGGCCGTGATATACTAATAAGTATGAAGCAGACACCGATCTTTGTACTGGTCCGGCTTTCCCTGGCTGTCCTTCTCGCTGCCGGCTGCGCTCCGCCCTTTCCCAAGGAGCTTCTCGACAGGGTCGACAGGAACGTTCCCTTCGCGGCCATTCAGCAAGAGCCTGCGCGGTTCTCGGGAAAACTGCTGATGGTCGGCGGTACGATCGTCGATACCAGAAACCTGAAAGAGGGAACGCAGATCGAAGTGATCCAGAAGCCCCTAGACGGCGAAGGCCGGCCCGCCCAGACTGACGAGACCGGCGGCCGGTTCCTGGCCGTCACGAAGACGTTCCTTGATGCCGCCGTGTTCCACCGCGGCAGGAGCATCACGATCATCGGCGAGGTCGCCGGTTCGAAGCTGCAGCCGCTGGGCGAGGTAGAATACCGGTATCCGGTCCTCACGGCAAAGGACATGCATCTCTGGTCGCCCTCCGCGGGGCCGAGGTTCTCCATCGGCATCGGCGTGTACCGGGGGTTCTGATATAATAGTTCTGGACCGGTTTTTCCCTTCGCGTCCTCTGCGAGCCCCGAGGTACGATACTATTTGAGGTCGGTTACATGAAAAAAGGACAGCAATTCCTCTTCTACTTCCTCATGTTCCTGGCGGTCCTCAGCCTGTTCCGGCTGTTCGCCACGCCGACGGCCAATGAGATCAAGTACAGCCAGTTCAAGCAGCTCCTGGCCGAGAAACAGGTGAAGGACGTCGTCATCACCAACGAAAGTATCCGCGGGACCGTGAAGGAGGGGGAGAAAGAAAAGCCCTTTGTAACGGTGCGGATCGAGGACCCCGGTCTCCTGAAAAGCCTCGAGTCGGGCGGCGTGACCTACGAGGGCAGGACAACCGACAATTGGCTCAAGGACCTTCTGCTTGCCTGGGTCCTTCCGCTCGTCATCCTCGTTTTCATCTGGAGCTTCGTGTTCCGCCGCATGGGCGGCGGCGGCCCCGGTGAGTCCGTCATGAGCTTCGGAAAATCGAAGGCCAAGATCTACGGGGAAAGCGACGTCAAGATCAACTTCAATGACGTGGCCGGCGTGGAAGAGGCCAAGGAGGAGCTTATCGAGGTCGTGGAGTTCCTGCGCAATCCCGGCAAGTTCACCCGGCTGGGGGGGCGCATTCCCAAGGGCGTGCTGCTCGTGGGCCCGCCCGGAACCGGCAAGACGCTCCTGGCGCGCGCCGTGGCGGGAGAGGCCAAGGTGCCGTTCTTTTCCATGAGCGGCTCCGAGTTCGTCGAGATGTTCGTGGGCGTGGGCGCGTCGCGCGTACGCGACCTGTTCCAGCAGGCGTTGAAACGGGCGCCCTGCATCATCTTCATCGATGAGCTCGACGCCGTGGGGCGCGCGCGCGGGGCGGGGCTCGCCGGCGGTCATGAGGAACGGGAGCAGACCCTGAACCAGCTCCTTGCCGAGATGGACGGGTTCGATCCGCGGAAAGGCGTCATCATCATGGCGGCGACGAACCGTCCCGAGATCCTGGACCAGGCGCTCCTCCGGGCGGGCCGCTTCGACCGCCACGTCCTTGTGGACCGGCCGAACATCAAGGACCGCGAGGACATCCTCAGGATCCATGCCCGCGGCGTCAAGCTCTCGAAGGACGTGGAGCTCAAGGTGATCGCAGCGCGGACCCCCGGGTTCGTCGGGGCGGACCTCGCGAACATGGTGAACGAGGCCGCGCTCCTTGCCGCGCGCAAGAACAAGACCGAGGTGGAGATGACGGACTTCGAGGCGGCCATCGATCGCATCGTCGCCGGCCTGGAAAAAAAGCGTCGCGTCATGAACCAGAAGGAAAAGGAGATCGTCGCCTATCACGAGTGCGGACACACGATCGTCGCCGAGCTCCTGCCGACGACGGACCCCGTGCACCGCGTGTCCATCGTCCAGCGCGGCATCGCGGCGCTGGGCTACACGCTGCAGCTCCCCACCGAGGATCGGTACCTCATGACCCGGCCGGAACTGCTCGACAAGCTCTGCGTGATGCTCGGCGGCCGCGTGGCCGAAGAGGTCATCTTCGGCGAGATCTCCACGGGCGCGCAGAACGACCTCCAGCGGGCGGCCGCCATCGTCAGGAGCATGGTGAAGGAATACGGGATGAGCGAGAAGTTCGGACCGCTCACCTTCGAGAAGGAGCGGCGCCCCCTGTTCCTCGATGTCGGGCTGCCGAACGGGCCGAAGGAGTACAGCGAGGAAACAGCCCGGGAGCTCGATCAGGAAGTGAAGAAGCTCATCGACACGTCTTACCTGAAGGTGAAGGAGATGCTCACGGAGAACCAGGACCGCCTCAGGGGCCTGGCGAAAGTGCTGCTGGAGAAGGAAACGCTGGAGGGCGAGGAGATCCGGAGGATCCTGGGACTCCCGGAAAGGAAGAAGGAAGCTTGAGCCTGCAAATACGCCCCGTCGGGATTTTCAGCATAACTGCCTGAAGAGGCGCTGGACGGTATCATGCAAGGCCGGAGAGAATATTCTCCGGCCCTTGCTGTTTCAGGCCGGGACAGAAAGTTCACGGAGGAAGAGAGCGACAAGGCGGGCAGATCCTGCAGGCTTCGGGAGAGGGAAATTCGGGAGGCGCAGCAACAGGCAGGATCAAAACATCTTGTGGCTGGTGATCTCGACGAAGGCTTCGACGATCTCGGGATCGAACTGGCTCCCCGAGCAGCGTTCGATCTCTGCGATCGCTTCGACCCGGTTCCGGCGCTGCCGGTAAGGCCGGTCCGAAGTCATGGCATCGTAGGCATCGGCGACCGCTAGCACCCGTGCCATGAGGGGGATGTCGCCTGCACAGAGCCGGTCGGGAAACCCGCGGCCGTCCCACCGCTCGTGGTGGTGCCGGATCCCCGGGAGGAGCGGCTGGAAGTTGTCGATGTGCTCGAGGATCTTCGCGCCCTGGGAAGCGTGCTCGGCGATGGCGGTCCGCTCCTGCCGCGTGATGGCGCCCGGCTTGTCGAGGATCTTCTCGGAAATGGCGATCTTGCCGATGTCGTGCAGAAGGCCGCAGGTCTGGATCGAGTTGACAAAATCCGCGGGCTGGCCGAGCTCCTCGGCGATGGCAACCGAATACTGGGTAACACGCTTGGAATGGCCTGCTGTCCAGGGTGACTTGGCGTCCAGTGCCGAGGCGAAGGACCAGGCGATCCCTACGAAGAGGTTCTCGAGATCATGGTAGAGGGTGGCGTTGTCCAGGGCGAAGGCCGCCTGATTGGAGATGCCGCTGAGCATGTCCCGCTCGCGGGCAGAGAACTCCTGTCCGCTCTTCTTTCCGCAGGCGTAGATGACCCCGAGCGTTCTTCCCCGGGTCCTGATCGGAATGGCAATACCCGCCTGTCCCGCCTGGGCCCCGGCGAACTGTTTTGCGGCAGCGCTGCCGGGAAGGTGGAGGGGCCTGCCGGTCTTCATGGCCTGCCAGAGAAGCCCGTCGCCCGCTTTGACGCGGGGATGGTATCCGCCGATGATGGACCCCTGGAGGGAGGTCGCCGTGACGAGGTCGCCGCTCTGCTCATCCAGCAAGAGGATGCAGACCGTGTCGACGTTCAGGGTGCGGCGTATCTCTTCAGCCGTTCGCTCGCACAGACGGTTGATCTGCCGCTCGCTGCCGATGGTCTCGGAGAGACGGAAGATGGCCGAAAGCTCCTTGTTCCTGGCCTCGAGCTTCTGGGAGGTCAGGGACAGCTTGCGCTCGGTCAGGGCGAGACGCAGAAGAAGATCGTCCATCTCGCTTTTGAACGGCGACTGCTGGCTGCTATCGTAGCTTCGATTCGGCATGGTCGTGGGTAAATAAAAGCGAAAGTATAGTACCAGATGCGGGCGGCCGGAGCAAGAGAACTTTCATATCACTTTGAAGATTGCGGCAGGGAGCATCGATCCTCAGCGCCGGCAAAAATGCTATTTATTTCCAAGCACCCGCTGCAGTTCGGCGTCCAGATCGTCGATGGTGTAGGGCTTCACCACGATGCCGGCGAAGCCGTGCCGTGCATAGTTTGCCATGACCGCATCGGTGGAATACCCGCTTGAAACAATAGCCTTTGCAAGCGGGTCGATCTCAAGAAGGTGCCGGATCGTTGATCTGCCGCCCTTTCCGCCGGGGATCGTAAGATCCATGATGACCGCGCTGTAGGATGCACCGGACCGAAGGGCCTCCCGATATTTTTCCAGTGCCTCGTCGCCGTCGGATGCGAAGTCCGCCTGATAGCCGAGCATCTCCAGGAGCACGCCAGCTGTCTCGAGGACCAATGCATCGTCATCCATGACCAGGATCCTTCCGCTGATCTCCCTCCTGGGGAGCGGTTCGGCCGGCAGTCCGGTATGCACGGCAGCCGCCAGGGATGCGGGGAGATATACGGTGAAGGTCGTGCCGCCTCCTACAGAGGATTCCACATCGATCATGCCGTCATGTTTCTTAACGATAGAATAGGTGGTGGCAAGACCGAGACCGCTCCCGGTGTCTTTCGTGGTGAAATAGGGTTCGAAGATCCGGCTCAAGTTCTCCGGAGGGATCCCGTGGCCGTGATCGCGCACGGCAATGACAACATAGCGGCCCTCCCCGAGCGCGGTGAAGGCCGCGCGTCCGACCTCGATGTTGCGCGCGCTGATGCTGATCGTACCTCCCTGGGGCATGGCCTGGACGGCGTTAAGGACCAGGTTTTGGATCACCTGACTGATCTGGCCTTCGTCGATCTCGGCGCTCCAGAGGTCTTCGGGCAGCGCATAGTCGCACCGGACGTTTGTGCCCCGGGTGCCGAAGTCGGCGGTGTCCCGGATGAGGTCGGCGATGGCGGCCAGCTTCTTGACCGGAGCGCCTCCTTTCGAAAAGGTGAGGAGCTGCTGGGTAAGCTCTTTCGCCTTGGTCGATGCCTTTTGGGCGCGGGCCAGGCTTTTCTGCGCTTCGCTGTCGGGTCTGTCAAACCGCGCGGCGATGTCGATATTGGCGATGATGGTGTTCAGGAGGTTGTTGAAGTCGTGGGCGATGCCTCCCGCCAGCACGCCGAGGGACTCGATCTTCTCGGACTTGATGATCCGGTCTTCAAGCCTCTTGCGGTCAGTGATGTCCCGGAAGACCAGGACCGCCCCGGTGACGACGCTGTCCTTGTCACGGATCGGCGCCACGCTGTCGGTTATGAGGTGCCGCCTGCCGTCGCGGGCGATCAGGACGGCGCTTTCTTCAAGTTCGCAGGGCGCTCCGGTCCTGAGCACGCATTCGATCGGGCAGGCGGTGTCTTCGCCGGTCTTTTCGCTCTTGATCGAAAAGACCTCCCGGATGTTCATGCCGCGGGCGGCGTCCTGCGTCCATCCGGTCAGGTGTTCGGCCACCTTGTTGATCAGCACCACGTTGCTGCTGATATCGGTGGTGATCACTCCGTCGCCGATGCTCCGCAGGGTCACGGCAAGCTGCTCCCGCTCCGCGATTACGGCGATCTCCGCCTGCTTGCGCAGGGTAATGTCGCGGAAGATGCCCCGGGTGCCGACGAAGGCGCCGTGTTCCATCATGGGGCTGACATTGCCCTCCACGATGATCGTTTCCCGCGCCTTGGTAAGGAAAAGCGTCTCGAACCGCCCGCCTTTGTGGCCGCAGACAACGCTCTTGAATTCGGGGCCGCAGTCCTTGCAGTCCGGATGGATGATATCGAAGATCGACATGCTGGCCACCTCATCCGGTCCGTATCCGAGCGATTCCCGCCATGCCTGGTTGACATAGCGAATCGTGCCGTCGGCGTTCAGGACCTGGATCAGGTCGGTGGAGTTCTCGAACAGGTCCCGGTAGCGCTCCTCGCTCCTGCGAAGGTCCTCCTGGGCCCGTATGCGTTCGGTCAGGTCCATATAGACGAGCACGACCTGGGTGATAATGCCGCTCTTGTCCCGGATCGGCGTCGCAACAACGTCGAAATGCAAACCATTCAAGTCCATCACGCGTTCGACGCTGGCACCGGATTCGATGGCCTTCCGGGCCGGGCACTCCGCCTCAACATCCTTTTTGCAGAGCAGGTCGCGGCAGCACATGCCATCAGTGATTTTTCGATCGATCCCAAACTGCTCCTTGATCTTCCGGTTGAGAGCGAGAATGCGCATGTCCCGGTCGATAACGAGGATCCCCATGCCGGCGGAGTCGAAGATCGCGGTGATCTCCTCGTGGGCTACCCTGAGCTGCTCGTTGGTTTCCTTGAGATGATGCAGGACCTGCATGAAGGAATCGCTGATGATGCTGATGGGGTCGAGCTCGATGAGGGTATTGTCGTCAAGCTCCTCGGGCCGGAGCGGAGACGTGCCCATCACGGTCAGGAGCTGGTCGACCTTGCGCCGGATATACTGCATCGCGGCGGCGTGTTTCTTCCGCAGCCCGTCGTTCTCCCGGAGAAGGTCCGCGTTCTGATGGGGTCTTGTTTGTTCCATGGATTGTCGGCTGTCGCGTATCGGAGGGGACGGCCCTACAGTCGGGCAGCGACCTCGATACGGTACCATCCTTCCTGTTGCTTTGCTACATTCACGGCATATCCCATGTTGGAGGCCGATTCGGGTATGGTCCCGGTCGCGTCGCGGTTATCAATGAGGAAGCAGAGCTTCACCGCACCCCGGCGCAGGAGGGACGCGCGGGCGTTGATCTCCTTCAGCGCGACGAGCAAGGTGGCTGGGCAGAGCTGTCCGCGGATGTCGATCTCGACGGTTTCCATGCGTTATATCTCCTGTCCGATGATCATGCCGCGTCCTTTCGCGTCGAGCACAGCCCTCCGTCAATTCCCCCGCTGCCGGTCCCGAGGAGCCTCAGCAGCAGGAGACCACCGAGCCACGCGCCGCCGAGGATCCCGATAAGGAACAGCATGCTCGATGCCGCAAGGAGCGGAAGCCCGCCGAGCAGGTGCCAGACGTTGCAGGTCGGTGCCAGGCGGGACGCCAGGCCCATCAGGATCCCCCCGCCGGCCGCAAGTGCGTACTGCCGACCCGGCACCCGGTAGGAAAACCGAAGCTCGCCGAGAAGGGCGGCGGAGAACGCGCTGCCTGCAACGATTCCGATGATCAAGGGGACCTGGATCGCAGCCAGAGCATCAAAGGCAGGGCCGGGGCCGCCGGTGAGGGCAGCCGGTCCGGTCAATCGGTGGATAAAGTTGAGCGGAACAGCCGAGTAGACCGTCAGGCCCGCGTAATGCGCTTTCATCAGAGCGCTCTCCGCCCAGCCGGCCGCTTTGGTGAACGACGACGTGACCCCCAGGGGCATGCCGACCAGGACAGAGGAGGCCGCGCCGATCAATGCCAGCGCCAGCGCCGCCCGGAAAGGCTGCAGGTATCCGGACGCGAAGGACGGGCGCGTGAAGGCGTCCCTGCGGTACCACGAGAATAGAAGCGCCGCTGCGGGGCTGACGACGGCAAGCACGGTGATGAAAGGATTCACACCCAGGATCTGGGCGATGGTGACCTTGCCCGGAAAGAAGGTCGTCTGCTTGATAAAGGCGGCCCAGGCCGGATGTACCTCGGCATAGAGGCCGCTGCCGATGATGAGTCCGATGAACGCCGTCATACTCAGTGCGCTTCCGGAGCCCATTTTGTAGAGCGTTCCCACGACGCACCCGCCCGCAAGAACCATGCCGATGCCGAAAAGAAAGCCGCCGATGACGTTCGCAGCGGTCGGCGCGTAGAGGAGCGGGAAGGGATAGACAGAGAGGAGCCCGAACAGGCGTGCCGCTTCGAAGAGGGCCATGGTCGCGACCACGAGAAGAACAAAGGACCGGATCATGGTGAAGCGGCGAAAGAGGAAGATGTCGCGGAACATGCCGGCAATGCAGAAATCGGACCGGTGCATCACGAAACCCGCGGCAAGTCCCAGCAGAAGCGAAACCGACCCGAGGAACACGTAGGGATGCATTGAAAGCGTCATGACCCCCCCTTTTTCTCATCTACCCGGTGCCGCCGCCTGTTCAGCGAGGGCATCAACGATAGTGATCACGCTTCATATTATTCTACCTCAAAGACCGATGTCAATTGTTCATTTCCGGATCGTTTCTTGCCGGGGCAGATCAAGACTTTAGCAACCGTGCGACTAAGCCGGCGCGGCGGACCGATGACGCGAAACAATGCACGAGGAAAGGGTCACGCTTGCGATCGGGCCGGCGTGAGCCGGCCCTGAAGGCGGAAGGCCGGGGCCTACTCCCCGATGATCTTGACGAGGACGCGCTTCTTTCGCCGGCCGTCGAACTCGCCGTAGAAGATCTGCTCCCACGGGCCGAAGTCGAGCTTGCCCTTCGTGACGGCGACGATAACCTCGCGTCCCATGATCGACCGCTTGAGGTGGGCGTCGGCGTTGTCCTCGCCGATATTGTGGCGATACTGCGCGACCGGTTCATAGGGCGCGAGCTTCTCGAGCCAGACCTCGAGGTCCTGGTGCAGCCCCCGCTCGTCGTCGTTGACGAACACCGATGCCGTGATGTGCATGGCGTTCACGAGACAGAGGCCCTCGCTGATGCCGCTCTCGCGCAGGCAGTCATCGACCTGGGGGGTGATGTTGAGGAATCCCCTGCGGGTTGGGATGGTGAACCAAAGCTCTTTGCGAAATGATTTCATTGTGGATTAAGAAAATTCTGACACAGAGGCACAGAGGACACAGAGAAAGGCGTGTCGCATAGTTTTCTATGAGTCCTTGTTTGCGAGAGAAAGATTATATTTCGTTGTTCTCGTGTCTCCGTGGGCGGACCTTGATCGACCCTACACGAACTTGACCGCCTTCACCGCTTTCAGACCCACGCTGCCGCGGGTCATGACGCCGTAGTTCTTGAGATCGATGACCTTCTCCTTGCCCTTCTCATCGACGACCTTGACCTGTTCGCCCTTCCGCACGTCCCGGAACAGCGCGATCTCGCCTTTCTTCACGTTCACCAGCTTCACTCCCTTGCCCGCGCCGGTGAGCTGCGGGATGTCCTTGGCCGCGACGACCACGGCCTTGCCTTCGTTCGTGAGGAACAGGACCAGCGGCAGGTCGAGGATGTCCACGCCCATGATGCTGTCGCCCGCCTTCACGCCGGCGAACTTCTTGCCGGCCCGGGTGGTGACGCTGTTGAACTGCGAGAGGTCGAATTTGAAGCCCACCCCGTGCGTCGAGATGGACAGCGCGATGACCGTGCCTCCGGTGAGCGCCAGCGCGGGCTGTTTACCGCCCGCCGGGTCGATCTCCTCGGGGGCGGCAAGGACCGTGGTCAGGTTCATGGCCATGATGGGCCGCTCCCCGTCGCCGAACTTGAAGAGGTGCTGGACCGGCTCGCCGAAGCCGGAGCCCGACGGCAGGTCAAAGGCCTTGATGACGTAGACCTTGCCGGCCGACGAGAAGATCGCGATGTTGTCCCGCGTATTGGCCGGGATGAGGGAGAGAAGGTCGTCGCCTTCCTTGAACCGGAGGTTCTCGCCCACGGTCTTGACGCGGCGCACCCAGCCCATCTTCGTCAGGATCATGGTAACGTCCTCGTGGACGACAAAGTCCTCCTGGGAGAACTCCACGTCCTCGGCCGCCTTCATCACCGACTTGCGCTTGTCGCCGTACTTCGCCTTGATGTCGAGCAATTCCGCCTTGATGAGCGTCCAGATCTTTTTCTGGCTCCCCAGGATGGCCTCGATGTCCTTTCTCAGCTTGGTCTTTTCCGCCTTCTCCTTGAGGATACGGTCGATCTCGAGTCCCGCGAGCTTGTAGAGCTGCATTTCGAGGATGGCCCCGGTCTGCTCGTCGTCGAACTTGAAATGCTTCTTGATCTTGACGCCGGCCTCTTCGCGGGACTTCGATTTCCGGATGAGCTTGATGGCCGTGTCGAGGTCGTCGTAGAGCATCTCGAAGGCCTTGAGGATGTGGAGCCGGGCCTTCAGCAGCCTGAGATCGTAGTTCAGCCGCTTCGTGGTGATCTCGAGCCGGAAATCGAGGAAGTACCGCATGATCTCTTTGAGCGACAGCCGCTCGGGTTCCATGTTCGGCTTGAGCGCCGTGAAGTTCACGGCGAAGGAGTTTTCCAGGTCCGTGTGCTTGAACAGGTAGGCGGTCACGAGCTCGGGGTTCGTCTCGGCCTTGAGCTCCAGCACGAGCCGGATCACGTCGGTGGACTCGTCGCGCACCGCCGTGACCTGGGGGAGCTTCTTGTCCTCCATGAGGCCGATGATCCGCTCGAGCACCTTTGCCTTGTTCACCTGATAGGGAATGGACGTGAACACGATGGCCTGCCTGCCCCGGGTCAGATCTTCGACGGTATATTCGCCGCGGACGCGGATCGCTCCGCTTCCTGTCTGGTAGATATCCTTCAGCTCCTTCTTGGAGTTCAGGATCTGGCCGCTCGTGGGGAAGTCCGGCCCCTTGATCAGCTTCAGGATGTCCTTGAGGTCGATGCTCGAGTTGTCGATCATGGCCGCAAGGCCATCGATCACCTCGCCGATATTGTGCGGCGGGAATGAGCAGCTCATGCCCACGGCGATCCCCGACGTGCCGTTCACGAGCAGCTGCGGGAAGCGTGCCGGCAGCACCACCGGCTCCTTGAGCGAGTTGTCGTAGTTCGGCCGGAATCCGACGGTCTCCTTCTCGATCTCGACCAGGAGCTCTTCGGCAAGCTGCGAGAGGCGCGCCTCGGTGTACCGCATGGCCGCTGCCGGGTCGCCGTCGAGGCTGCCGAAGTTCCCGGAGCCCTCCACGAGCGGATAGCGGAGCGAAAAGTCCTGGGCCATCCGGACCATGGCGTCGTAGGCCGCCTGGTCTCCGTGGGGGTGGAACTTGCCGAGCACCTCGCCGACCACGGCGGCGCTTTTCCGGAACCTGGACGTGGGGCCGAGGCCCATCTCCCACATGGCAAAAAGGATGCGGCGGTGGACCGGCTTCAGCCCGTCGCGCACGTCAGGGAGGGACCGGGAAACAATGGTCGAGAGCGCGTAGGTGAGGAAGCGGTTCTCCACTTCCGAGTGAAGCGCCGTGGTAAGGATCGAATCTTCTTTTGTGGCCATGCAGAACCTCGTTAATGGAGATTGAACAAAATAGTGCGAAATGCTTCACCCTATGGCGCGGCATTCTACCACAAAGGGCATGCTTTTTTCAAAGTGAGTTTTTTGGATTGTAGTGTATAATGGAACCATGCTAAACGTCAAAATCAACCAGGTCGAGGCATACAGCAAGGAAACCTTTAATTGCGGGAGCTGCGACCGGGAATTCCAGGCAAAGGTGATCACCTGGGTCGATGTTTCGCGGACCCCGCAGGTGAAACAGATGGTGCTCCGCTGGGAGTTCAACATCGTCCAGTGTACTCACTGCGGCTGCAGGAACTATGCCGATACCCCGTTCTTCTACGAGGACTTTAAAGAGGGTACCCTGATCGCTGTTTTTCCCCGGATCCCGGAGTCCCGCGGAGAGGTGGAGGCGTCGATCAAGGAGAAGTATGGCTACTATCCCGTCCTCGAATACTTCTACGACCTGACGCAGCTCTGGACGCTCCTGTATCTCCAGGAGCACTACCGGACCAACAAGAACCTTCTTACACTGTCGAGGATCGGCAGGGGAGAAGCGCGCACCAGGAAGTTCCTGGCGTTCCTGAAGGAAGATCCCCTGATGATCCAGATCCGGGAGAAGCTGACGGAATCGTTCTTCGGCGACGCCGCTGAGGACGAGCTTATGGACATTCTCGCCCAAGCCATCTACAATCTGGAGGAGATGCTTCCCTGGCCCATGGACCGGCGCTGTGTCTGCGGCGGGGACCTGACAAAGGAATTCAAGTGCTGCGGCAACAGCGTTGTGCTGGACGATCACGACAGTCTTCTTTCCCGTCATTATGTGATCTATTGCCCGAACTGCCGCGAGTCGCTGGCAGGCGCGTCCTGCGAGAGCTGCGGCAGGGTATATACCTGGAAGCTCGGCACGGTCGCCGCTCATAAACAGGAGAAGCGATCGGGACGGAAGCAGCCGGCGCGGCGTCCCGAAGGACGGCCCGGCATTTAAGACGGGCTCGCAAGGCGATCGGGAACGGGAAACAAAAAGGCGTCGGGGATATTCCCGCCGCCTTTATCGTTATCATCAGAAACAAAAAGGGCGGCCACTCTGGGCCGCCCCTGCGATCGTCCGGTGTTACGCCCTTACCGATGCCTTTGCTTCCTTCATCACCTTCGGCACCGACACGATGTAGCCGAGGAGCGTTCCGAGCAGGCCGCCCGTCACGATGCTCACCGTTCCCGCGGCCGCGATGCCGACGCCGATGCCGACCACGATGGCCGCCCGTACGAAGAGGGTCGGCTCT
>JAGVOT010000022.1 GCA_020052615.1 Nitrospirota bacterium | reverse complement strand
CGGCGCGGCGGAAGATCGCCTTCACCCGGGCAAGCAGCTCCCGGATGCTGAACGGCTTCGTCACATAATCGTCGGCCCCCACCTCCAGCCCCACTACGCGGTCCGTCTCGGACGAGCGGGAGGTGAGCATCATGATCGGCACATAGGGCGGCCGTTCCCTGATGCGGCGGCAGACCTCGATGCCGTCCATGCCCGGCAGCATGAGGTCCAGGATGATCAGGTCGTAGGCGGTCCTGCCCGCCTGACCGAGGCCCGACGGCCCGTCAGCTGCCGTGTCCACGTCGTACGACAGGTCCCGGAGGTGCATGGACAGGAGCCGGGCGAGGTCGGCGTTGTCCTCGATGATCAGGATCCGTTTCTTCACGTGCAGGCCCTCTGAGGTAAGTCTACTCGAAAAAGATCGCGAATTCATCACAAAAACCGCTGGCCGCGCTCGTCGTTCACCTGAGTTCCGGGGTCTTCATCCGTTCGCCGGTGAACACCGCCGGACAAGAGCACCCGCGCCGGGGCGGAAGAAAAAAAGGCCGGAGGGTCTGTCTCTCCGGCCTTGCAATGATCATTCACCGATACAAATCACACTGCGTCCCCGCCCTTCACACTGCCCGTCATCAGCTTCGCCACGGACCGTGCAAAGGCCGCCGGGTCCTTGATCTTCGAGCCCTCAAGCAAGAGCGACTGGTTGTACAGGAGATCGATATATTCCTGCACCCGATCGTCCGCCCCGCTCGCGAGCATGCTGTTCATGGTCTCGAAAACAGGATGACCGGGATTGATCTCGAGTATCCGCTTCTGTGCCGGCACATCCTGTCCCATGGACCTGAGCAGCTTCTCCATCTGCGGGTCGAGCCCGCCCTCGTCCGCCACCAGGCAGCTGGCCGAGTCCGTCAACCTTCCCGACAGGCGCACGTCCTTCACCTCGTCCTTGAGCCGCTCTTTAAATTTTGCGAGGAGCTTCCCGAACTTGCCCTTCTGCGCTTCCTTCTCCGATTCCGTGGTCTTGTCCAGGCTCACATCGCCCTTGATCACATTCTTGATCTTCTTGCCCTTGTACTCCCCGAGGTCCAGCATGATCAGGTCGTCGATGTCGTCGGTCAGACAGAGGACCTCGTAGCCCCTGGTGCGAAAGGCCTCGAGGTAGGGTGATTGCAGGATGTTCTCGTCCGCTCTCCCGGTGATGTAGTAGATGGCATCCTGGGCGATCGGCATGTCACGCACATAATCGGACAGGGTCGTGAACTTTCCGGCTTCGGTCTTGGTGGAGCTGAACAGCAGGAGATCGGCGATCTCTTCCTTCTTGCCGGGATCGAAGTGGATACCTTCCTTCAGCACCCTGCCGAACTCCTTATGGAGCTTCTCGTAGGCAGGCGCGTCGTTCTTCTTCATATCGGCCAGGGCGTCCAGTATCTTCTTGGTGATGTTCTTCTTGATCACGCCGATCTGGCGGTTGTTCTGCAGCATCTCCCGCGACACGTTCAGCGGCAGGTCGGAGGAGTCCACGACGCCGCGCACGAAGCGCAGGTACTCGGGAATGAGTTCCGCGCAGTGGTCCATGATCTGGACGCGCTTCACATAGAGCATCGGCCCGATCTTGAAATCGCGATAGAGGATGCCGTACGGGGCATGCCGGGGAATGTACAGGAGGGCCGTGAACTCCGATGTGCCTTCGGCGCGGTAGTGGATCGCCTTCGCTGGATCGGTATAGTCGTGGGACACATGCTTGTAGAATTCGTTGTACTCTTCCGGCTTGATCTCCGACGGGTCCTTCAGCCAGATCGCCTTTCTGGCGTTCAGGGTCTCCTCTTCCGTGGTCTTGGTCTTCTTTTCCTTGTCAGCGGGGTCTTCCTTCTCCCGCGTGACGTCCATCACGACAGGATGCTCTATATAATCCGAATACTTCTTGACGACGTCGCGGATCTCCCACTCGTCAAGATATTTCTTATCGTCGTCCCTGAGGTGGAGCACCACGTCCGTCCCCGGCCTCTCCCTCGTCGCGTCATCGATCGTATAGGTCCCGTCTGCCGTGGATTCCCATTTGATCGCCCTGTTTGACTTGTCGGTCGCTTTGCGCGAAAGCACCGCCACGCGGTCTGCGACCATGTAGGCTGAATAGAAGCCCACGCCGAACTGGCCGATGAGGCCCGGCTTGTCCTTCTGGTTCGCGTCCTTGAGCGCTTCCATGAATTCCCGCGTGCCCGAGTGGGCGATCGTCCCGAGCTCGGCAATCGCCTCTTCCTTCGTAAGGCCGATGCCGTTGTCGCTGATGGTGAGGGTGTTCGCTTTTTTGTCCGGAATGATCTTGATCTTCCATTCCCCGGCAGCTTCCGCTATTTCCCTGTTCGTCAGCGACTCGTGGCGCGCCTTGTCGATGGCGTCCGAGGCGTTCGAGATCAGCTCCCTGAGGAAGATCTCCTTGTGGGAATAGAGGGAGTGGATCATCAGGTTCAGCAGCTCTTTCACTTCGGTCTTGAACTCCATTTTCTCAACAGCCATGGTTCACCTCGTGGAAAGAATCGAAATGCAAAATATAGCCTTTGACGCTGAAGAAGCGGATTGACGACGGATAAAGGCGGGTTGATTCAACAGCAAAAAAACTCTTGTCTTGGGAATTATCCGCCCTTATCCGTTCTTCATCGGCAGTTATCCGTGTCAAAGACTGGTCCTGAAATAATTCTCGGTCAGAATCGAAATCTTTGATATAGGGAGACAATCTACCAAAATGAACCGGTTTTTTCAAGATGGTACTTGTGAGTATCGGGCGGAAAAGGAAAAGCCGGGGAGCTTCCTCTCCGGCTTTCGAAAACCACGGTACTGCGCAATGGTCCGTCCCGCCTTGCTTCGGCTGTCAGACCGCAAGACGTGATCCCGGGGTCTCCCTGCCGTCTCCCCTGTCATCGTGGCGCCGGGCGCGCTCACTGCATTGGCACGCTGTCGAGACTGCGCCTGATGGCAACCAGCAGATCGCGCGCCTCGAACGGTTTCTGCAGAAAACCCACGCCCTCGTTGTTCTCGACGCCCTGTTTGTCTTCGACGTTCTTCGTATAGCCGGAGATCGCGATGATCTTCATCTCCGGATCTATCGAACGAATTTTTCGAATAAGCTCGATGCCGTCCAGCTGCGGCATGACGATGTCCGTGACGACAAGCGAGATCGCGTCGCGCTGCCGGGTGAACAGGTCCAGCGCCTCGACCGGATCGCTGCTGGCGATGACCTTGTAGCCGTGGTCGCTGAGCGTGTCTTCGGCCGCGTCCACGATATGCGCCTCATCATCGACGAACAGGATCGTTTCGTTCCCGTTGAGCGGGATATTGACCTCATCAGGGGCCGAGATCAGGACCTCTCTCGAGACCGGGAGATAGATCATGAAGGTGCTGCCTGCGCCGACCTTGCTCTGGACGGTGATGTGTCCATGGTGCTCTTTGAGCGTGCCGTACACCATCGACAGCCCGAGCCCCGTGCCTTTGCCGCGATCCTTGGTGGTGAAGAACGGCTCATAGATCTTTTGCTGGAGTTCCTCGGGGATGCCGTTGCCCGTGTCGGTTATGCTCATCTGGACATAGCTGCCCGGCAGGATATAGGGGGGCACATCGGGCGTGCCTTCCTGGATCTTCCGGTATTTCGTTTCAATGACGATGCTTCCGCCGTTCGGCATGGCATCCTTGGCATTGACGATCAGGTTCATGATGACCTGTTTGAGCTGGTTGGCATCGCCCTGAATGGTCGGCAGCCGCTTGGCAAGGCTGAGCTTCAGATCGATGCCTTTGCCGATGATGCGATCGAGCATCTTGATCGTATCCTGGATCACCGCGTTCAGGTGGAGCTGCTGGATCGTGAACGTGCTCCCCCGCGCGAACCCCAGCAGGTTCGAGATCATGTTCCCGGTGCTCTTTGATATGTCCTCGATGATCTGGAGGCTGTTGAGCGCCTTCGGCTTGAGGTCTGCGTGGCGTCTGACAACTGACGTATGGATCAGGACCGCGGTCAGCATATTGTTGAAATCATGAGCTATGCCGCCCGCCAGGACGCCGATGGATTCCATCTTCTGGGACTGCTGCAGGTGGTCCTGGAGCTGCTTCTTTTCCGTGATGTCCCGGTAGAAGGACTGTATCAGGAGCTCGTCGCCGATCTTGATCGATTTCGTGCTGATCTCGAGGCGCAGCGGCGTGCCGTCCTTCCGGTGATGGCTCGTTTCATAGACCAGCGTGTTTCCCTCCAGGATCTTTTTCCGCCGCTCGTCCGATATGTTCCGTGCATGATCGGCCTCCAGCAGCGCGATGTGGGTCCCGACCAGGATATTCTTGTCAAATCCGTGCATCTGGCACGCCTTTTCATTTGCGTCCACGATGATCCCCTGCTGGTTCAGGACGATGATGCCGTCCGTGGCGTTCTCGAAAAGCGACCGATGCCATTGCTCCGATTTCTGCAGTTCCTGCGTCCTCTCCTTGACGACGACCTCGAGCTGATTGGAATAGAGCTCCAGTTTCTGCTTTTCCTGGGCAAGGTCATACTGCAGCTCCAGGCTCCTAACCATGTTCTTTTGGCTCAATACGCGGAGGGTCAGCGATATCGCGAACATGGACAGCATGAAGATGTTGTTCGCGATATACGTGGGGAGGTCCGTTATCGTGTCCAGCATCAATATGGGAACGTTGTACAGCGCGTAGATGAGCACGGCGACGACGATGGAAAACGAGATGTTGAACGCTATGAAGCCGAAGGCCCCCACGATGGTCAGGAGGATGCCCGCGTAATACGACGACGCGTGCCCCCCGAAGTGGAGCACCATGTATTCGACGGTCAGGGTGCAGAGGATGATGATGATCGTTATGATGACGTGCTGGTAATACAGGTTCCGCTTGAGGGTGTTGAGATAGAACATAATGCCGAGGCAGACGGACACCCCCGATCGCAGGAGCAGGAACCGCCTGAAGTTCTCCGGCGTGACGAAATAGTCGGCGAGCCCGATGAAGATGAAGAGCGCGACGGCCAGGATGGCGAACATGCCGATCCAGAACTGCAGATGTTTTGACATCTCTTCCTGGACATATCGTTCTTTGTCGGTCATGGGCTGCCACCCCCTCGCTCACCGTTCGTGAAGCACGGCCCTCTATTTCGACACGTTATAGAACACGATGACCCCGGAAGCCGTGCGGGGTGTCGCGACCGAACCCCGGGGGAACCCCGCCTGTTCATACAGCGCCAGGATATCCTGCTCCTTCCTCTGCAGGAAGGCGTTCCACTCGACGATCCAGTGATAGATGAAGGTTGAATACTTGTTGCAGTCCTTGAACGATGCGATCAGGGTCCCGCCCGGCTTGAGCAGATCGTGGAGGGATTTCAGTAACTTTACCAGAACGTCATTGCTGAGATAATCGAACAGGCCGACGCTGTAGATGATGTCCTGCTTGCCGAATTCCTGCACATTCCGCTCGTGGCTCACCATCTTCAGCGCGTTATATTGGCGGAACTGGACCTTGTCCATGGGGAATGCAATTTTTATCAAACGGTCTTTCGAGTATTCCAGGGCCTCCGCGTCGTGGTCCACGCAAATGAAGGAGGCGCCGGCCTTCTTGATCTCCTCGCTCATCTCCACGATCTCGCGGCACGGTCCGCAGGCAATATCCATGACCGACGGGTTCTTTCGGGCGGCCATTTCTTTTCGCAGAAGGTCCTTGAGCAGGTCCTTCCGCTCCCTGACCGCGACTGCGAGAGTGCTCTTCAAAAGATAGTTCTCCAGGAAATGACCGACACCCTGGGACCCCGGCTCATTCCGGTAATGATACTCCAGCATCTCGTAGTCGCCCTGATAACCCCGCGGCCAGGTTCTCGCCCGGTGATAGGCGCATTGGGAAAAGAAGCGGTCCGTGGCGAAACGGAGGCTGCGCTGCGCGTCTCTGATCAGGTTGATATCGCCGCCCACTTCCTTTTCGTACGCGTCGGCTGCGGCCCACATGGCTTCCATCGCCTTCTCGGTCATGTCGGCCAGTTCCTTGTGGCTTTTGAGGCCGAACCTGCTTTCCTGGTCTATTCGTTCAAGCGCGGCGCTGAATTGCGCTATTTCATAATCGATCTTCATCTTCTTCATGAGGTTGCTTTGAGGACTTGAAGGTCCTTCGTGTTTGCCGCGCTGCTTTTTGCCGTCCATGGTGCACTCTCCTTATATGACCTGAAACGACGCTGTCCCGCCCCTGCTGGGAGCGGTTGCCTGCCAATCAATTATCATCCTGTTGGATTCGTATGTAAAGCGAATATCGCTCGGAACGCTGCCAAAATAAGTGGTGACGCAGGCGCGGGGGGCATTGAGAAAATGCAAAGGGGTAGTGTCTTCCCTGAAGACGGGTCTGCAGCGGGAGGCGACGTGACAGGCGGCACCGGAATACACTATGCGAAGATGCCGGAACATATGAATACCATAGCACAAAACAAACTATTTTAAAACTATTTTTTTAGTCGTTCGGCAGCACAAGAACGGCCGGCGAGATAGCTCTCTCCGGCCGTTCTGTTCAATTATGCCCTGCGAACGGTTCTTAGTACATACCGCCAATGCCGCCGGACCATGATGACGCCTGCGTACGCCGCCCCGGACTGCTTATGAGCCTCCGGCTCGCGCCGAAGACCTTGTCGGTCTTGAAGTGTGGCGGGGTATTTTTCAGGGATGTCGCGGAGAGGGCATCACAGGACCTTTCCCATCAGCACTTCGTTGACCAATTCCCTGCCGACCTGGATCCGGTTCTTCCGCACGCCCTCTTCGACAAAGCCGGCCTTCGTGAACATGCCCAGGGAGTGCTTGTTGGTCGTGAAGATGTTCGCCTCCAGTTTCTTGAACCCCTTTTCAACGGCCCAGGCGACGGCGTAGTCGAGCAGGCGCGTCCCGATCCCCTGCCCCCGGTACTCCTCACGGAGGTGCAGGCCCAGGTGGAGGAGGTGGGTGGTCTCCGGCCGCTTCCCGCCGTCGGCCTGGAGTGCCGCGAGGCAGCCGACGACCGCGCTGCCGGCAGTCGCGACGATGAGCAGGTTCCTGGCGGCGTCAAGACGGCCGATGTAATCCCGTTCGGACGCATCGTCCATGCCGTAGTGTTCCATGAGGACGTAGCTGCGTTCGTTGGCGTTCGACCGGACGGTATCGATGATGGCACAGGAGTCGTCGCTTTGGGCGGGCCTGATGGTGATTTCCACGCCGTTCTTTGCAGCGAACTTTTGCATCATCTCCATGGCCCCCTCCTCGTAACCGGATGTATCAATTATACCATGCCTGAACAACCTCTTTTTGACACTGAGGACACTGAAAAAGCTACGAAGAGGCATGATCCCGTAATTTTTTCTCGCAGCCAAAAGTAGGCGCTTCTAAGCGAGGCGCAAAGCTCGCAGAGACAGCTTGAAAATTCGTGTATAAATCCAGGATTAAAGAATTTGATCTACCTCTGCGTACTCTGCGTACTTTGCGAGAGAAAGCCGTGGCAGCAGCTTTTCATCCGCCTTTATCCGCCCTTACGATCCGCCTCTTCTGTATCAAAGGTCCTTTGTCTTCCCCAGGAACTTCGCCAGCCCCGCCCGGAACTCCACCGGTTCGATCCCGAAGACCTCCCGGATATCCTTCATGTCGCAGACATTGTCCTCCTGCAGCATGATAAGCTGGTCGGTCGTGACCGGCGCTTTGGGCAGGACGGCCTCGCCGACCTTTGCCATTGTCCGCATGAAGAACAGCGGCATATGCACCACCGGCCGTTTTATGCCCAATGCCTCCGCGATGGCCTTCGTCACCTCTTCGTAGGTCAGCTCTTCCGGACCGCCGATCTCGTAGGTCTTGCCGAGATGCTGCCCGTCTGCCGCGATCTTGACGTGACACGAGGCGACATCTTCAATATATATCGGTTGGACCCTCGACCTGCCTGTGCCGATCACCGGCAGGACCGGCGAGAGCCTGATCATCTCGGCAAGACGGATGGTGAACTGGTCGCCCTGCCCGTAAATGAGCGACGGGCGGAGGATGGTGAAGGGGATGCCGCCGGCCCTGACCAGTTTCTCAGCCTCCCACTTGGTCCGGTGGTACCCGCTCTTCGCGCCTTCCCGCGAGCCAACGGCGCTCTGATACACGAAATGGCTGACGCCCGCCTTCTTCGCCGCGTCCAGGACGTTTCGCGTGCCCTCGACATGGACGCTCCGGAAGGTGAAGCCCCTGCCCTCCTGGATGATCCCGACAAGGTGGACGACCTTATCGCAGCCCTTCGCAGCCGCTTCGAGCGATGCCGGATCGGAGATCTCGCCGGGAACGACCTCGACGCCCAGGTCCGCCAGGGAACGCGCCTTTGCGGGCGTCCTGGTAACCGCGCGGACCTTCTGCCCCTCCTGCCGCAGACGCTTGACCAGATGACTGCCGACGAAGCCTGTTGCACCGGTTACCAATATCATGACAAAGGACCTCCTTCCGCGCTTTTCCGCCGCACCATGAGCGGCCAGGATGCTGATCGTGCAAATGATATTTTTCGTGAACCGGGAAACGTTGATCGTGAGCTTCTGACCTTTGCTTTTTCGGCTTTCTCGTCTCCCGTCTCACGTCTTACGTCTCACGTCTTACGTCTCACGGTCTTCAAAGTTCCAGCGGCACCCACAGCCCCAGATAGGCCTGCGATTCGCCCTTGCTGTCGAGCCCCTTGGCAACAACAAGCCGTATGGTGAGCGGCAGAAAATAGCCGAGCGTCATATCGAGGCGCGCTTCCGCGCCGAGGCTCCGGCGGAGATCATCGGCGTGATGCGATCCGTCCCAGGCATTGCCGGCCTCGAAGAAGAGCGCCCCGTGGAACCGGCGGTAATAGAACGGTTGGGTGTCCCAGCCCTGCTCCAGGTTCGTGATGGGAAAGCGGTACTCCAGGCTCCCGAGCGCCGCCTTTTGGCCGCGGAGCACGTTGGCAGGATAACCGCGCAGGGTAACGGTCTCGTCGCTGAGCCCGAGCATGATGTCCCCGGGATTGTCGCCGCCCAGCTGGTAGGCCCCCTGGGGCGGGGCCTGACCCGTGGAGGTCCCGGCAAAGGCCCGCACCAGGAGCACGTGGTGCTTCCAGGGAAAACTAACATACTCATGCCAGTCCGCCGTGTATTTGGTGAACTCGAAATCGCTGCCCAGCGACCGGTCGAACCGCTCCGCGCCGAGCCCGAGGGTCCTTCCCTGCTCGGGACTGATCGAGTAGGCATAGTGCCGGCTGCTGTTGAAGAGGTAGACCAGCCTGCCTGATGCCAGGTCTCCCTCGGCAGGCAGCGGGCCGGAATAGGCGGGCCAGGGCGGCAGGTCCGTGAGGCGCGACAGTTCCTTGCTGCGGTAGCCGATCGTCAGCTGCTGCTGCCGGGCGTTCTTGAGGAGCGGCACGATAAGCGCCAGCCCGTACACCTTCTCGCGCTCCACATAGTCCGTTACCGCCCGGTCGTCGTGCAGAAAATCCCCGTAGGTTTTGTCGTTGTCCGCTGCATGGAGATGGAGCGTCGGATAGAGGCCGTCGTAAAAATAGTCGACGCCGTACCAGACCCGGCCGTTCTTCGGCCCATAGAGCAGCGTGGCCGTGTACTGGTGGCGCTGGACCACATCCATGCCGAGGGTGAACGCACCCGCCATCGTCCCGCTCTCGTGGCTGTAGCCGAACCAGGGAAGCCAGAACCGGGGATAGATCGTCGAGAGCGGACTGTAGGGACGGGTGGACGTGTCCACGGGCTTTTCCGCATAGTTCGCCGGAGGATACCGGTCGGCATAGGGTCCCGCGGGCTGCCACGCGGCAGGGTCGACGGCCGTCGTATGAACGTCGTAGCCCCGGGAACTATAGGACGCGAAGGCGAGCGTCTTCCCGTCAGGCGAAGGAGACGGAGAGAAAGCGCCCCCAAGCACATTCGTCACGGCGAAAAGCTTCTTCGCGGCCCGTTCGTAGGCGTAGATGTTGAAGATGCCCGACCGGTCTGAGGAGAAGTAGAGATAGTTCCCGTCGGCGCTCCAGGCAGGCCCGACATCGATGGCCCGGTCGTGCGTAATTTCCTCAAGAAGGCTCCCCGAGGGATCGAGCAGCCTGATATCGCGATATCCCCCCTGCCGCCAGAGGCCGACGGCGATGCGGCTCCCGTCAGGGCTGAAGCAGGGCGTTTCATACTGTTCCGTGCCCCAGGGCGTCAGCGGTATGATGTCCTGCTCGCCGGCGGGCCCCTTGCTTCCCTTCGTCATGTCCACCATCGCCAGCCGCGTCATGCCCATCCGGCTCAGGACGAGCAGGAGCCTTGTGCCGTCGGGCGAAAGGGCCGGGTCGCGCGCTCTGAGACCCTTCGTGAGCCGGACCTCCCTGCGTGCAGCGAGGTCGTAGGAATAGATATCGTTGAAATAGCCCGTGTTCCTGATGATCTCGATCTTGGTGTAGTAGAGCTTTGTCCCCCGCCGGTCCCACGCCAGGGACGTGCCGGAGGCCGAACCGGGAAAGACGTTCTCGGTGATCTTTGTTTCTCCGCTTCCGTCGGCGCGGGCGAGATAGATGCCCGGATACTCGTCACCGTGGCCCGCGGCATAGGCGATCAGGGTCCCGTCAGGAGAGTACGCGGGATTCGTGATCATGAACCCCCTGGCAGTCAGCGGTGTCGACCGTGTCAGCCCCTTTGCTGCAAGTTCGTCCCGCTGTCTGGCGTACCGGGCATCGAGCCCCATTTGCCACTCCCTCCAGAGGTCCTTGTACTCTGCCTGCAGCGCCTTCCGGCCCGTGGAGGCGACGAGGAAGGGGAACCATCTGCCGCTGTAGGCGGCGCTGATCTCGGCGAGTTTCTCCCGTCCGTAAGCATCGGCGATATGGCGCGTAAAGGCCTCGCCGAAGAGATAGGGCACCTGTCCCGAAGGCCAGGAGTCCGGATAGACCGATGCCTGTCCCAGCGACGGAAAGGCGTTCTCGAGCGCTGCCGCACGGAGCACCATTTCCGCTCCCGGCGACCTGCCCCGCCCGCCGGAGGTCTGCTCCGTCTCCTCATAGGTCGCGAGCCCCTCGATCATCCAGACCGGCTGGAACAGGTTGGGGAAGTAGATCCTGCCGAGAATTTTTTGCAGCGTCTCCGGCCCGCCCGTCACCATGTCGAGGTGAAGGACATGGGTGTACTCGTGGGTGATCACCAGCCTGAGCCAGTCGTCGTAGGCAGTGAGGCCGAATCCCGGCCCCCCCGACGGCTGGGTGAGGAACAGCACGACCTGGTTATAGGGGATGGGAGAGGTATAGCCGTTCGCCTCGTCCATGGCGTCGACAAGAACGAGGCGGGTCTTTTCCTTCGGCTCCCACTTGATACGCGGAACAAGGCGGCTATGGACGTCCTCGGCGATGACCGCGGCCTTTCTGGCTATTTCTTCGGCGCCCTGGTGATAGTGGATCAGGAAATGCGGTGTTTCAAGCGTTGTCCAGACAAAGGAGGGGTCGAACTTGGCAAGGGCAGACGACGCGCAGAGGAACAGGATGGCGGCAAGAACAAGCGCCGAGACCGGGGCAGGGGGCGGCAGGATCGGTTTTTTCGCAGGACCGCGTTCCGGGTTCATGGAGCAAGGATAGCGGATTGCGGGGGGCCTGTCAATTGAAGCCCGCTGGACCTCCCATCCAGAAAAATTCAAGACCTCTTCACCGCAGAGAACGCGGAGGACAACGAGAAAGCAGGATGACCGACCCAGCCTTGGCGTTGTCTCCCTGTGCGTTCCGGGCTCTCTGCGGTAAAATACTTTTCAGTTGTTCTTTATCATGAATTACAGGAACCAGCGGGTAGCGAAGCAGTGCTCTAATCGCTCGTTCCTCGATTCATCTTCGCGGCACGCGCTCTGTCTCTGCCGCCGCCCGCCGCCTCAGCACAGCCTTCAGCGCCTCCATGGACAGCAGCACGACGACGCTGATGGCGGTAACGGTCGCCAGGTCCGAGAGCGTGGGAAGGCGTATCCCGAAGGTCTCGCGCAGCGCCGGGATCTGGAGCAGCCCGAAGACCAGCACCAGCTCCCAGAAGATGGCCAGGAGAAGCCATCCGTGGGGCGGCGCCTTGATGATGCTGTACTTGAGCGAGCGGAAGCTCATGGCGATGATCAGCTCGACGATGATGAAGAGGAAGAACATCTCGGTCCGCATGTGCTCCATGTCTCCCAGATCATGGTAGAACAGCCAGAAGAAGAACGGCACCTCGACAAACAGGGCCAGCAGGATGAAGGTCATCACCTCCCTGGTGAACACGCTCTCCTTGGGGTCCCGGGGCGGCCGCTGCATGATGTCGGGGTCCGGCGGCGCGACGCCGAGGGCGAGGGCAGGCAGGCCGTCGGTCGCCAGGTTGATGTACAGGATGGCGGCGGGCAGGAGCGGCAGATACTCCGGCCCCATCATCAGCACGACGCCGCCGATCACGACCACCTCGGTGATGTTCGCCCGGAGGAGATAGGTGAGATACTTCTTGATGTTGTCGTAGATCCATCGGCCGCGCTCGATGGCGTGCACGATGGTGGCGAAGTTGTCGTCCGTCAGGACCATGTCGGCGGCTTCCTTCGTCACCTCGGTGCCGGTGATCCCCATGGCGATCCCGATGTCGGCGTGCTTCAGCGCGGGGGCGTCGTTCACGCCGTCGCCGGTCATGGCGACCACTTCGCCGCGGTCCTTCCAGGCCTTCACGATCTTGAGCTTGTCCATTGGGGACACGCGGGCGTAGACCGTCACGGTGTCGACGATCCTGACGAATTCCTCGTCGGGCATCCGCTCCAGCTCTTCGCCGGTCAGGACCCGGTCGCCGTCATGGTAAATTCCCATCTCCCGGGCAACGGCCACGGCCGTAAGCTTGTGGTCGCCCGTGATCATGACCAGCTTGATGTGGACCCGCTTGCACACGCCGATCGCTTCGATCGCCTCCTGCCGCGGCGGGTCCATCATGCCGGCGAGCCCCAGGAAGACCATGCCGTTTTCCACGGAATCCTCTTCGTAGGCGGTGCCGTCGGGCAGAACGCGGGAAGCGACCGCCAGCACCCGCAGGGCCGCCTTTGCCATGTCTTCGTTGGCCCGGAGCACCGCGGCCCGGTCCCCTTCACCCAGCGGCCGAACCCCGCTTTCGTCCAGGACGTGCGAACACCGCGCCAGGACCAGCTCGGGAGCGCCCTTCATGTACGCCGTATGTGCCCTGTTTGTCCGGTGGATGGTCGTCATGCGCTTCCGCTCGGAGCTGAAGGGGATCTCCTCGACCCGCTCGTTCTCGAGGCGCGTCTCGCGGACGCGGACACCCGCCTTTGCCGCGGCCACCACCAGGGCGCCCTCCGTCGGATCGCCCTTGATGGACCACTTCCCTTCTCGTTCATGGAGGTCCGAATCGTTGCACAGAAGCCCGCCCCGCAGGAATTCCTCGAAGGGCCGGTTGCCGGCGGCCGTGAGCGGCCGGTCGCCGTCCCTGAACTCTCCCTGCGGATCGTACCCCGCCCCGCTCACCTGGACCGTCCTGCCGCCGAAGTACAGCGAACGCACCGTCATCTCGCCCTTGGTGAGCGTGCCGGTCTTGTCGGAGCAGATCACCGTGGTGCAGCCCAGCGTCTCGACGGCGGGCATCTTCCGCACGAGGGCGTGCTGCTTCGCCATCTGGCGCATGCCGATGGCGAGCGCCCCCGTCACGATCGCTGCCAGCGCCTCGGGGACCGCGGCGACGGCAAGGGCGATCGCGAACATCGTGATCGTGACGAGGAAGGGAAGGTCCACGTACCCGCGGGTCAGGTACTCGCGTACGACGCTGATCCCCGCGACGAGAACGCAGATGCCCAGGGCGATGATGCCCAGCCACTTCCCGATCTCCTCGGTGCGCTTTTCGAGCGGCGTCGACTCGGTCTTGACCGACGAAACCTCCTCGGCGATCTTGCCGAACTCGGTCCGCATGCCCGTGGACGTTACCACGGCCTTCCCCCGGCCATAGGTGACGATCGTTCCCGTGTAGATCATGTTCTTGCGGTCGTTCATCGCGGCGTCCGCGGCCAGCACGCGGTTGTGCTTGCCCACCGGCGCGGACTCTCCGGTCAGCGATGCCTCGTCGCACCGCAGGGAGTGCCCCTCCACGACGCGCCCGTCCGCGGGGATCTTGTCCCCCGCCTCGAGCAGCATCACGTCGCCGGGCACCAGGTCCCTTGACGGGACCTCCTCCTCACGGCCGCCCCGCAGGACCGTGATCGTCGGCGACAGCATCTTCTTGAGCGCCTCGATCGCCCGCTCGGCGCGGTACTCCTGGATGAATCCCAGGACCGCCACGAAGACGACGATCACGGCGATGATGGCGGCATCCACCACCTCGCCGACCAGGGCGGAGAGCGCGATCGCGACGAGAAGGATGATCACCAGGACGTTCTTGAACTGGTTCAGGAAGAGCGTCAGGGGCGAGATCCCCTCCTCCTTCCGGAGCTCGTTCGTGCCGTACCGTTCAAGCCGTTGCGCCACCTCGGCCTGCGACAGTCCCTGCCGTGCGTCGGTCTTGAGGTTCTCTATGACCTGCGCGTGGTCAAGGGTGTGCCATAAAGGCGATGTCATGATTGTCCTCCCCGTGTCGATGGCGGCTGATGGTGATCGGAAACAGAAAAGACCCTTACCCCGGACGGTCATCCGCGGCAAAGGCCTCGCGTGCCGGGATGAACTAACCAGGGACGCCGTCTCGCCGCACGGCGTTCGTTCCGCGGTGCTCACCGGAGCCGTTTCTCCCTGTAGTGCACAATAGTAGCAGAGCTTGCGGAACAGTGTCAAGTGTGCCGGGAAGGCATGAGGCGGGAGGCATGCGGGGGAGCGCTGAGCAACACGTCGCCGTGCGTGCAGAAGGGCACATTGCGCGGATCAGGAAGGCGAGGATATTTTCATGACAGCGAGCATTGTTTCGTACTGCTTCTTGCGTTCCGTCCATATCTGCAGCGCCTGCAGCTGCTCTGTCAATTCATCAAGGCCTGGCCGCATGCCCCGGCCCGCTGCGACGGCGGATGGCGATGCGTCGCCTTCGGGTTGATCGATCTCCGGCAAGCAGGCAAGGTGACGCTCCAGCTTTTTGATTGCGGCCATGCAGACCGCGAGCTCCCGGAAGAGGGATATTTCGTATTCATCGCTATGCATGACGCGGTCTCCAGGTGTCCGCGGGAAGAAGAACGCGGGAAGGCCTCTGCCTTCCCGCGTGCAGGAAAAGGGCTTTCCGAGAGATCAATGCCCGCCCGGGAAGAATGTTGCGCTGACCCAGTATAGGACGATCAACGATGCGATCCCGATGCCGAGGCTCCATTTGATGAGCGTCATCTCGATCGGCAGCAGCGGCTCATACTCCATCTTTTTCAGTTCTTCCGATAATTTCGGATCGTCTGCCATTGCCAGCACCTCCTGTGCGCGATATGATTTAGCCTACCAGCGGCGGCATCACTCCATGGAAGAACAGCCATGAAATGAACAACCCTACCCAGATGATGAACCCGAACAGCGCGACGACATACACGACCATCAGCTTGCCGATTCCCTCCTCCATGAGCTTCTTGAAGTTAGATACGACGCCGATGGTGAAGAAGGTGAAGACGAAGAACATCACCCGGAACACGTTGCTTGTGCTGGTTGCCGTCTTCGCTTCGGCGATGGTGGCCTTCGGCGCCTTGATGGAGTCATTCAGGCTTTTCATCTTGTCGTTGCCCGCTTTGATCGCATCGCGGATCGCGGCCTGCTCTTTTGCCGGCGCCGCCGCAAGCTGCTGTTCAGCCGCGGCGACCTCCTTCTTCACGGCCTTGATCTCCTTATCCACGGGGCTGATGGCCGTTGTGGCCGGCCAGCAAAGCACCAGCAGGATGAAGAACGTGGCGACGTACCCGATGACGAACTTGGGGAAGCGGTACCAGATCTCGATGGGCTTGGCCTTCTGGCCCGGCTTGCACTCGATCTTCGCGCACCAGATGATGGCAAGGATGAAGGCCCAGATGCCGATGAAGATATCGATGAACATCTTCACGGTCGTGGCGGTCATGGTCATCCAGCCTTCCTGATAATTGATGCCCATTTCGAGATTTTTCGCCCGGATAAGGGCATCGGTAATGGCGCCGGAGGCAACCGCGCCGCCGTCGGTCTTGACCGCCAGGCCCATCCAGGCCCCGGCCACCAGCGGTTCCTTCCACAGGAAGGTCTGGGCGGCGAAAGGCAGGATCAGCATCTCGACCACCGCGAAGATCACGACGAGCGACGAAACCATGATCGGCACCACCGGACGGGCCCGGATGGCGCCGCCTGTGGCGATCGCCGCGGAGACGCCGCAGATGGAAATGCCCGAAGCGAGGGGCGCGGCCCATTCGCGGTTGAACTTGAAATATTTCCGGGCCATATAGTACACGACAGCCCAGTAGATCAGGTAGGCCTCGATGATGGCGCAGAGCCCGCGGAACATGATGTTGCTGGCCAGGGTGAAGGACTCTGCCGCCTTGAGGCCCAGCGCAGCGCCCATGATGACGATGGCGGTCTTGATGTACAGCTCGGGCCGTGCCGCCTCCTTCAATTTATCCGAAAACTTCGGGAAGAAGTTGCCCACCACAAGGCCGGCGATAAGCGCGAAAATGAAGCCGGACTCGCCCGTCAGGCTGAGCGACCAGGGGATCTTGAATGCCGTCAGTTTGTTTTTCGTTGCGGCAATATACGCGTAATGCCCCGCAAACCAGCAGGCATAGCTGATAAAGAAAATCGCGGTAAATCCGATCGCGAACTTCTTGACGTCGGCGCCGATGAGCTTTGCGCCGACGCTCATGATAGCCAGCATGGCGAGATAGGTCAGGATGAGCGACGTTGCGCCGGACATCCCCTTTTTCTCGTACTTGTCGCCGACCTTGAGGCCGGCGGTGCTCTCCTTCGCGGTGAGCGTCTCCTCCTTGCCGTCGGCCTTTTTGAGGGTCAGCTTTTGTCCGTCGATCTTGACGATCTCACCGCTTACCCCTTTGAACGACTTCGAGACGGGAGACATGGCCTTGGCGGGGTCCGTCCATACCGAGGTGCTGATCCCCCATCCGAGAAGGTCCGTGCCGCTGAACGTAAATAAGGAAATGACGAAAATGAATAAACCGAGCCACAATGCCAGCCAGTCTTCGCTAAGACCTTTCCCTTTCTCATTCATGCCGATTTTCCTCCCTAGCTTTGCTCTATTTGACACATGGTGCGCAGCCTGTCATGCACATAATGCGATCAACGAAGCGAGAATACTTAGCATCGACAAGAAAAAACCGGGCGGTTTAGACCGCCCGGTTGTCCGGTTTGCTGATTGTCCTTAGTGCTTTTCTCCCGCCGCCTTCAGCTTCGTTTCCAGCGCCTTGATCTTGTCCTCGAGCTTCTTGATCCTCGAGAAGTCTATCCGCTGCTCCTCTTCAACCGGGTACTTGTCGTTCGCGCCGTAGATGATCCAGGAATCGTCGTAGTTCGCCGGGTCCTTGAATCCCAGAAGCCGCAATTCCAGATAGGTCAGGGTCGAACGCGTACCGGTCTGGCAGTAGGCGATGGCGCGCTTGCTCTTGTCGAGCTTCTCATAGGCCTTCGCCACCTTGTCGGGCGAAAGGAAGCCGGTGGATTTGTCCTTTCCCGTTGCCGGGTCCTTCACCATGTCATAGGTCTGCGCGTCGGGAACGCTCAACGTGCAGTTCGGGATGCGGCCGCCCCGCGCTGAACGGATATCGTCGCCCGCATATTCGTTCTTCGTGCGGGAATCAATGAGCTGTACGCCGTTCACCTGGCTTCTCGCGATCTTGAGAACCTCCTCGGTCGTGGCAATCCTGCTTTTCGCGACCTTTGATTTGAAGGTCGCCGCCGGCTTGATCACGGGCTGGGTGTCCAGCTTTTTGCCCGCTTTCGTCCACGCCTCGAGCCCGCCGTTCAGCACATGCCCCTTATCGGTCTGGCCGAGATATTCGAATATCCAGAACGCCACGGTCGCCGTGTCCATGGCCTTCGATTTGATGTCGCCATAGAACACCACATTCGTGTTGTTGCCGATGCCCGCCTTGCTGAACAGGCTGTCGTATTTCGACATCGACTTGAAGACCCGGGAGGTCCCGTCCCGCAAAGCGTGCTTGCAGTCCTTGCCGAGGCTGATCGCTCCGGGAATGTGACCCTTTGCATACTCCTCCAGCTTTCTGCAGTCCACCACCACCCAATCCGGCTTTGCGAGGCTCTTCTCCACCTCGTCGACGCTGACCAGCAGGCCGGGATTGGCCCACTGTGCCGCGCCGGCCATGCCCGTCGACACCAGCAGGGATAGACTGACAACTACCATCACCATCAAGCGCTTTCTCATGTACCAGTACCTCCCTTTTCGGTTATATGCAGCAGCCATGCTCTTGTTCGATCGTGGAGAGCGCCTGCCCGTAAGCGCTCTGGTGAACGTGATTTGCAATAGAAGTGCCACTTGCATTCCGCGTTTAATCAAACGGTTAGGAATTGTGCGTTGTCCTGAATGGGACAGGAGGATCGAAGGGGATGGCCAAAACAGAACAGGTGCCGGACCGGCGGGTTCACCGGCGCAATACCATTCCTTTTTTCCCGGGCCGGTATTATAATGACCTCGTGAGACCGCTCCTCTCGATCATCATCCCCAACCGCAACGGCAGCCGCACCATCGGGCAATGCCTGGAATCGGTTATTGCAACTGCTGACGATAACCTGGAGATCATCGTTGTCGATGACTGCTCGAACGACGGCTCCGCGGACATCATCGGAACCTTTCCCGTCCGGCTGGTCCGGCTTGACCGTCATGCCGGCGCGTCTGCCGCGAGGAACACCGGCGCCAGGAACAGCACCGGGCAGGTCCTGTTCTTCATCGACGCGGACTGCCTGCTGCAGCAGGACACATTGAACCTGGTGAGAGCTGCCGCTGCAAAACACGGAGCGCGCACGGTGATCGGCGGGACGTATACGACCGTGCCTGCGGACCCCGGGTTCTTCAGCCTGTTCCAGTCTATCTTTGTCAATTATTTCGAGACCAAGCGGGCCGGCGCGCCTGATTACATCGCCGCCCATGCCCTGGTCATGGATGCCGATGCCTTCAGGAAGACCGGCGGCTTTCCCAGTGACTTTCTCCCGATCATCGAGGATGTGGAGTTCAGCCACCGGCTGCGCCGCGAGGGGTTCCAGCTCGTCGTGGAGCCGGCTATCCAGGTGCGGCATATCTTCAACTTCACCCTGCTCCGGTCGCTCCGGAATGCCGTGAGAAAGTCCCGTTTCTGGACGCGCTACTCCCTCAGGAACCGCGACCTTCTGGCTGACTCGGGGACGGCCTCGCGGGAGCTGAAGATGACCGTGCTTTCGGCGCTGCTCTGCCTCGCGGTGATCGTGCTCTGGCTCGCGACGGGTGAAACCTCCCTGCTCTGGTCCCTGCCGGTGCTCGCCGGAGCGAATGCCGTCATCAATCAGGGGCTGATCAGG
>JAGVOT010000091.1 GCA_020052615.1 Nitrospirota bacterium | reverse complement strand
GGCCGGATCGATGCGGGGCGCCAGGAACAGGTAGAGCGCGACGTTCAGCATCGCCAGGGCCATGAGCCCGAAGAGCGCCCCCGCCAGGACGAACGACACCTGGCGCACCGCCCTCCGGAGATGCAGCCGGACGAGGATGACCTCCGCCTTTGCCAGGAGCCGCATTTTCGCGATCAATGCTTCCATGGGCTAGTCCCTCTTGCTCAGCAGCCGGCCCGTCACGACGCCGAGCGCGAAGATCATGAGCGCCGTCTTCGCCGGAACGTCCTTCAGCTGCAGGTCCAGGCCGCCCATCAGTTCCTCGGCCTGCTTCATGATGTCCCGGAGCCATCCCCCGCCGAACCCGGCATCCTCAGCCGCCTCCCCTTGACGCGGCGCCGCGCCGGCGGCGGGTTGGCCCGCGGCCTGCCCCCCTGTCGTGGAGAGCGACTCCAGCTTCGCCTTGAGTTCCTCGATCTCGCTTCGAATGTCCTTGTCCGTCATGGTCGGTCTCCTTGCGAATGCATGCGTTGATGAAAGAATGGTAGCACAATTGGATGGGTTTGGCAAAGGTCCTGGGGGGCCGGTGGACCAGTGAGACGTTAAGCGTGAGGCGTAAGCGAATAAAGAAAAAGGCCCGGGAATTTTTCCCGGGCCCGTTGAACCACAATATTCGTTGCTGCTATGGGCAGATCGGTGCGCGCGCGAAGAAGTATCTGCCGATCCCGCCGGAGGAGTAGAAGACGCCGACCGTCCCGGCGTCACTTTCAAGGAAGGAGCCGCAAGTAGTGTCAGCATAGGTCCACATATTCACGCCGCTGGCCGGGAGAGCAAGAGGCAGCTCTGCTGGCACCGTGGGGTCAAACCCGAAGGACGAATGCCTCCTGGTAGTAGCGCCCACAGCGGACTCAATGATGATCTCTGCACGCTCAATGAAATGGCTCATGACAGCAAGGTCCGCGGCCGATGTTACCTTCGTGTATGAATCAAGCGCCTCGTCGAAATACCACCACTCAACATCAACAGCCGTGATGGCCGTGCCGACCCCGCCAGCCGTCGTGAGCTTGATGCTCGGGACATAGCCGAGCGACCGTACGCCGTCGCCGTTCACGGGCGTCGAGACGGAGGGGTCGAACGTTGCCTTTACCACGCCGCCCTCGCTCCAGGTCCAGTCGCCAGGCGGAATGGTCCCGTCGAACCATGCAGGCATGCCGTAGGATAGAGTGCCGTAGGCGTCAGTCGCATAGAACGGCCGGGTATAATCGCTGCTCGAGGCTTCTATAGCCGGTACACCATCTGACATATAAGCGGTGCAGGTCGCTGCGCTGTTCATGATCGGGTTCCCGGTACTGAAGGTGGTCGAGGAACCGACCATAGTGATTGTGGCGCCTACGGGTGGTGTCCAGCCCACCGAGACGAATGTCAAGGTACCATTCGTACAGAGATTCTGTATGGTCAAATTCGTGGCGTTCGTATCCATCTGGAAGTTGTAGCTCTGATATGTCCAGGTCGGCCCCGAGAAAGCGCCATTGATGACGTCATAATCGCCGTCCCACGTAAAGTCCGGACGAAGCTGATACCATAATGGAGACCCTGCTTGTCCTGTCGCATTGTAGTTATTGATGATGTTCTTGGCGTTCTTGAACACATCGTCGGAATTTGCGAATGCCGTGAACTGGTTGGCATTCATGCCGAAGTCGGACGCAGTCACGGTTGGGCTTGAGACAGCATCGCCGCCGGCCCCGGTGATCGTACCGAGATTGATCGATGTGAGCGTGGACACCGTCGCCGGCAGGCTTAATATCGATTCCGAACCGGCACTGATCGCGATGGAACCGACAAAGGTATTCGGCGAATCGATCATGACGAGCAGCCAGTCCTTATCCGTGGGCAACGCGAGATTGAACGTTCCATCGCCGCCAATCGTTCCCGTCACGCTGGACTCCATATTGCGTGCGTCAAGCGTACCGCGGGTCATCGGGATCGCGACAACCGTGTCAATCGGAGATGCAGGTGCGGAAAATGTTTTTCCATAAGTAGCCTTGCCGACAGTGTAGCCGGTGATCGTGCCCGAAAGCTGGACCTTCGCTGGAGGCGCTGCCGGTGGCGTGCCGCCGCTTCCGCCGCCGCTGCAGGCGCCCAAAATGACCGATGCCGCCATGACCGCTGCCGCGAGAACCACTGCCAAAAGAACCTTCGATCGCTTCATAGTCCCTCCCTTAATTAAATCGGCGCAACATAAATTCCTTGCGAGTGCCGACTATTATAGCAAGAGCCGGTCCATCGTCAAGGGATTATTCCCTTTTGCTCGGGGTATTTTAAGGGTATGGTCCGGGCAGGCTCAATTTGGCTTGGGCAGACCTGCTCTGCCGTAGACGAGTGTAACCCACGAAACATATAAGTGGAGCCCCCACCGGCGGGAGCAGGGGGATTCCAATTCGCAGGGATCAAATAACGGTCGTGCTGGAGAAGACACGACGGAGGGCCTAAACTTTTCACGGGACAGGCTGGGATTGAAAACAAGGGACAGGCGATAGCCGCCTGTCCCCTGTTTGCGCTCGATATATACTACTGCTTGACAGCAATGAGGGAGAAAATAGTGTTGTCCCCGGCAGGCACGGCAGGATCGGGATCGAGCAAACCGAGCACGCTCCCGTCCTGCAGGACGACGCCCTGATAGACGCCTTGGATCGAGAAAGTGCCATCAAGATCCACCGCGTAGGTGAAAGGGTCTGTGCCGGTAGCGCCTCCCGAGCTTGCCTCGATCGTCGCGGTGCCGCTTCCGCTGCCGTTAAAGGTCAGCGTGTAGCGAGTGGCTGAGAAGGAACCGGCTTCATTCATGATCTCGTAGCCTTTATAGGTCCCGTTCAGGCTGGCATTGCTCATCCCGGAACCGGGAAGCTTCAGGGCGACAGCTGCCGACTGCATGGTGCCAGTGGGAGCGCCGAAGATCATGATGTTCATGTCACTCGAAATGGCGCCGAAGGTATCAGCCGCACCCGTGGGGTCTATCGTGAAGGTGCCGTTCGATGCGAGAGCATAATCGATCGTGCCGGTATCGGAAGTGATCAGATTCGTGTATGAGAGGACGCCGCCTGACGGAGTTGCGGTGACTATCGAGAAGAGCTCGGCTGACGTTGTCCCCGTGTCGTACCGGAAATCGCCGCCGACGTAGTTGACGGACGTGTCGGTAACAACGGTTGTTGATCGTTTCACCGCGGTTATCATGAATTTCCCGCCGTTGCTGGTATCCACGGCAGCGAAGAAATTCCCTGCCGCGTTCAGTGTTCCGATCGTCGTGCCGTCGAGGGTTATCGTATTGCCGGGGACCGTCACGGTATAGGCGAACGCCCCCGAATCCGTTGTGGTGAGGGAAGAATACAGTGCATTGCCGGCTCCGTCAAAGGTAATTGTTCCGTGATCGACGTCGAAGCCGGTGCTTGCGTCGATGTAAAAAAAGGTGAACGTTCCATTGGCCCTGGAATTATCGACCGTGGCGCCGCCGCCGGCCGCGCCGCCGCCGCCGCCTCCACATGCAGCAAACCCGACAGCAACCAGCATACATACCAGAAGCAACATGATGCCCTTTTTCATACCGTTAATCTCCTTTCAAGGTTACGCGGTGATAGCCATTTTGGCTTGAACGACTGAAGATCGGCTCTTTCTACGGATTGGGCGCTTGATAAGTGCCGTAGCTCATTTTACTTACGTCTCCTTCATAAGCTGCGGTATATACATAGAAATAATCAACTTTATTTGGCCTGAACGCCGCTAGGGAATCGGGCAGCTCCGGATATCTGATGCTGGTCCTCGAACGCATTAAATTGCCCGGGCTAAAATACAAATCCACTGCCGGGGAACGTAAACTCGCACTGATAAAGATAGAGGTCGCAGCCGGGTCTGCTCCAGACCAGGATAACGTCGGGGTGGCGGTATCAGCGCCGGTTACTGTCACGGAAGGGGCCGGCAGCGCATTGCTGAGGTCAAAGCTCTGATCCGAGGGCGTGCCGGTAAAAAGATTCATTCCCAGGCTTTGGTGAGCATCACGGACCCCATCGTGGTCGCGGTCAAGATCTACGCTGATTTGATAACTGACTTGATCGCCGACCCCGGGAACATAAGGCACATGTATCGTTGTCCATACAGGTCCATCGCGGCATTGAACTGCTGTTGCTTGATTTCCAGCGCCGGATCCCCGGCCATCGTCCCCTTCCGGACCACCTCAGAGTCAGAACATCGTGTTCTGGTTCCTGACCTCATTGTCCTGCGGCACCTGTTGAGCCACGTCCCAGTGCTCCACGATCTTCCCGTTTGCGTCGAGGCGGAACCAGTCCATGGTGGCCCGGCCCTTGCCGCGCGCGGGGTCCGGGTGGTGCACGTGGACGACCACGAAGTCGCCCTCCGCGACCGACCGCTTGATCTCCATGCGGGCCTTTGGATCGCGCTGGAAGCGGTCCTTGAAGAACGCGATGAACGCTTCCTTGCCGTCCTCGACGAAGGGATTGTGCTGGCGGTATTCGGCGCCGACGTACTTCTTCACGGCGCCTTCCGGATCGTGGTCGTTCACGGTCATAGTGTAGAACGCGATCACCGTCCGTTTGTTGCGCTCAAGCCGCGCCTTCTCCGCGTCAAGCCGGTCAGCTGCCGCCATGGCAACAACGGTAAATAACGTCATGACAACCGCCATACTGATGCGTTTCATATTCGCTCTCCCGCGCCAATTGACCTGCGGACTTCAGCATACCACTAATTACAATTCGTAATGACCAGTTGCTCGGTAAACAGTATTTCCTTGGTACTGCGCACTTCAATGAACTCAAAGGGTGAGGTAAATGCCTGCGAAACCGCGCAATCGGCACCCGCCTTTGTTATTGTTATGGAAACCATAACATAGTCACTGAATTCCTGAATTTCGCTCGTCGCGACGGAATAACCGCCGGTATTCCGTTGTCCCAGATCCGAGAGAACTACTCGTTTTGTAGAAAAATCTACCGTGTGTTCCTGGACAGATTCTACGTACTCGGCCAATCGCGCATTGAACGACGCCTGATCCCGGAAAACCTCCAGCTTCCTGTTTTTATCAACCCCGCTGATCGGATAATATCCAGACACAATGACCGAAAACGGAACAGTGGGGATAGGGGCCTCCGCGTTTGTATCAGACAAGCAGCCTGCCAGGCAGGATATGAACAGGACCACGAAGACAGCCTTTTTCAATTTGGTCGACATGTATGCCTCCTCTCTTGATTCATGTTCACTTCTCGCACGCCAGGTTCACGATCTCCTTCGTGAAAGCCTCGCAGCTCGCCAATCAGTGTCATGTCTATTTCCAGTCAATATAACGGATCCTGGTGATGCCCGGGATGAGCCTGCCCAGGTCGCGGCCGTCCTTGCTCATGAGCCGGGCATCAGTGTACCCCGTGCTCTTGAGATAGACAAGGTATTCTCCCGAGGGATCGTGGACCGGCAGCCAGTTGACCCATCCGTCGGCCAGCAGGGTGCGCTCGCCGCTTCCGTCGATGCGGGCCTCGACGATGTTCCAGGGAGAGTAGATGGACGAAAGATCAGTCGAATAATTCGTGCCCTTCGTGAACCGCTCGAACACGGTTACCGTGTTCGTGGCCGTGGGGTCGTGGTCGGACGTGCCGATCGAATCCGTCAATTGCGTGACCATTGTTCCGTCACGGTTCATCACCGCGATACGCACCTGGTCCTGCAGGCCCGGGTCAAAGCGGTCGGTCTTGAACACGATCCGGCCGTCAGGCAGCCAGTCCGGATCGTTGTCATTCGCGGTAGTGGACGTGACGGTCGAGAGGACCATTTCCCCGCCTCCCGTTGCCGAGGTCATGGTCACAAGGGACGCCTGCCACGGGCCCGGTCCGCGGAAAGAGGCGTAGACGATCTCGCTGTCGTCGGGCGACCAGGCAGGATGGCCGTCCAGGATGGTGTTGGTCGTCAGGGCGGTCGGGATACTGCCAGCAATCGCGTTTACGGTATAAATCTCCCAGGTCGTATTGTCGGTCGTGCTCGGCCCGCCGTAAAAAGCGAGCTTTGTACCGCCATGCGACACCGACACGCCATCAATGTAGAGCCCTGTGGAATTCGTCACGCGGGTAACAAAAGAAGTTGCCGGATCGAACGTATACAGTTCTCCGAGCGGGTTCTCGTGGTCGCTGATGAAAGCGATGAGGCCCTTAAGGTTGGTCGGCATCTGCGGTTGATCATGGGGCGCGGGTACGGCATAAGGCAAGAGCGGCCAGCCGCTGCTGTCCATGTTGATGCCCATGCCGGGCAGCCCGCTCAGGCTGCCGACATTGCTGGCCGCTGGCAGCTCCAGGACCTGGATATTGTCCAGGATATTAATATTGAAGCGCGTTGTCGCGTTCAGGACGCCGTCCTGGCCGGTCGCATCGGGCGCCAGGGGGATAAGGAACTCGGCCTGGTACGTCCCGGTGCCCGTCGCGGCTGACCAGGTCATCTTGCCGAGTCCGTCCCCGACCGCGTCATTGCCGCCAAAACCGGAACTGTCATTATACAGGTCGCTGTGGCTGGAACTATAAATATTCATGACCAGCCGGCGGGCGTCCTCGCCAGCCGCGAACGTAACGTCGCCGTCGTTGTCGAACATGACAACGACGCCGTCGAAGGCGGTGAGCGCGCCGTAAGGATTGAAGGCCGTCGGCGTGGCGTCGGACCAGACCATGGCGATGTAGAGATGCCGTTCGTCATTGACCATGGCGTATCGCAGGGTCGTCGTCCCGACGGATGAACCGATCCCGAAGGTGTCCTTCATGTCGATGGCAGTCTGCGTTACCGCGGAAAACACCGAAAGGTCCACGACGCCGTCGATGGCGTATTGTTCCGCCAGGGGCTTGGGCAGGGGACTCTTCTCCGCGGGTCCACCGGCGCCGCCGCCTCCTGAGCAGGAGCCGAGGAGCGCGCCAAGCACCGCGACCAATAGAGTGGCTAAATACAAATGCTTATTCATTATGGGCACCTTGATGCACGAAGGATATTGTGTATGTGTTGATGCAGAAGCAAAATAGGGTCCTTGTTGTTTCATGACTGAAATTTCGGTTGCATCAACAAGCTCCACCCTCCCCTTCAAGGGGAGGGCCGGGGTGATGGGTCAGCCTCTGCCTGCAGCGCCTGCCAAATGTGCACTTTCACCGCGTCCATCTGTGTCAGAACCTCATGATTCCAGAATCTCAGCACCTGGAATCCCGCTTTTTCCAGATACCCCGTCCGCTCCGCATCACGAAGAATGTCTTCTGAGTGCTGCCCGCCATCAACCTCGATGACCATCCTTCTTTCAAGGCATACGAAATCCAGAATATAGCGGTCATACGGATGCTGCCGCCGGAATTTATATCCGTCAAATTGCCTGCCCCCGCAGGATGCTCCACATCCTTCTTTCAGCTTCCATCAGAGTATTTCTGAGCGTACGCTGCAGTTTATGCTTGAGTTGTCTGGCCGAGCAAGAGCATTGTGTCTCTCGCCAAAGAAGAAGATGCGGGTTCACATCTCGCACACGAAGTCCTCGATCTCCTTCGAGAAGGTCTCGTAGTTCGGCGTGTAATCGATGGGGCATTCGATGACCACGACCTTCTGGAGCTCGAAGGCCTTCCTGAGCACCACGGCCAGATCGTCGCCCTTCCTCAGGGTCATGCCGACGGCCCCGTGGCTCTCGGCGAACCGGCTGAAGTCCGGATTGGTGTAGTCCAGTCCGAAGTTCCGGAAGCCCATGGCCTCCTGCTTCCACTTGATGAACCCGAAGGCGTTGTCGTTCAGGATCAGCACGACCACCGGGATGTTCAGCCGGACCGCGGTCTCGAGCTCCTGGGCGTTCATCATGAATCCGCCGTCGCCCACCACCGCCAGCACCTTGCGCTCGGGATGGACCAGCTTGGCTGCAAGGGCCGCGGGCAGGCCGGCGCCCATGGTGGCGAGGGCGTTGTCGAGGATGAAGGTGTTGGGCTTGTAGGTCCGGTAGAGCCGCGAGAACCAGAGCTTGTAGATGCCGTTGTCGAGGGTCAGGATGTCGTCGGGATCGAGGGCCTTCCGTACGTGGCAGACGACCTCCTGCGGCATGGGAGGAAAGGTCGTCTCGCAGGTTGCCGCGAGCTTCTCGGTCAGGAACACCCGCAGGTCCGCGAACAGCGTGTCGTTCCGCCGCTTCACCTTGGGGGCGAGCTCCCGGAGCGCGACCGAGACATCGCCGACCACCTCGATCTGGGGATCGTAGTACCGGTCCACCTCGGCCTCGACGAAGTCGATGTTGATGATCTTCTTGTCCAGCCCCCGGTTCCAGACGTAGGGCGGGTACTCCACGATGCTGTACCCCACGGTGATGATGAGGTCCGCCCGGTCGATGCCGCAGTTCACATAGTCGCGCTTGTGGATGCCCGTTGCGAAGAGACTGTAGGGAGACTCGTCGGAGAGGACGCCCTTCCCCATCTGGGTGTGCACCACGTGGATGCCCGTGCTCTCTACGAACTCCCGGAGCTCCTTCCAGATAAGCTTCCGGTTCGCTCCCGCGGACAGGATGAGCAGCGGATGGCGCGACGAGTTGATAAGCTCCGCGGCGCCTTCGATCGTCCTGGTGTCAGGGTCCGGCCTGCGGGCACGGACCGCTCTCTGGACCTGCGCGTTCGTGTCGCTTCCCGCCACGTCCTCGGGCAGCTCGATGTGGACCGCTCCCGGCCGCTCTGCCTGGGCGTGCTTGAACGCATTCCGGAGAACGGTGGGGATGGTCCCCGGGTCGGCTATCGTTTCGGCGCTCTTGGTGATCGGCTTCATCAGGCTGACAACGTCGATCAGCTGGAAACAGGCCTGCCAATTCTCGCGTATGGCCTTCTGGCCGGTGATGGCCACGAGCGGCGCGCCGATGAGCTGCGCGTGGGCAACGCCGGTCACCAGGTTCGTTGCGCCCGGGCCGAGCGTGGAGAAGCAGACCCCCGCCTTGCCGGTGAGCCTTCCGTAGGTGGCCGCCATGAACGCGGCCGCCTGCTCATGGCGCGTGAGGATGAACTTGATGGGTGACGTGCGCAGCGATTCGAGGAGGTCCAGGTTCTCCTCGCCCGGCAGGCCGAAGATGTACTCGACGCCTTCCTCCTCCAGCTGCTTGACGAACAGGTCCGATGCTTTCATGAACGCTCCTGACGGCTGATTTTACCACAGAGACACAGAGGCACAGAGAAGAGCATAAGAAAACCTTTGACACTGAAGACTCTGAGAACAGCTATGATAACGGCTGATACAGCAAATCATTCTGCTGTTTCTTACTGAACTTCAGTGTCCTCAGTGTCTAAAGACGCATCCGCCTCTATCGTATTACCAATCAGCTTTTTCCGTGTCAAAGAATATGCGGTTCCTTCTTATTCCTTCACCACCACCGTCTTGATGTTTACGAACTCCCTCAGTCCGAAGTGCGACAGTTCGCGGCCGACGCCGGACTTCTTCACGCCGCCGAAAGGCAGCCGCGGGTCGGACCGCACCATGTCGTTGATGGCGACGAACCCTGACTCGATCCGCTTTGCCAGCCGTTCGGCCCTCGCCGTATCCTTCGACCAGATTGCCGCGCCGAGGCCGTACTCGGTGTTGTTCGCCGCTGCTATCGCTTCGTCCTCGTTCTTCACGACGACGATGGGCGCGATGGGGCCGAAGACCTCATCGGTGAGCACTTTCATGTTCGGCGTTGCCTTCAGCACCACGGCGGGAGCGAAGAACCAGCCCTTCGACAGGGGCTGCGGCAGCTCGACCGTCTTCGCCCCTTTCAGTTTCGCGTCGCGGAGCTGGGCCTTCAGGCCGTCGCGGATGTCCTTCCGCGCCACCGGGCCGATGTCGGTGGTCTCGTCCAGGGGATCGCCGATCTTCATTTCCCGCAGCCGGGCGATGAAATGCTTCGTGAACTCCTCGGCCGCGCTCTCCATAACGATGAACCGCTTCGCGGCGATGCAGCTCTGGCCGCTGTTGACCATGCGGCTGTTCGCCGCGGTCCGGCCGGCCTTCTCCACGTCCGCGTCGTCCAGGACGATGAAGGGGTCAGAGCCTCCCAGTTCGAGCACCAGCTTCTTGATCTTCCCGCCCGCATGGGCGCCGATCGCCTCGCCCGCCCGGTTGCTGCCCGTGAGCGCCACCGCGTCCACCAGGTCGTCATCGATCAGCTTCATGGCCGCGGCGGGTTCGATCAGCAGGGTCTTGAACACGCCGTCGGGGAAGCCCGCCTTCTTGAAGGCGTCCTCGATGGCCAGCGCCGTCATCGGCACGTTCGAGGCGTGCTTCAGCACGACCACGTTGCCCGCGCTGACGGACGGGACCGCTGCGCGGAAGACCTGCCAGAACGGGAAGTTCCAGGGCTCGACCGCCAAGACGATCCCCAGCGGCTCGAAGGCCACGTAGCTCTTCTGCGCCTCCGTGGCGACCATCTCGGGGGCGAGAAAACGCTCCGCATTCGCCGCGTAGTAGTCGCAGAGCGTGGCGCTCTTCTCCACCTCGGCCATGGCGTCCTTGACGGGCTTGCCCATCTCCCTGGTGATCAGCTCGGCGTAGTTCCGCTTCTCCTGCCGCAGCACCTCTCCGAGCTTCTTCACGGGAGACAGGCGTTCGATGACCGGCGTATCGCGCCAGCCCGCGAACGCCTCCCGCGACCTGGCCATGATGGCCCGCACTTCAGCGGGCGACATCGTCATGAACTCGTTCATCACCTGTTCGGTGTAGGGATTGACCGAACGGATGACGCTTCGCTCGGTCTTCCCGCTTTTGATCGCTTTTGTCTTCATGGTCTTTACCCCCTTCTTCGGGGACGCCTTCTTCGTTGTCCTTTTGTTCTTTGATGCCTGCTTCTTCGCTGCCTTCTTTTTCATGACGCCCCCTGTTTAAAGCATAAAACCTTACCACGAATTACACGAATAACTGCCGAATGACACGAATGAAATTCTCTTTAACTAAGAACAAGAACTTTGAACTCCTTTCTCTATTGCATAAAGACGTTAATTATTAGTTATTCGTAGTTATTCGTGCTATTCGTCCATTCGTGACATTCGAGTTCATGCATTTTTTTATTCATGTCCGTTCCTCGATCGGCGTGTAGGTGCACGCCTCCTTGCCGCAGTAGTTCCCCGTATACTCCGACGACGGCCGGTAGAGCGCCGGCTTCCCCTGGGCGTCGCCGAACTTCTCCTCGATGCCATGGGCCGTCCAGCCGGCGATGCGCGAAACGGCGAAGACCGGGGTCATCATGTCTTCGGGGATGCCCATCATGTGGTAGACCGGCGCGCTGTAGAAATCCACATTGGGCTTGATCGTCGTCTTTCCCCGCCTGGCGAACTCGGCGACCGCGGTCCCCTCGATCTGGGTCGAGAGCCGGCACCAGTGCTCCTCGTTCAGCTTCCTGCCGATCCGGAAACACATGTCCTTCAGGAAACGCGCCCGCGGGTCCGTGGTCTTGTAGACCGCGTGGCCCATGCCCATGATCTTGCGGCCGTCATCGAGCTGCTTCCGCACCCAGCCCGGAACGTCAGGCTCGTTCTTCAGGGCTTCGAGCATCTTCATGACCTGGGCGTTCGCGCCGCCGTGCAGGCTTCCCGACAACGCGCCGACGCCGGCCGCCACGCCGGCGTACAGATGTGCCTGTGTCGACACCACCTCGCGGCAGGCGAAGGTCGACGCATTGAACGAATGGTCGGCGTGCAGGATGAGGGCCGTGTCGAGGTCCTTCGCCATTTTCCCGTCGGGCCTCCTCCCCTGGAGCTGCCACAGGAAATTTCCGGCGTGCGGCAGGCCGTCGTCGGGCGGCAGGACGTCCTGTCCGTTCCTGATGCGGTGCCAGGCGGCGATCACCGCCGGCACGCGGGAGATGAGCCGGACGGCCTTCCGAAGGTTGGCCTCCCGGGAATCGTCGGAGAGATCGGGATCGGCCATGCCGAGCAGCGGGATCGACGACTGCAGGACATCCATCGGCGCCGACGTCTTCGGCAGCCGCTGAAGCGCGTCCAGCACGAAACCGGGAACGGTCCGCGCCTCGCCGAGGCCTTTTGTGAACACTTCAAGTTCCTGTCCGTTCGGAAGCCTGTCGTGCAGCAGGAGGTACGCCGTCTCCTCGAAGGTCGAATTCTCCGCCAGCTGCTCGACCCGGAAGCCGCGATAGATCAGGATGCCCTTCGCGCCGTCGACGTCGCTGATGCGCGTGTCCGCGACCTTCACGCCGCGCAGGCCGATGTTCTTGGTATTTGTCGTTTCCGCCATGAGGACCCCCAAATACTTTTTTCACCACGGCGACACAAAGACACGGAGAAATATCTTTGACACTGATTTTCACTGAGAACGGCTATGATAACGGCGGATACTGCAAACCGCTCTGCTGTTTCTTACAGAACTTCAGCGTCCTCAGTGTCTAAAGACGTATCCGCCTTTATCGCCGTACCAATCCGCTTCTTCTGTGTCAAAGGACTTTTTCTTACCGGTCCTTCAGTGTCAAAGGTTTTCAGTGTCACCAATGTCTACGCTTTCTTCTCGATCTGCTTCCGTACATAGTTCAACGTGCCTCCCGCGATCAGGTGCTTTCGCTGCAGATCGGAAACCTCAAGGACCGTCAAAATGGTCCTGCCGTCCGCCTCCACGGGGATCTCCCGGTCCCCCCGTTCGATGCGCTTCCGCACGTCGCGGAGGACGATCCGTGCTCCCTTGGCTAGCTTATCATAATCCGACCGGTCCTTGAAGGTGAGCGGAATGATGCCGAAGTTGCACAGGTTCGACTGGTGGATGCGGGCGAAGCTTTTTGCGAGCTTGGCCCGAACGCCGAGATAGCGCGGTGCGAGTGCCGCGTGCTCCCGGCTCGACCCCTGTCCGTAGTTCTCGCCGACGACGACCACGACGTCGCCCCTGAGCCTGCATTCCTTCGCGAAGCCGGGCTCCACCGCCGAAAAGACGAACTCGCTGATGGCCTCGATGTTCGACCGGAGCGGAAGGACCCTGTTCCCCGCGGGCATGATCGTGTCCGTCGATATGTTGTCCCCCACCTTCAGCACGACCTCGGCGGCCAGCGTCTCCGGCAGGGCAGCGAGCAGCGGCAGCGGCCGGATGTTCGGCCCGCGGACGATCGCGGTCGTCCGCAGTTCTTCCGAAGGGAAAATGATGGACCGTTCGTCGATGATATAGCTCTTCGGATCCTCGACGCGGGGATAGGCCGTCTCCCGGCCAAGGTCCCGGGGGTCCGTGATGACGCCCGTGATGGCCGCAGCCGTCGCGGTCTCGGGCGAACAAAGATAGACCTTGTCGTCCTTCGTCCCGGACCGTCCGGGAAAGTTCCTCGGGAAGGTCCGGAGGCTGACCTCGCCCGTGCCCGGCGCCTGGCCCATGCCGATGCAGCCCTGACACCCCGGTTCGTGCACGCGCGCGCCCGACGTGAGGAATTGGATAAGCCCGCCCTGCTGCGCGACGTTCTCCACCACCTGCCGGCTCCCCGGGTTCACGTGGAAGTTGACTTCGGGATGCACGCGCCGGCCTTCGAGCATCCTCGCCGCGACCATGAGGTCGCGGAAGGACGAGTTCACGCTGCTGCCCACGATGGCCTGGCCCACCTTGATGCC
>JAGVOT010000010.1 GCA_020052615.1 Nitrospirota bacterium | reverse complement strand
CCCCTGCCGACCGCGCTGCCGCCGGAACGGCCTGCCTGTCCCGCGGGCCCCTCGCGCTCAAGGCTCCGCTTTAAGATGTCCTGGGCGCTCCGCCGGTCGTTCGGCGACCTGAATCCCCCGGCCGCGGGGGGACTGATCGCGCGAGCTCCCCGGCCGCCCTGCTCAACGTCGCCGGACACGATCCCCTGCCGCATCTCCCGGATATTCCTGTAGGTCCTGCCGTCGTTGGTGCGCAGGATGGTCCGGGGGTGCACGGCATCCCCCGTGCGCACGACCGGTTCGATCCGGACGACCCTTCTGGTCATCGGGTCGACATAGCGGTTGCGCACGAAGACCGTTCTGGAACCGACGACGATGGTCGTAGAGAAATTGTTGCAGATGTAGAATCCCGGGTACCAGTAGCCGTACCACCAGACGGGGTAGGGCACCCAGGCATAGAGGTAGAAATACGCGGGCGGGGGCGGATAGTAGGTGATGATCGGAGGGCCGTAGCCCGTGTAGTAGTTGTAGATCACCGGCTGCTCGGGCGCCGTGGTCGCAGCGTCAGCCCTGGGTTCCGTACCGGCCGGCACGGGAAGGTTCATCTGCGACGCCAGTTCGTAGAGGAGCCGCGTCGCTTTTTCGGCATCCATGGACAGCCCGCCCTCGGATGCCGCCCGGGCCGCTGCTTCCTGGAGCTGTCCCAGGATCTCCGGCGTCACGGGATAATCCGATATCCAACCATTCAGCGGAATGACCCCCGCTGACGAAAGCAGATCCTCGGCCTCGGTTTCGGTCGCCGGGGCGCCCAGACCGTAAAGGGCCGCCAGTTTGATCGCGAAATCGCCTTCGCGCACGAGCGGCTGGGCTACGGGAGGAACATCGTAGGTTTGCCCTTCCTGCTGCCCGTTGTCAGCCGCGCCCGCGGCAAAGGGAAAGAGGAGCAAGCCGGCCGCCGCCAGTATCATAAGCGACGTGCGCATGGTCCACCTTCCTTTCTTAGGTACATTTTAACACTCCAGGGCCGCGTAGTCTGCAGCTCTTCTCCAGATGTCGTCATCTATAGAGACACGATACAAAGAGAAAGGTTTAGTCCCCCGCCCCGGCATATCCGCGAGGACACCCTAAAGCGGGGCTGCGTCCCCAGGGCGAAAAAGGGTTCCCGAGGTCCTCAGTGCACTCTGTGTCCTCTGTGGTGAAATATGCTTTTTTAGAACAGGGATCGTCTTTCTCTTGCGTCCTCGCACAAAAAAAGGCCGCTGAGGTAAGCTCAGCGGCCTTCGGAATGCATCGTTCTGGTCCCCCGGTAATATTACATGAGGCCACCGGAGAAGATGACCCTGTCGAACGTACGCTTCAAGGTCTTGCTCGTGAAATTATCCATCGGCATGCCGGGCTGACAGGTCACGTTCTGCCCGACCTTGACCTTCGTCTCCGGCATGGCGACCCAGGTCTTCTTCCCGCCGTTCTCGAGAGAGACATAGGTGTAGCCGCCGGAGTTCATCGTTTCCACGACCTTCCCCGTAAGGGCGCCGTCAGTCATGGCTGCGGGTGCAGCAGGCTGTGACGCCTGAGGCGCCGGTGCAGGGGCTTCGTTCTTCGCTGATTTACAGCCGCTGACGCTGACAATAACCGCAACAGATAAAGCAACTACCAGGTAAGTCCGTTTCATCATTGATCTCCTTGTTTATATATTCCTTGTTTATATATATCGAAGCGCCCTGTCCGTTCCCCGTGATGGCCCTCCGTAAACTCAAGCGAGGTGAATAATACCGCTTTTATTTTGTGAAAAGCAAGCCTGTTTTTAAGGAAAAATGCGATCAGGTCGAACTACACGGGAACTCACGCCGGGAGCGTGAAGCTGAAGGCCGAACCCCTGCCCGGCTCCGATGCGATACCGATGCGTCCGCCGTGCCGTTCGACGATCTTCTTGCACACCGCCAGGCCGATGCCGCTGCCGTCGGAGCCCTCCGTCTGCGCTCCGCGCTCGAAGATCTGGAATATCCGGTCATGCAGCTTGGGATCGATCCCCATCCCGTTGTCCTCGACCGTTATCCGCCAGCCCGGAGAGGCGCCCGCCGCGCCAAAGCCGTTGGTCCTCTCCGCTGAGATCCTGACCCGGGGCGCGTCTGTTCCCCGGTACTTGACGGCGTTCTCGACGAGGTTCTGGAACAGCTGGACCAGCTGGACCTCGTCGCCCTGCACCTCGGGAAGCGGGGCCGACTCGACCTCGGCCCCGGCCGCATCGAGCCGTGTCCCGAGGTTCTGGAGCGCCGCGGCAAGCGCGGTGTCCAAGGGGACCTTCACGAACGCCTTTGTCTGCCTGCTGATCCGCGCATAGTCGAGGATGCTCCTGATCAGCCGCGCCATGCGCTGCGTGCCCTGGACAATGTGGTCCGCATGCATCCGGCCCCGCTCGTCAAGCCGGCCGGCGTACTTGTCCCGGATGAGCTGGGCGCAGGCGCCGATGGTGTTCAGGGGCGCGCGGAGGTCGTGGGAGACCAGGTCGGCGAACTGCTCGAGCTCCTCGTTGGACCGCTCGAGCTCCCGGGTCTTGTCGGACAGCTGCCGGAAGAAGAGGGCGTAGGGCCTGACAAGCGAGGTCTCGATGAGCGCCTTGTAGATGAGGTAGAAGGCGAGGACCTTGCTGAAATGGCCGAGCAGGTTGAAGAGGTCGTACACGCCGATGTACAGCGTGAACACCAGCTCGCTGATGATGGAACAGACGACCGCCCCGGCCAGCAGGCCGAGGATGGACGGCTCGAACTCCCGGCGCAGCCGGTAGAACAGGACGAGCGTTCCCGCGAAGAGGAGCGAGATGACGTACTCGCTGGCGATTTTGAAGCCCGTCAGGCCGCTGCCCTCCACGTAGCAGTCCGGGAAGACGCGCAGGAAGATCGAGAGCAGGAGGACCGCCGTGACCACGGCGTAGCCCGCCAGCACCACGTAGGCGTTCAGCCTGCGGCGGCCGATCAGGAGCGCTGCCAGGAGCGATAGCGAGATCAGGTAGCGGGACGCGATCCAGAGCTGGGTCGGCAGGTTCGCGTCATAGCCCGCGAACACGTTCATCCCCTTGTACGCAAGGGCGTGAACAAGGTCGAGGATGCCGACGAAGAGCAGGGCGATGCCGAGGAAGAGGAAGAAGCCGTTCGTCACGAAGCGCCGGGCGTTCCAGGCGATCATAAAGATGCTGCAGGCCACGACGACGCTGAACATCTCCACCAGCGTATGCATGAGCAGGTAGCTGGTCCTGCTGATCGCAAACAGGCCGAGGAACAGGCCCGCGAAGAAGATCGCGTGGCGTATCGAGAGGGGATATTTGTCCTCCATGGCTCTTCTTTGCTCCTCCGGAAGCGAAAGGATGAAGATCAGGCGCCTCCTGGCGACACGGTCATGTCGATAACCTACATTTTCTTTTAATTTTTTTCCAGCACAATTTATTTACGATTGAATTTTTATCGGTAACCATTAATTCCTCATGCTTACAGGCGCTTACTCTGCCCCCACCCCTCTTGCTTCCTCATCCTTGCTTCTTAAGTGTATTATTTTTACCAT
>JAGVOT010000027.1 GCA_020052615.1 Nitrospirota bacterium | reverse complement strand
GTTCGAGCGAGGCCTGAAGGTCCTTCTCGAGGTCTGCGACGTCGGCCAAGGCTGGCTGAGGAACGATCAGACAACATGCTGCCATTGCCATGGACAGCAACGATGAACGCACAGCTCTCCCGTTAAGACAAAGCCTCCCCACAGAAACCTCCCCCAATTCAGTGAAGCATGCCGATCAATCCCTGGCCAGTGCGAGACGCTCGCGCTGGTCGAACGAAGGATCAATTCAAATAAAGAATGTTTGGTGATCACAAGACCTGCCGGAAACGATCATATACCGACAGTTACAAAACGTGCGGGAAATAAGGAAAGGCTGGCACTGCTGCAAAAGTGGACGTATTTAACCAGATTAATATTGAAGTGTCAACTGCAAGCTCTAATTTGATAAGGGTATTTTAAGGGTATGCATCATGTTGCATGACGCTGCATATTATCGTTCCCTGATGATGAACTTTTCCCTTGGTCAAAAATAATAAATATGTGGCACCTTAGCATGAATGGATACAGCCGACAACTACCCGTTCGGGTAGGTATCATTGCATTCCATAAAATAAAAAAAGAGTGGGCAAGTTGCTGCCCACTCCTGGAAGTTTTCAGGGTAAAGGATAGTATTGACGTGGTCTTGACGCCTACTCCCCGTTCGGCGTGTGCCAGTAGAACGATTGTCCCATCAGACCGTGGCAATCGACGGCGCAGTTCAGAGGAAACGAGGACATGAGGGTACTGTTGACGAACGGATCGATCGTGGTATAGCTTTCCCCCGGTTGCAGCACGCCGAAGTAGTCCTGCTGGAGACCCAGCTCGGCATGGGTGCTGCGAATGGTCGCGCCAGCGGTCCCATGGACGTTGTGACAGGCCGTGCAGGTGATCCTGCCGATGCGTGCAGGGTCTCCCCGGTATTTCCATTGCATCATGTTCTCCGTGGGATCAGGACCGAGCGCGTTGGCCTCAAATCCCAGAAGGTGGTAATTATGCAGCGCGAGATAGGCATCACCCCACATGGTGTCATTGTAGGGCTGACTGATCCCCCCCCAACCCGTGGGGAAATCCGCCGGGTTGGATATGAACCGGTCCCTGAAAAGGGACTGCATGCCGAGGGTAAAGTACGGCGAGGGCGCTTTCTGGATGTTATAGACTCCCCCGGACCGGTAGCCCAGCACGATCTCTTTCGCCACCGCCGGATAACTCGCATGGCAATCGAAGCACAGGTTGTAGTTGTTCGCGTAGTCGGACGACCCGAGCGGATCCGCCGAATACACGCTGGCGGTCACCAGCGGTATCTCGAAGTTCATGGTGTTGGAAAGCAGTCCCTTATTCAGGGACCCATGGGCATTGACCGCGCCGCTCCGGCCGTGGCAGCCGGTGTTCGGCGTGCCGCCTCCGGCGCAGGTGAGCCCTCTGCTCCGGTGAGTGGAAGAGCCGTTCCAGGAGGCCGCGATCGTTACGCCTGCGGCAAAGGGCATCGTACCAAGGGTGACGCCGTCGTTGAAGGGATTCAAGCCGGTCGCCGTGGTCGTTGTGAACAGGGCGCCATCGGCATCATGGCAGGACAAGCAGAACGGTTCCAGGGTCGCTGGATCCGCGGGATCGTAGTCGATCCGGGTCCCGGTGTCTCCATGGCTGAGCCGGACCGTTCCGCCCATGTGCAACGACTGATCATGACAGACCGTGCACTGTGCGGGAGCAGGATCGCCTCCTGCAACATGGCTGGAGGTTATCGAGGGATTTGTTGAAAAGTCACCACCTGCGTCCATAACCTGCCTCCTCGCGCCGATAGCCGCGTTGTGACAGTTCAAGCATACCGGGTCCTGAGACGGCACCGCCGTGCCGTACCAGTCCGGCAAAAGAGACCTGTGGCAGATCGTCGAGGAACAGGTTCCCGGTCCCGATGGAGTCGTAAAGCTCCAGACGCCCGACGGATTGGTCGCATCGAAATACACCGGAGCGGGACCGTTCCCTTTTGAGTTCACGACTCCGTTGAAATGGGCCGTGTTCGTGTCATAGCTGAAATGGCATTTAAGGCAGGAGATGCCCCGGGAAGCAACATGAGCGACATGCTTGCCTGCGGTCCCCGTGCCGTTCGTCGCAAGCGGATCGGGTCCCACCGTTCCACCGGGAATATGGCAGACGGTCGTGCAGGAGGTGATCGTGCCGCCTCCCTGCCCGCCTCCATGGGATGAGATGGAATCCGGGCCGGGATCGGCGCTGCAGCCTGCGAACGCCGCAAGCGCGGCTATGAAGAATGTTATCGATAGTATGTTCATCGGTTCCTCATAAGGTGTTACGAGTGGCAAGCGGCACAGTTGGTCTGCGCACCGATGGGCGGATGCGCCGAGGGACGCGACGTGTGCGGTGCGATCTTGTGGCAGACCCCGCAGCTGTCGGCCGGCGTGATGCCCGAGGCAAAATGGCACCACGTGCAATGCCGTGTTCTCCATGTCCCGGCATGGCTGCGCGGGGCGGTCTCGTTGTGACAGCGTATGCAGTAATCCTGCCGGTGGCAGGCGAGACAGCGCTCCCGGTTCACGCCGGCAGTAAGTCCGTGTCCCCGGGTGCGCCAGAAATTATTGTGATCCTTCGGCATGCGCGTCGAATGGCAGGAGATGCAATCGCCTTTCTCGTGGCAAGTGAGGCAGGCGCTCCCCGTCTGGCCGGCTTCGTTGATGTTCAGCTGTGCGCTCATGCCGTGGCTCTGTGCCCAGTTCCCCTTGTGCGAGTCCGGCCGCGGAAACGGCACTTTATCGGCACCTCCGGCGATGACGGCGGCCAGGATGACAGCTGCGGCGACGCAGAATGAACCCAGTACCCGGATCTTGGTTGCTCGTCCCTTAGAAGTCATAACGGATTCCCGCCTTGAAGGTCTGATACTTTTCGATCGAATCTTCGAACTCATAGCCGAGGTTCAATGCCACCTGTTTTACCACAGGTATCTTCGTGGTCAGGTAGTAGGTCCGCACGTTCGTGCGCTCGCCAAGCTGGAGATAGTAGTCATACTTGTACAGGCTGTAATAGGTTCCTGCGTTGATCCTGGCCATGCTCCCCTTTTTCCCGAACGAGTAGCCGATGTCGGCGCCTCCCGACGAGTAGGTCCTCTCCGGTGATCCCGGCGATCTCCACTGGTCGCCGGAAAGCGTCAGGGACAGGTTCGCAAAGAACATATCGCTCACCTCGAATCCGGCGGCGGTCCGGCTGTACTCACGGTTAAATGTACCGGCAACGGAGTTTCCGGTAAGTTCCCGTTTGAAATAGGCCAGATCGAAGGCGTAGCGCTTCCCGAAGAATTGGCGCAGTTTTACTTCGTAGCTCTGATAGGGATCGGACGGTCCCATGACATCAACGAAAGGCGAGAGCGCGTTGGACTGCGCTACCTGGGTCCTGAACTGCCTGAGGTAGCTGGCGCCGATCTCGGTGCCGGCCCCGGGGAACGCGCCGAGAAGCCGAACCGTAAGGTCGCGGGACTCTCCGTTCTGATGGCGGTATTTTGCGGTCGCCTTCAGGGACGGGGTAAATCGCTGCCAGACCCTGATGGTCGCAAGATCGTCCTTCACGTCGGTCAACTCGAGGTAGTCCCGCTTGTCCTTCAGCGTGGCATAGTCGAGGCTGATGCCGGTCGAAGCGGTCGGATACAGGTCCAGTCCCGCGCCCGCCACGGTATCGTCGCCTTCGGAACTGCCGATCTCGTAAAAATTGACGGCTGCGCCGCCGTAGAGCGTCAGGTTCACGGACGAGGCCGGCCTGACGTCCAGGGCGATGCCGTCAAAGGTCACCTGTTCATCACGGGTGCCTGCCTGGCGACCCATCCTGACCTGGGTAACACCTTTTATTGGATCATTGACATCGAAATGGGCTTCATAAAGATAGCCCATGGTGTGGTGTGAACCGGTATCGCCTATATCCTCGACCAAGTAGTTCTGATGGAGGTCCCGGTTCCCGTCAAGATCGGACCTGAAGCTTCCCATGAAGTGGAACTCATACCGGCCTGTCTTTGGTGTGGTGGCGTCGATCCTGAGGTCGCCGAACACATCCTGGTCGCGCGCAGTCTCCCCGGACGATGTTTCAGCGGTACGGAACTGGTAACGAGCGGAAAAATAGCCGGAGAGCGCAATTGACGAGTCGCCTGAGGAAGTGGCTGCGAAGGCTCTCCCGGAGGACAGGATCACCATCACGATGATTGGGGCAAGAACAGGGAGGAGATGGCTCATGCCGCGTTGCCTTCTCCGCTGTCGTTGTTCTACTTCAGGCAGCATTCCTTCCTCCGTGGCGCTCATAGTAAACTTGATCGGATAGAATGTCAATTAAAAACCCATATATAGTGGTTTGGTTTTTGGTATTTCCTGTTGATTTATTCCGGGAGGTTGTATACAATGACCCATGTTGTTCAGATCGATCATCTCTGCTGCGCTTTGTTCCTGCATTTCATTCGCTCTTTCCGCTGCTGCCGTGGCCGCGGAAAAGACCTGCATCGATTGTCACAAGAAGATCACCTCGAAGCGGGTCGTCCACGCCGCGCTTACGCAGTATGCCCGCATGGAACATGGCTGCGCTTCCTGTCACACGAATCCCCATGCAAAGAAAAAGGCGGTTCTTTCCCTCGCAGCGCCGGTTCCGGACCTCTGTTATATGTGCCACGACAAGGCCAAATTTTCGAAGAAGCATATCCATCCTCCCCTCGTGGGCGGCAATTGCCTGACCTGCCATAATCCCCATGCATCTGACGCGCCCCGGCTCCTGACCCAGCAGATCCGCCTGGTCTGCCAGAATTGCCATCCCGACAAGACCAATGGAAAGCACATCCTCGGAGGCTATGGGTTCGGCGACAATCATCCTATCATGGGACATCTGGACCCCTCCCGCAAGGGACAGGAACTGGGATGTACCAGCTGCCATAATCCTCATTCATCGGAGAAAAAGGTCCTGCTGGTCAATGACGGGCCCGACAGTCCGGCAAATCTCTGTCACCAGTGTCATACCAAGATCACGGTCCGTCCCTGATCCTTTCGTTCCTTTCGTCTTTAATCATGTATCATACTTTTACCATTGCGATACCGGAACCCTATCGGGAGGCCCTCGGACAGCGGTTGATCGGCCTCGGTTCCCTTGGTGTTGAAGAGCGCGATGATGCCATCATCGGCTATTTCCCTGAGGCGATCGATCAGGAACTGATCAGCAACGAGCTGGAACTCCTTCGGATCCTGTTCCAGAGCCTTGTCGACCCTGTCGCAATGACCGTCAAGCACTCGTTCCTGCAGCGGTCCGACTGGAACGAATCATGGAAGAAGGGCTTCAAACCGGTCGATGCGGGAACGCGATTCACGATCCTGCCGCCCTGGGAGCGCCCGTCGAGAGAGCGCATCCCGCTCATCATCGATCCCGGCATGGCCTTCGGCACGGGACACCACGAAACAACAAGGTCCTGTCTTGTCCTGATGGAACGGTATGTTGGCGCGGTCACGGCGGACAGGTTCCTCGACCTCGGGACCGGCACCGGGATTCTGGCGATGGCCGCTCGCGCCCTGGGATTTCGATCGGTCGTCGGCGTTGACACCGATCCGCTGGCGATCGAGGCTTCGCGAAGAAATAGTGCGTTGAACAACGCTGAAGGGATAGAACTAATCGAGGGCGGGATCGATCAATGCGAGGGGAACTTCGGTATGATCGCAGCGAACCTCATATCAGGAACGCTGGTAGAACTTTCCGGTCAGATCGCATCGCGTCTCGCGCCGGAAGGGATCGTCATCATGTCGGGCATTCTCAAGGGGCAGGACGACGAGGTCGTTGCGGCCGCGGTGAAGAGCGGGCTGAAATGCAGAGAACGGTTGAATGACGGGAAGTGGGTGTCGCTGGCCTGCAGGCGGTAAGATATTCCACGTTTTACATCGATAATAGACTGTCGATGTTTAAATCATAAGAACAAAGAATTTTTTCTCGCAAAGCCGCAAAGGACGCAAAGGAAATCGTTAAATCCTGGTTTTAAAACAAAGGATGCTGCTTTCTTTGCGAGCTTAGCGCCTTTGCGAGAGACGCTTTTTGACCTTTATTTATTCTTCGTGAAATTGGTCCCGATTTTCCGGATCAGGCTTCGCGGGAAAGATTGCCCTCTGCCATTCTGAACACGCGGTCGGTCCGTCTGGCCAGATGATCGTTGTGCGTTACAATGATAAAAGTGATCCCTTTTTCCCGGTTCAGGCTCTTCAGAAGTTCGTGAACCGCTTCGCCGGTATGGGAATCCAGGTTGCCCGTCGGCTCGTCGGCAAGGACCACGTCGGGCCTCAGCACCAGGGCGCGGGCCACTGCGACGCGCTGCTGTTCCCCGCCGGAAAGCTCACCGGGCCGGTGATGAACGCGTGCGCCGAGGCCCACCTCGCCGAGAAGCGATGCGGCCATGCCGGCGGCCTGCTTGCGGTCCATGTTCCGGATCAGGGCGGGCATCATGACGTTCTCGAGGGCGGTAAATTCCGGGAGCAGATGGTGGAACTGGAATACGAATCCCACGCGCTCGTTCCGGAACCGGGCGATGCTGTCGGCGGTCTGCGAGTAGACGTCAAGATCGCCGTACCGGACATTCCCTGATGTCGGCTTTTCAAGACCGCCGACGATATGCAGGAACGTGCTTTTCCCCACGCCGGAAGCGCCGACGATCGCCAGCATCTCCCCTTTTTCTACCTGCAGGTCAATACCCGAGAGGATATGGAGCGTCTCGTCGCCGCTCCGGAAGTTCTTCCGAAGCTGCTGTATGTCGATCAGGGGGGTAGCTATTTCTTTTCTCCCGGCTTCACCGTGTCGATGCCTTTTTCGACTGTCTTCTCGATGGTCTTTTTTGTCTCTTCCCCCGTCTTTTCCATCTTCTCCTTGATCTGCTCCGCTTGTTCGCCGGCGCCCTCGAGCTTTTTGCCGGCAGATTTCAGCATGTCCCCCCCGCCCAACAGGATGAACACAATGATCACCAGCGCCAGCAGTATGAGTGTAAAGATGAACGTCTTGATCTTACCGCTCTTCTGTGCCATGGAAGCCTCCTCGAAATAATAGTAGACAGTCTGTCGAACAGTGATCTTCGCAACGCTTTTCCGTCATTCCCGCGCAGGCGGGAATCCAGGGTCTACGGGTCTTTACTGGATCCCCGTTTTCACGGGGACGACGTACAAACTGACAATGAACTTTTTTTCGATAATCTGTCCAATGATCAAAACACAAATATCTTAGCAGCGTCACTACTCATACCGCAGCACTTCCACGGGGTCCTGGCGGGCGGCCTGCCAGGCAGGGTATATCGTCGCGAGAAAGCTGATGCCGAGGGCCATGAGCGAGATGAACAGGATGTCGTACCCGGTGATGGAAAGCGGAAGATGGCTCACCTGATACACATCCTTTGGCAGCGTGATGATGCCGCTCTGCGCGATGACGACCACGGCGCTGTAGCCGATGGCCGACCCAACCACCGTACCGACAAATCCGATGATAAGGCCGCTCAACATGAAGATCTTCATGATGCTTCGTTCCGGTGATCCCATCGATTTCAGTATTGCGATCTCGCGGCTCTTTTCCATGACGATCATGGTGAGGGTGCCGATGATATTGAAGGATGCAACGATGATGATGACCACCAGGATAAGGGACATGCCGATCTTTTCCAGTTTCAGGGCGGAAAAGAAGTTCTTGTTCATCTCGATCCAATTCCGCGTGTAATAGGGAAATCCGATGGACGACTGGATCGACTCGGCTATTGCGGCTGCGTTGTAGATATCGTCGACCTTGACCTGAATGCCGCTTATCCGGCCGGGCATGTTGAAGAATCTCTGTGCTTCGGGAATGGAAATATACACGAAGGTCGTGTTGTAATCGTACATACCGGCATCAAAGATCCCGACAAGGACGAACTTGCGCATCTTCGGCACCATGCCCATGGCGCTTTCCTCGCCGATGGGATTTACCATCATGATCGTGTCGCCGATGGAGGCATCGAATTTCCGCGCAAGGTCCTCGCCGATCACGATCCCCGGTCGGTCCTTGCCCGAACGGTCCAGTTCGAGAAGGGATCCCTTGCGGATATTCTTTTCCAGGTCGGTAACGGCGCCTTCGGTGCGGGGATCGATGCCGCGCACGACCACGCCCTGCACGCGCTCATGAACTGTCAGCATGACCTGGCTGATGATGAATGGCGTGGTCGCCGTCACATGGGGCACACGATCGACCTTGTCGATCAAGGTCTTTTGATCGGTGACTCCCTTGCCGGCGTATTCCATGACCACGACATGGGAGATCGCGGAAAGGATCTTGTCCCGGAAATAACCCTGGAAACCCGTCATCACCGAAAGGGTCATGATCGATGTCGCCACACCGATCACCACGCCTGCTGTGGAGATGAAGGTATTGAGGGAAAGCGTCCGGTTCCGTTTCTTGCTTTTGAGGTACCGGAGGCTTATGAATAGTTCGAAAGGTAGTTTCATGGCTATAAACAGACAACAGAGGACAGACGACAGACTTATAAAAAGACTTAAGCATCAGTCTGGCGTCTGAACGTCTGTCATCTGGTCTCTGGAGTTAATTCTCCTTCTTCATCTGCGGGAACAGGATCACGTCCCGTATGGACGCTGCACCGGTAAGGAGCATGACAAGCCGGTCGATGCCGATCCCCTCACCGGCGGCAGGCGGCATGCCGTATTCGAGGGCTCGAATGAAGTCGTCATCCATTTGATGCGCCTCTTCGTCCCCGGCTTCGCGTTCGGTGACCTGTTTCAGAAATCGTTCTTTCTGATCAACGGGATCGTTCAACTCGGAGAATGCATTCGCCATTTCCCGGCCTACCACGAACAATTCGAACCGCTCGACGAAGTCAGGGTCCTTCTCCGTCTTTTTGGAAAGCGGCGAGATATCCGTGGGGTAATCGGTGATAAAGGTCGGCTGGATGAGATTGGGTTCGACCAGGACCTCGAATATCTCATTCAACACCTTCCCCCGGGGTTCCCCGCCCTTCAGCTTGGCGCCGAGCTTCAAGGCATATTCACGGGCCTTGATCGCATCGGTGATC
>JAGVOT010000042.1 GCA_020052615.1 Nitrospirota bacterium | reverse complement strand
CTCCCCCGAGCTTTTTACGCCTGCCTCGCTCCCGCTTCGGGCATGCTTGTTCATTTTGACTGAGAAGATCTTCTCATGATATTTATTATAACAAGGGCGTCTCTCGCAGGGCACGCAGGGCACGCAGAGCTGAATCAAGACCCTTTATTAACCAGGAACAATGTGTCAAGGTTTTCTCTGCGCACTCTGCGACTCTGCGAGAAAAAAGTTTTCCTGATCTGAAATGGGCTTGCTTGCCGGGCAATTAAGGCGGGTTATATCGCGTGGCGGTTCTTGAGCTGGTCCAGTGCGTTCTCGGCGATGAGGAGGTATCCGTTCGACTCTTTGACGATGCCGCTGGTGGCCAGCAACTTCATGCATTTCGACACGGCTTCGCGGGAAGACCCGATCATGCCGGCGAGCTCTTTGTGGGTCAGCTTGCCGCGTTTGAGGAATCCCTTGCCGCCGCTGTCATCGCGCTTCGCGCCGTCCAGGAGCGTCCTGATGAGCCGTTCACTGACCTCCTGGAACGCCAGTGACTCGATCTTTTCATCGGCCTTCCTGAGCCGTTCGACGAGGGTGGTCATGAGCGCGACGGCGATCTTGGGGTCCTTGTTCAACAGCCCCAGGAAATCGGCCTGGCTCAGGACCGACAGCTCAGAATCCGAGTCCGCCACGATCGTTGCCGACCTGCCTTTTCCGTCAAGCAGGCTCAGTTCGCCGAAGAACGCGCCTTTTTCAAAATGGGCGAGCACGATCTCATCCCCCTCATCGTCCGAGAGCATGGCCTTCAGGGTTCCCGCATCCACGATGTACAGGTCAGTGCTCATGTCCTTCATTTGAAAGATGACCGATCCCTTCTTGAAATGGACCTTTTTGCATTGCGCAGCGATCGCCTTGAGCTGGGAGTCCTTGAGGTGGGCAAAGAGAGGTATTTGTTTGAGGTAATTGATCAGCATGGCTTCCCCTGAGAGGCTGCCGCCGGCTGCCGGCGCGCGTTCCCGTTCCTTTCGGAGAGGTTCGAAATTTAGTATCTAAATATACCATAGCCCGTCGGGAAAAGAAATATCAGCTTGACAGAGGGTCCGGAAATAGCTACTATTGTAAGTGTCCGCTGCAAGTGCGGATAAATAAACATGAAAGGTTGAGGTAACAGAAATGGCAGAAGGCGTAGTGAAGTGGTTCAATGACAGCAAGGGGTTTGGTTTCTTGAAGCAGGAGAACGGTGAAGATGTATTCGTACATTTTTCCGCGATCCAGACGGAGGGTTTCAAGTCGCTCAAGGAAGGCGAGCGCGTCTCCTTCGACATTGTGCAGGGTCCTAAGGGACTGCAGGCCGCCAACGTCCAGAAGATCTGACAAAAAAACAACAGCATTACAAATCCTGAGCCCCGGAGTGATCCGGGGCTTTTTTATTGCCTGCCGAGATCAAAAAAACTCCATTCAACGCTGAAGATCCCGATATGAATATGATGAGCGCTGGAATGAAAGAGCAGGCTTCTTAAAGTTACGATTTACCACAGGCACAGAGAGCACAGAGAAAAGAGAAAAAATATTTTGCAGTATAACCAAGTCTTAAGGGCTTGATTTAACTCTGCGTACTCCGCGTGCTCTGCGAGAGATGACTCTTGGTCCGGCCGAATGGGCGTTCGTGATACACAGTGCCGATCATCTGGTGCGCCCGTGTTGCCAGGTCCTTCCGCGAATGATGTTGGTGAGTCGAGATGGGCCTCATGATCACGCATTCCACGTCGACAGACCGCAGCGCCAGGAACCTCGGCAGGTGCTGGAAGAACGTTGTCCCGCCGTAGTAATAAAGAGAATCGCGGTTCGTCAGGTCAACGAAGTGTCCATTGGCTGCCCGGTAGCGGATGCAGACCGGGAGGAGGCTGGCGCCGGTCGTGATGGCCGCGGTAATGAGCGAGTTCTTGAAGGGCCGAACTGTGTCGCCGTTCGAGGTCGTGCCTTCGGGGAACAAGGTGACCGAGGTCCCCTGGCTGAGCACCTCTGCGATCTCCTCGATCTCCCGCTTCAGGCCCGCGCGGCTCCGGCGCTCCACGAAGAGGCATCCGCCGAGCCACGCGAACAGGCCGAGCGGGAAGGTCTGCTTCAGCTCCACGGACGTGATGAACACCGAGGGCATGAGGGAGGCAATGACGAGGATATCCGCGTAGGAGAGATGGTTCGAAATGATGAGGTAGTTCGTACGGCGCTGACGGATGCCCTTTCGCTTCAGGCGGCGGGACGAAACACGGATGCCCAGCACCCGGAGGCCGAGGCGCGCGAAGAACGAGGAGTTCCCCGTGAGACGTTCCAATCTGCGCGAGCGCGTCGCCGGCAGCGCCATGATGCCAAGCGCGGCCAGCACGTACAGGGCAAGGAACAGGAAGGCGGCGATGGATTTAAAGAATATTCGCATCAAGGCGATTTATCAATACGACAAAAAAGAGTGCTAGAAAGACGCCAATCATAAGGAAAGGATACACCTGCAAGACTGCACTCTTGATCGCTAAACGACACGTGCAGAATGCTGGTCAATCCCTACACATGAACGGATTGGGGGAGCGGTTCAGCCGTTCGACCTGAATGGATAGAACGATTCTCGGGTTACGCATTTCTGCCCGCCCTGCCGGGTTCTGGGACCTTTCGGACAACATCCGTCCCATTAGCGTTAATACAGCTCTCGAAGTATTGAAAACCGTTCCTTAATCTTAGCTGATTCCATCGGTCGAAACACCCTGACCTGATCTCCGTTCTGAGCATAACGTATCTCGTATGGCTGCCCGAGCATATGTGTTATGTGATAGAACGTCATGGTGTCGGCAAAATCTTCTGCCCAGTTCATGCTTCCATATAATGAAACAAAAGGCGTCATCATAAGGTGTTCATAGAGCTCACGGGCATCAGAGATGTTGATCTTCGGTCCGCCGTAGCCATAAAAGGTGATGTTCTTCCTGTTCGGGAAATCATAGGACAACAATGGCTCTGCAAGGTCCTTCCAGGTATTTTTTGTAAACAGTGTTGATGTGGCTTTCATTCCTTTGATAGTATCTATGCTTTTTTCGACATAGGGCGTATGCGACTCAACATAATCCAGGACATGGGTCGATTCATGGACAAGCGCGTACAGGAAACCGGTATATTCCGTTCCGCAGTTTATATCGATCTTCACATCCGACGCGTTCCTGATAAAACACGAATTTTCACGATAGGTCAACCATTTCGACAGATCAGTCTTCAACGTATTCGGATTGAACAGCATGACCGCGTAAATGTCGCCCGTAGCATCGAGAATATAATCCGTCGCCCCGCTGCCGCGCAGGTTGTTGATGAAATAGATCGCGACAAGACGTTGTTGGAGCACCTCTTGATAATGCCCAGGGAGTTTTCGCAGATAGTCGCCGATCATGCGCAATTCGTCCTGCGTAGGCGCATACGATGAATAGTCATTTGTTTTGTCCGTCTTGTTCCAAAAGCTCAAGATAAAACCCGGCGCAACTGTTACTCTCGATATGATTGTGGAGGTTCTGTCGTACTCATAGGATCGAAGGTTCTTCGATGGTGCTGCGGCAATGGTGCGGAGAAGTTCCTTTCGTGGGCTGCTGTGGCACGAGAAGAGAAAAAGAAAGGCGATGATGAGACAAAATGATTTATATATACGATTCTTCACTTTTATCTTCTTCTCCCGTCCGCTTATGCATCCTATATTCCTTAGGGCAAGCCTTACGGCATTCTGACGTCAATTTATTCTCTTTGTTCAATTGAGTTTATTTGCCTAGATTGCATGATTCAACGTATAGATTGCGCTGCGGTTGGTGTTACCACAAGATACAATTGATCTCTTCACTGCCCCTTGCTTCTTTTCTCGTTCGGCAAAGGAATGTCGGCGGTTTTGGTCAATCTCTCTTCGAAAGTGATCGGCTCTTCTTTTCCTGCTTCACTTAATATCGCAGGATTTCCCGAGAAGACCGCATCGATCGTTATGGGTATGGTCTTTTGGCCTGATAAGATCAGGCGTACGACCGATCCCAGAACGGGGAAGAGGTCCGCATAGGCGATCGCTGCGGGGACCTTGATGTCAGTGTTACCCTTCCGGTTAAGCTCCAAAGGAACGTCATTTCCGGTCATGAACTTCTTCCCTTCCACAAAAAGCTCATAGGAGCAGGTGACGTTCTTCAATCCTTCTTCATTCGGGTTATGGGCGGTGAAGAGAAAGTTCACGATCGCCCTGCTTTGCGAGGTTTCGATCAGTTCAGCTCCCTTATAGGTAAAGGTCGGCTTCTCGAACCGGGCGGTCATCAGCTTCGTGAAGGCGCATCCCGGCAGGACGGCGATGAGCGTTAAGATGACCACCCGGACCATGATGTATGAAGGCTTTATTTTTTTCATGGGCAACAGAAAAATGTTGCTTTTCATTATGGAATAATCCCACCCATATTTCAATGAGAAACTTCGCCTGACACGCCTTTTCACTTCCTTTACTTCCCTCCGGCCGGGCGCTATACTTTAAGTGTAAGGAGATCATTCCCTCTCAATAAGTTCAGGTGCATTTTGCTCTCATTGGTTCCCCTCTGGTAAGGAGGCATCAATCCATGATGATAGAGTTCAGCGTTGTTCCCTTGGGCAAAGGGGCGAGTTTAAGCGAGGTGCTCGCGCGGGTATTGAAGCATGTCGTTGATAGCGGCGTGCGGTACAAAGCAAATCCCATGGGGACGGTGATCGAGGGAGAGTGGGGGCAGCTGATGGACCTCATCAAAAAGTGCCACGATGAGGCAACGAAGGACTCGGAGAGGGTCGTGACGTCCATCAAGATCGACGATTACAAAGGCAAGGGCGACCGGCTCGATAAAAAACTCGAATCGGTCGAGCAGAAGCTTGGACAGAAGCTCAATCGCTGAAAGGAGGGCGCCGCCATGCCGAAGATAAAAGAGGATGCCGCGGACAGGGTCAGGATCCTGGAGAAGGCTGTCGCGAATCTCGGCGACACCCTCAAGAAGCGTGACTTCGAGCTCGACGAGAACCAGCGTGACATGGTGCGTGAGCTCAAGGCGATGAAGGTGTTCCTTTCACGGAACCTGCCTGAGTTTAAGAAGCAGTTCGCCGAGATCCATCGCAAGGTCCGGTGACCGGGCGTTACCCGGCTGCCGTCAGCAAGGTAATCAGCAAGGAGGTACACCATGAAGACACCCGCAGGAAAAGGAAAGAGTTACAGCACCAACTACAAGAAAAAGATCGTGACCACCGATGCGTACCTCACGAAGGGCGGCCAGGGAGTGGCGGTCTGCGAGGGTTGCCAGGCGGTATATCGGAACAAGCGCTGGTATGTGGGCCCCGAGATCGTCAAGGCCGGGATCGTGGCGGAGAAGGTGGTCTGCCCGGCATGCCTGAAGATTCGGGACAACTTTCCGGGCGGCATCGTGACCCTTTCGGGCGACTATGTCCTGCCGCACAAGATGGAGCTGCTGAAGCTCGTCAAGAACGAGGAGGGCCGCGCCCGGGGCTTCAATCCCCTGGAGCGGGTGATGTCGGTCACGGAGAACGGCCACGGAAGCGTCATCATCACCACGACGAACGAGAAGCTTGCCCAGCGTCTTGGACGGGCCATCAAGAAGGCGTTCCACGGTGATGTCAAATACCACTGGTCTCACGACAATAAGCTGGTGCGGGTGGACTGGGTGAAGGAAGCGGCGTAAACCGGACGCGGAGACACGGTGACGCGGAGAAAAGGACCAAAGCAAGGACCAAAACAGAGAAGCGGTGATCGGTGATCTCCGCTTTTTATTTATCAAATATTGCGCAAAATTGAAAAAATTACAGATGGACAATTCTCTGACAGGATAACAGGATTAACAGGATTTTTTCATCTTATTGAGAAGTAATCTCTAGCAATCTGAATCGGCATCTCCTTTCGGTTTGTTTTTTTGTCGGCCTGACAAAAATATGCCATAAGGTCTGTGATAACGGGGATCCAGTAATTGACTGCGGAGACTGGATTTCCGCCTGCGGGGGAATGACCGAAAAGGGAGCAGAGATCGTTTTTCAACAATCCTGTAAATGTTTTTTTATTCGATCTATCCATGCAAATCCGCGTCCGATCGCCTTTCCCGGTTCACTCCTCCTTTTTCAGCGAGGTCAGGTACTCTTCCCATTCGGTAGGGAGCAGGAATTTCTTTTTCGAGTTGCAGTCCTTGCAGGCGGGGACCACGTTGCCCGCGACGGACCTCCCGCCGCGCACGATCGGGATGAGGTGGTCCATGGTGAGCTCGTCGGCCTTGAACTTTCGCCCGCAGTAATAGCAGATGCCCGTTGATCGCTTGCGCTTCCACCACTGGGAGTTCCTGAGCTCCCGGCCACGGGCCTTCTCCCGCTTGATGTGCTCCTCGTCGGCTGTGATGAAATGATCGGGCATAAGATTGAGAGACCAGAGTTCAGACAACAGACAACAGACAGGCAAGATCGAGGCTCTTTTTAGTCTGACCTCCGGCATCTGTAATCTGTCATCTAGGTTTAAATTCTACCTATTTCCCGCTCCCCTGTCACCAACAAAAAAGGCCAATTCCAGAAAAGCTACCCCACCTCGTAACATCTCAAAATATTAATAATTTTCTTGACATACCCCATGTGGATAGATATACTTTGCCAAAAGGTGGTATGAAGTGGGGAAGGGTGGAGGCGGGACTCTGAATGTTTCGAGGAAGTTTCGAACATAGCGTTGATTCCAAGGGCAGGGTGAGCGTGCCGTCGCGCTTCCGTGAGATCCTGTCGGAGCGGTACGAGGGCAAGCTTGTGCTGACCATGGACTTCGACAAGTGCATCATGGTCTACCCGCTCGAAGAATGGGAGCGTGTCGAAGAAAAGATCAAGTCCCTTCCCCAGTCGCAGAAGGAAGTGAAGGACTATACGCGGTTCGTTTTTTCCAATGCCACGGAATGCGAACTGGACAAGCAGGGCCGCATCCTGATCCCTCCCTCTCTCCGTGAAGGCGCGCGGATCAGTAAAAGCGTCATGGTCGTCGGCATTTTGAACAAGATGGAGATCTGGGACAAGGGAGCCTGGGACACGCGAAAATCACAGACGGGGGACAAGATCGGCGAGGTATTGTCCACCCTGGGACTCTAGCGATGGACGGGAAGCTCAAAATATACCAGATGAACCTCGAGGGCGAGATCGATGCCGCCAAGATCGCGGAGATCAACCGCGTCGTGGGCCAGCTGATCAAGGGCGAGATGTACGGCCTGATCCTGAACTTCGAGGCCGTGGAGCACATCAACTTCGCCGTCCTGCCGTCGCTGGTGGAGGAGAAGGGACGGCTTCAGGCCTTTGGCGGGGATATCCGGCTTGCCGCTCTTTCCGACTACCTCAAGAACATTTTCAAGACCACCGGCGTTCTGGAGGCCTTTCAGGTGTATGACAATGTCCAGCAGGCAGCCAAGAGCTTTGGCGTGTCGAAGGACAAGGTCGCAACGAACCTGCCGCTGGGACTATAGCACAGTGCGGAGTGTCGAGTGCGGAATGCGGAATGAACTGCGGAGGAAGCACTGATGCCGGAAACTCCGAACTCCGAAATCCGCAATCCGCAGTTAGAACACACGACCGTCCTTCTTCGCGAGGCCGTGGCCCTTCTGGCGCCCCGGCCAGGCGGCGTGTATCTGGACGGGACGCTCGGCGGGGGCGGTCATGCCGAGGAGATTCTGCACCGGTCTGCGCCGGACGGCGTCCTGATCGGCCTGGACCAGGACGCGGATGCCGTGGCCCGGTCCCGCGAACGGCTTGCGGGATACGGCAAACGGGCCGTCATCGTTCAGGCGAATTTTCGCGCTGTCACGCAGGTCCTCGCCGGTCTCGGGATCGATGCTCTTGACGGGGTCCTTCTGGACCTGGGCCTCTCGTGGTTCCATCTCCGGAACCCTGAACGCGGCTTCAGCTTCCAGACGGAGGGGCCTCTTGACATGCGGATGAACGCGGGCAGCCCCACAACGGCCGCGGACCTGGTGAACAACCTGCCGCAGCAGGAACTCGCCCGCATCATTCGTGAGTACGGTGAAGAAAAGAAGGCGAATGCCATAGCGAAGGCCATAGAGCGGGCACGAGGCCGGGGGCCGATCACCAGCACGGTTCAACTCGCACAGATCGTTTCCAGTGTTTTCCCTCCCTATCCTCCCCGGCGGACCCACCCCGCCACGCTGACCTTCCAGGCACTGCGGATCGCCGTGAACGATGAGATGAACGCTCTCCGCGAGGGGCTTGGCGCGGCCGTCACCGTTCTGAAACCCGGCGGCCGCATCGCGATCATCTCGTTCCATTCGCTCGAAGACCGCATCGTGAAGCAGGCCTATGTCGAGCATGCGAAGGGCTGCATCTGTCCGCCCCGGCTTCCGGTATGCAGGTGCGAAAAGAAGGCAGATCTGAAGATCCTGACCCGCCGTCCGGTGATGGCGTCGGACAGTGAAGTGGCCGGCAATCCCGCGTCACGCAGCGCGAAGCTCAGGGCGGCTGAGAAGCTGTGAGCGAGGATGAAGGATGTTAAAAGTTAGAGGTTTGTTGAATCCGAATGGTCATTGCGAGGAGCGTTGTATGCGAAGAAGCAATCTCGAAGTTGCAGAACTCTTAAATACGAGATTGCTTCGCGTCGCTCGCAAAGACGGCAAAGAATTACGGATTGAAAGATAGTTCGGCAATACGATGAACACACGGGCAGGCAACATAGGGTCCTTTCCCCTCAGCCAGTCGAAGGGCGGCAGCCTGCGCCGGATCCTGATCTTCGGCCTTGTCGTCATAGGCCTGATGGTGTACGTGGGCGGCAAGGTCCAGATCATGCGGCTGGGGTACCAGATCGACGAATTGGAGAAGCAGAAGCGCGACCTGGAGCGCATGAACCGGTCCCTCCAGATCGAGGCCTCGAGCCTTTCGGCGCCCGGGCGGATCGAGGAGATCGCCGTCAAGCGCCTCGGGATGGTCCGGCCGGCCAAGGAAAATGTCGTTGTGGTGAAACGGAAGCAGGGAGGCGCGGCGCGAAACGACCGGCGTCCGGCCGCCCCGTAGCGGAGCAACTGGGAAACGTCTTTGACCCTGATCACGGCAGATTGGGGTCGGATAAAATCGGATTGTTCAGGAGGGATTCCAACTCATAGGGTAAAGGCTTTTGGAAAGAATAGTTAGATTCCTATCCGCCTTTATCAAGAAGTTGATCCGCTTCTTCCGTGTCCAAATGCTGTTTTTGCCGTGAATCAGTATGATTGAGGATGCCCGTGGACGGAGAACGATGAAGGAACGACGCGGACGGATAGCAGCGGTATTCATGCTGATGGGGGTGGGGTTCGTCCTCGTCGGCCTCCGGCTCGTCCATCTGCAGATATTCGAACGGGGCGACCTGACGCGCCGCGCGGAGCGGCAGCAGGAGCGCCTCATGAAGCTCGAGTCCAAGCGGGGGAACATTTTCGACCGGGCGGGCCGCGAGCTCGCCGTGAGCCTCGATGTGGAGTCCATCTTCGGTATGCCGAACGAGGTCGAGAACCCCCGGTCCGTCGCCCGTGAGCTTGGCCGCATCCTGCGGCAGAACCCCGCCGATCTTGAACGCAGGCTCGCCAGCGACCGCCGGTTCGTCTGGCTCAGCCGCAAAGTGGACCCGGCCAAGGCGAACCAGGTGCGCGACCTCGACCGGTCGGCCATCGGCCTGCTGGTGGAGTCCCGCCGGTTCTATCCGAAGAAGACCCTCGCCGGCACCGTGCTCGGTTTCACCAACGTCGACAACAAGGGCATCGAAGGCGTTGAGCTCTGGTACGACAAGATGCTCCGCGGCACTGATGGATGGGTGCTGGCGGAGAAGGACGCCCGGGGCCGGACCGTGTTCCCCGGCGGACACGGGTTCCAGTATCAGCTGCCCCGGCCGGGCAAGGACGTGACCCTGACCCTCGACGAGGTGATCCAGCATATCGCCGAGAAAGAACTGGACAAAGGGCTTGCGGAATCAAAGGCCCGCGGCGGTGTCTGCGTCGTCATGGATCCCGGGACCGGCGAGGTCCTTGCGCTCTCCGTCCGGTCCACGATGCGCGGCCGGGCCGCATTCAATCCCAACGAACCGAAGCAGTACCGCCCCGAGGAGTGGCGCAACCGGGCCGTAACGGACCTGTTCGAGCCGGGCTCCATCTTCAAGGCGATCACGGCAGCCGCAGCGCTCGAGGAGAAGGTGGTCCATCCCCAGGAGCGGATCGATTGCAGCACAGGAAGCATCCAGGTCGCCGACCGCGTGATCAAGGATTCCCACAGGAGCGGTGTGCTCACCTTCACCGACGTGATCAGCGAGTCGAGCAACGTGGGGACCATCAAGGTCGCCCAACGGCTCGGCAAGGCCCGCTACTATCAGTACATCACGGCCTTCGGGTTCGGCAGGAAGACCGGCGTGGACCTGCCCGGCGAGATCCCGGGGCTCGTGAGGGACCATCGCCTGTGGTCCGGCGTTTCGCTTGGTTCCATATCCATCGGCCAGGAGATCGGCGTGACGCCCATCCAGATGGCCGCTGCCTACGGCGCCATCGCCAACGGCGGGATGCTGATGAAGCCCTACCTGGTCTCGGAGGTGGGGGACCCGAACGGCGACGAGGGAGTGAAGTTCGCGCCCATGACCGTCAACCGGGCGATATCGGAAGAGACGAGCAAGACGCTCAGACGGATCCTGCAGAAGGTCGTGGAAACAGGCACCGGCCAGAAGGCCAAGCCGGCCGGCTACACCGCGGCAGGCAAGACGGGCACGGCGCAGAAGATCGACCAAAAGACCGGGCTGTATTCAAAAGAGGATTATGTGAGCTCCTTCGTGGGCTTTGTGCCGGCCGTTTCGCCGAAGCTGGTCATCGTGGTCATGGTGGACAGTCCGGTGGGTGCCGTATATGGCGGGAGCGTTGCGGCTCCCATCTTCAAGTCCGTGGCGGAGTCGAGCCTGACCTACCTGCAGGTGCCGCCGGACGATCTGGGGGGCAGGATGCTCCTGGTGTCGCAATGAAGCTTGGAGAACTCATTTCCGCACTGACGGTCAACGGGCCGGCCCCCGGGCCGTGGACCCAGCGCGAGGTGACCGCCGTCGTCCAGGACTCGCGACGGGCGGCGCCCGGTTCATTGTTCGTGGCCGTGCGAGGATTTCACTCGGACGGCCATCAGTTTATTCCCCAGGCCATCGGACAGGGCGCGGTGGCGGTGGTTGCCGAGGAAGGCACGGCCATCGAGGCCCTTCCGGACACTCCGGTGATCCGCGTTCCCGATTCCCGCAAGGCGCTGGCGCGGATCGCGGCGAAGTTCTACGGGTATCCGTCGGCCAGGATCAAGCTCGTCGGCATTACCGGAACGAAGGGCAAGACCACGACGAGCTATCTCGTGAGGTCCGTCATCGAGGCCGCAGGCCATTCGACCGGGCTCATCGGCACCATCGATTACCGGATCGGCGACCGGGTCTATCCGGCGCCGAACACCACGCCGGAATCGCTGGACCTCCAGGCGCTCTTCGCCGAGATGGCGGGGCAGGGGGCCCGGTACTGCGTCCTGGAGGTCTCGTCCCACGCGCTGGCGCTGGGCAGGACCGATGAGTGCGTGTTCGAGGCGGCAGCCTTCACGAACCTCGCACACGAGCACCTGGACTTTCACAAGACGATGGAAGAATATCTGGATGCCAAGACGCTGCTGTTCAGCATGCTGGCCCCGGACAAGGCCGCGGTGGTGAACGTCGATGATGCAGCGGCCGGCCGGATCATCAAACGAACAACGGCCCGGGTCATCACCTACGGCATCACGCGGCATGCCGATGTCCGGCCCGCGGGGGCCATCGGGCACAGCATCAGCGGACTTTCCTTTACCCTGTCGACGCCCGCGGGCGAGATCGGCATTGCGTCGTCCCTGGTTGGAAGGCACAATATCTACAACATCCTGGCCGCTGCCGGGCTCGGCGTTGCGCTGGGATTTCCCCCCGAGACGGTCGCCAGGGGCATCAGGCAGATGCGGGCGGTCCCGGGCAGGATGGAAAAAGTGGATGCGGGCCAGCCCTTCGGCGTTGTTGTCGATTACGCCCATACCGAGGGTTCGCTCAGTTCCCTGCTGGAAGCGGTCCGGGAATTTGCCGCAGGGCGGGTGATCACGGTGTTCGGGTGCGGCGGCGACCGCGACCGCGCCAAGCGGCCGAAGATGGGCGCCGCCGCAGCCGCCCAGAGCGACCTGGTGATCGTGACCTCGGACAATCCGAGGACCGAGGACCCGCTGGCCATCATCAACGAGATCGAGTCCGGCATGACAGCGGGGACCAGAATGGAGAAGCTTGACCCGCTGAGCGGGGGTCCGGGAACCCGAACAGCATCGAGCAGGACCCCCTACGCCGTGATCCCCGACCGGGCGGAGGCGATCACGACGGCCGTCAGGCTGGCGGGACCGGGCGACGTGGTGGTGCTTGCCGGGAAGGGGCACGAGGACTACCAGATCATCGGGGAGACGAAGTTCCCCTTTGACGACCGGGAAGTCGCACGGAAGGCGATCGAAAAATGCAGTGCGAAATGCGGAGTGCGGAATGCGAAATAAAAGAGACCTCCGTTTTGCCTATCAGCAATGACGGTAAACGATACAAACATTCTTGAGGAGCTTCAGGAGAGGCTTCTGCGCATGGAGATCAAAGGCATCTCGATAGACTCCCGGACCGTCAAGGAGGGGGAGCTTTTCATCGCGATCCGGGGAGACCGGTTCGACGGCCACGATTTTGTCCCCGCCGCCCTCCGGAAGGGAGCCTGGGGCGCGCTCGTCGAGCAGTCGGCGCTCGAGTCGAAGCACGCCGCCATGGCCGGCCTTCAGAACGTGATCCCCGTGGATGACACGCTCGTCTCGCTCCAGGAGATGTCCCTGATCCACCGGAAGAAGTTCGTCCTCCCCGTCATCGGGATCACCGGATCGAACGGCAAGACCACGACGAAGGAGATGCTGGCCTTCATCCTGCGCCGGAACGGGCCGGTGCTCAAGAACGAGGGGAACCTGAACAACCACATCGGCGTCCCCCTGACGCTCCTGAAGATGGACAGCCGCCACAAGGCCGCCATCATCGAGATGGGAATGAGCGGCCTCGGCGAGATCAGGACGCTGGCTCGTCTCGCCATGCCGGCGGTCGGGGTGATCACGAACATCAGCGCCGCGCACCTCCAGTTCCTCGGCAGCACGGATACCGTCGCCGAGGCAAAGGGCGAACTGCTGCAGACGATGCGTACCGACGGGACCGCGGTGCTGAACGCCGACGACCGGTATTTCGCCACGCTGCGGAGCAAGTATCAGGGCAGGGTCCTGTCCTTCGGCATCGAAGGCCCCGCCGACGTCCGGGCGAGCGACATCCACCAGGTGCGGGACGTCATCGACATGACCCTGCACGCCGCCGGCAGGTCCGCCCCGGTCCGGCTCAGGACCGTGGGCAGGCACAACGTGTACAACGCCCTGGCCGCGGCAGCCGCGGCGCTGGCAACGGACCTGCCGCTCGAGACCGTGAAGTCCGGCCTCGAGGAGTTCCGTCCGGTCGCCATGCGGTCCGAGCTCAAGGACGTGCAGGGGCGGACGGTCCTGGCGGACTATTACAACGCGAATCCGGCCTCGATGACCGCCGCGCTGGAGACGCTCGCATCGCTCAAGACGGGCAAGCGCACGATCGCGGTGCTCGGCGATATGCTGGAACTGGGCGACACCGGGGCGGCGGCCCATCATGCCATCGGCGCGACAGCG
>JAGVOT010000096.1 GCA_020052615.1 Nitrospirota bacterium | reverse complement strand
GCTGCCCCGGGTGTCGCGCCAGCTGATGACCGGCGTGAGCGGCGCTCCTGTCGAGGCGCTCCAGGCAAGGCAGGACGAGCGCTGGCACGAAAGCCCGAGTCCCAGAACGGCCTCGCCGCCGGACCGGACGGCCTCGAGGGACCCCTCCAGACACTTCGTCACCGACCGGAGGATCTCCTCCCCGTCCTGTTCGACGCGGACGCCGTCACGGAAGGGAGGCGGCAGGTCCCTGCGGGTGTGGAAGAGCACCTGCCCGTCCGTGCCGACGGCAACGGCCTTGGTGGCGCTGCTGCCCTGATCGATGCCGATGAAACAGCCCTGCTGCATGAGACCTCCGGAAGCGCTCCAGCGATGACCATTAGTGTAGCGACATTCGCTGCAGTCGTCAACCGCGGGGGAGGGTCTGCTCATGACTTAAGAAAAACCACTTTCTCGCAACCGCAGCAGCTTTTCACCTTTTATACCCATGAACAAAGAGCTGTGCACTATTCAGCAGCTAACTGTTTTTTCTTATAAACACATTATATAGACATAATTTCATGCGTAATTTAAATCATCGTAAATACAAATAGTTGGGAATACGCGCACTATTTATTTAGTCTTTACAAATTATTCTTGACATATTCGTTACCGTTTGTTACAATAACCTCGAATCCTGGACGACCTGAACCATTCATTTCTTTATAGGAGGAAGTAAGATTATGTTTACCATGATGAAGCGTCTTGTGTTTGGAGTGTTCTGCGCGGTGTTCCTGGTGGCAGGCGTGATGGCCGACAGTGCGTTTGCCGAACTGAAGCTTGGGTTGTTGCCTCGGTTGAGCGCCACGGAGATGACCGCGATGTTCACCCCCCTGGCGAACTACCTGAGCAAGGCAACGGGTGAAAAGGTAAGCCTCGTGATCCCGAAGGACTTTGACGCCTTTAAGGCGCTTGTCGTTTCCGGCCAGGTCGACATGGGCTTTGCCAATCCGCTCGTGTATGTGCAGCTCAAAAAGGACAATGCGTCCCTTGACACCCTCGGACTCGCCTCTGAGAAGGCAGGCACCAAGTTCCGGGGGATCATCATCGCCCGGAAGGACAGCGGCATAGAGAAGCTCATGGACCTGAAGGGCCGGAAGCTCATTTTCGTGGAAGAGGACTCCGCTGCGGGACACATCTTCCAGATGCTGACGCTCAGCAAGGCCGGCCTGGATGTAAAGAAAGACTTCACCAAGCTTCCCTTTGCCAAGAAACATACGAACGTCGCCCTGGCGGTATTCAACAAGGCGGCTGATGCCGGCGGTATCCGTGAGGACGATCTCGACAAGATGAAAGACGTCGTCGATCTCGCCCAGATAAGGACCATCGCCTATACGGACTATTACCCCAACTGGCCGCTGTTCAGCACGAAAAAGATGAATGCGGCCGCGGCAGAGAAGGTAAAGGCGGCGCTGCTGAAGCTCAGGCCGAACAGCCCCGAGGCAGACCAGGTTGCCGGTCCGGCCAAGATCACGGGCTTCACGCCCGTCGCTGACAAGGACTACGACCTGCTCCGGCAGGCGGCCAAAGTGGCGGGAGCGCTGTAGGAACAGCAGGGCCGCCACCCGGGAGATGATGTCCGCGCGTCCCGGGGAGGGCGCTAAAAAGCATTCGCGCGGACCAAGACTTACGGTAAGAAGGGAGCAGGTCATGGCGATCCGTTATCAAGACTGGACGGTAACAAAGAAATTCCTGGCAAGCATCCTGCTGGTGCTGCTGGCGGTGACGACGGCCCTGGTGGTGACGCTCAGCACGTATCAGCGCAAGGTGCTGTCAGGCCAGCTGGAGGAGAAGGGACGGAACAACGCCCGGTTCCTTGCGGCCATATCGGCGGAGCCGATACTGTCCTACAACTTCACGTATCTCGAGGGATACGTGAAGGACATCTCCCGGGACCGGGAAGTGGCCTCCGTCGTCATCGAGGACAAGCAGGGAAAAGCGCTGACAACGGCCGGCAATGAGCAGGCCGGAAAGGCAGACGTGGTCGAGTTCACGAGCCCGGTCATGCAGGGCGAGGAGCAGATCGGCCTGGTCCGGGTCCTGTTCACGCTGAAGTTCGTGAATGAGGCGACGCAAAAGGCGCAGGGGATCATCCTGGCCCTGTGCTTCGGCGCGGTCGTGCTCATGACGGGCATTGTCTACCTGCTGTTCAGCAGGATCATCGTGCGGCCCCTGGTATCGCTGAGAACGTCGATGGAAAAACTGGCGGCCGGCGACCTTGACCTCAGCGTGGAGACCCGGAGCAACGACGAGGTGGGTATGCTCGGGAAGTCCATGAATGTCATGGTCAAGAAGCTGCGCGATGTCGTTGCCGACGTCAAAAGCGCGTCGAACAGCGTTTCCATCGGGAGCCAGCAGCTGTCATCGGGCGCCGCGCAGCTCTCCGAGGGTACGACGGAACAGGCTGCCTCGGCCGAGGAGGCCTCGTCCACGGTCGAGGAGATGAACGCCACGATCAGGCAGAACGCCGACAACGCCATGCAGACCGAGAAGATCGCCCTGAAGTCCTCTTCCGACGCGCAGGAGAGCGGCGGCGCCGTGACCGACGCCGTCCGCGCGATGAAGCAGATCGCCGCGAAGATCGGCATCATCGAGGAGATCGCCCGCCAGACAAATCTGCTTGCCCTCAATGCCGCCATCGAAGCGGCGAGGGCGGGCGAGGCAGGCAAGGGCTTCGCGGTGGTGGCGTCCGAGGTGAGGAAGCTCGCGGAGAGGAGCCAGGCAGCGGCGGGGGAGATCGGCCAGCTGTCGTCGTCGAGCGTCGATATCGCGGAGCGGGCGGGCTCCATGCTGGCGAAGCTGGTGCCGGATATCCAGAAGACCGCCGAGCTGGTGCAGGAGATCAGCGCCGCGTCCAAGGAACAGGCGGGCGGGGCCGACCAGATCAACGGCGCGATCCAGCAGCTGAACCGCGTGGTGCAGCAGAACGCCGGCGCCGCCGAGGAGATGTCGACCATGTCCGAGGAGCTTTCCGCGCAGGCGGAGCAGCTCCAGACCGCCATCGGCTTCTTCAAGCTGAACGGGGGGGCGGCCGGAGGCGCGGCAAGCCGGGCACATCCGGAGCGTCGCGTCCTGACGGGTGAACAACGCGCGATGGGCACGTCCGGGTAGCAGAGGGGCCGGCCGCGCTCGAGCAGGCCCCCCGGGGATCCGGATTTGCGCTGAAGATGGGCCACCAGGTGACGAGCGACGGCCGGGACGGGGAGTTCGAGAAATTCTGTAAGACAGGAAGGTGGGAACGTTCCTGATTTCCTATCTTCGCGAAGTTATAATAAGGAGCAGGCCATGGCCGAAGCGGAAATGACGGGATCAACACAATACCTGACCTTCAAGCTGGCAGAGGAGATCTACGCCCTGGACATCGGGAAGGTGCGGGAGGTGCTGGACTTCACGACGGTAACGAAAGTCCCGCGGACGCCGGACTTCATGCGCGGCGTGATCAATCTGCGGGGAAGCGTGGTGCCGGTGGTGGACCTGCGGCTCAAGTTCGGGATGAGCGCCACGGAAAAAACAGTGAACACCTGCGTGATCATCGCGGAGGTGACGGTGGACAACGACACGACGGTCCTCGGGGCGCTCGCCGACTCCGTGCAGGAGGTGATCGACCTGGGCCCGGGGGACATCTCAGCGCCGCCGAAGATCGGGACAAGGCTCCGGACGGAGTTCCTCAGGGGCATGGGCAAGCGGGACGACCGCTTCATCCTCATCCTGGACATCAACAAGGTCTTCTCGTCCGACGAGCTTACGGTGGTCTAGAGCACACAGGGAGACAATGCCGGCGCTGCAAAGGCTTAAACCCTTTTTTGACACTGAAGACCCTGAGAAGGCTATGATACCAGCGGATACATCGATCATTTTGACACTGAGGACTCTGTTAACGGCTATGATAAATGCGGATACATCAATGCACTTTCTTTCATAAGATCTAAACGGTGCCCCCAGGGTGAGAACATCGCGGGAATGGTCTCGATCTCAGGCAAGGTGCTTTTCTTCGGTTATCCTCGTCGTCATCAGATGCCTGTCGTGGTCCTCGAATCCCGCCTTTCTGTACAGATCACGGGCGACCGCGTTCTTCCGCTCCACCTCGAGACGCAGCGCCGTCACACCCAGCAGCCGGGCAGTATCCTTCAGGAACTCCAGGGCGCGCGTCCCGATGCCCTTGCCGCGAGATCCTTCCTTGATGAACAGCTCGTCGATGAAGGCTGTCCTGCCGCGGAATTCCAGGCTGTAGCCCAAGGTCAATACGAAATAACCCACTGCTTCGTCGCCCTGCCTGATCACCCAGGCCCTTCCGAGGGAGTGGTCGTTCACCAGCCCTTCAAGCGATAAACGGGCGGCCTTCCGGTCGAAGGGGATGTGATCGTAAGTGTAGTAGAGTGCCATAAGGTCCGCGATCGCTTCGATGTTCGATCGGTCGGCTTCAATGAAGGTAACCTGCATGGTTTATCTCACCTCCGGAGCAGGATCGAGAGGATGATAACAGAGAAAGGCTGCAGATTCAAATCATTCATCTGTCCCGTGTCACCGCGTCTGTTTCATCGTCCCCGCGCCCCCGTGTCATGATATCCCCTTGTCACCATGTCGCCATGCCTGCTTTTTCTTTTTCCGCCGCTCCGCATCTCTCCGTCACCGTGTCCCCGCGTCAGTTTTACCCGTCTCCCTGTCCGCATTTACGCTGTTGTTAATGTAGCCACCTTGTGCTATATTGGTAACTACATTGTAGTAATGGGGAGGGCACATGATATCGGTCGGCATAAAAGAACTGAAGGAACAGTTGAGCCGGTATGTGGATAAAGTCCGCCACGGCGAGGAGATCGTGGTGACGGACCGGGGCAAAGAGATCGCGCTGGTCATACCCATATCCCGGGAACGGGGCGCGGTCAAAGAGCTCGTTGGATCAGGCAAGGCCGACTGGACCGGCGGCAAACCACAGGGCATGAAAGGGGTCAAGGCGAAAAAGGGCGGGTCGCTGGCCAAAACCGTTCTGGAGGACCGCCGGTGATCCTGTACCTGGATACCAGCAGCCTGGTGAAGCTCTATGTCACCGAGTCCCATTCCGGGCTCGTCAATACCTGGGTCGAAGAGGCGGAGATCATTGCCACCTGCCGCGTTGCCTATCCTGAAATGATGTCAGCCCTGAACAGACGCTTCAAGGCCGGGGACCTGGAAAAAAGGGACTATGACCTGCTGGTGAAGACTTTCTCCAATGAGTGGCGGCGTTTTGCCGTGATCGATTTCGATGAGATCGCAGCCGGTCGCCTGGCAGCGACATACGGATTGCGGGGATTCGATGCCGTTCATCTGTCAGCCGCCGGGCTGCTCAGATCTTCGGGGAACGCGCCTGCCGTCGCTTTCTCATCGTTCGATGAAAAACTGAACAGCGCCGCTGCGACGGAAAAATTCACGGTCCTGCAGCCGAAATAACCGCCAAGCTTCGCCTCGTCTGAGGCATGTCCCGACCTTGTCGGGAGTCCCCGTGTCTGCATAACCTCTTTCTCACAAATCCAAATCCGCAATTCGCAATTCGAAATCCGAAATTATGGGACCTGTCCGTTTTTACTGTTCCCGCGCCACCCTCTCCCAAACGGGCAGGTATCATTGTGACAGAAGTCGCCGCACCAGCCCAAAACTCCCCTGCAATTTTCCGTTATCTGTACTATCGTCAGTTTCAGAGCGGCTCCACACCCATCCAGACATTTCCCTCTCCACAGGCGCCGACACCAATCTGCTGCATCACTAAGGAAAGCGCTTGCCCCAAGGCCCCGAAGACATGGCACGCGAACAGATCGACCGGATGCTTATCCAATCCGGGTGGGCTGTTCATCTCGCTGAAAGGATCCATGGAATGACATGAAAGTAGACCTGACCCTGCCGGGTTTCGGCAGAACGATCTGCGACAGAACGAAGGGTCTTTGAAAGGGCCGTTATGTAGCCGTGTTTCCGCGCCCTCCGCTCCTCAGATGCGCCGCCATGGCCTTGTCGGTCTTCCTGATATGGTTTGCCAGCCAGTCGCCCGATGCGCGCACGGTCATCAGGATCACGTGGATCCCGGCGCCGTACTCCCGCGCTTCCTTCTTGATGGCAAGCATCTGCATCACGAATTCCCGGTGCTCCGCCTTATGGGCCGATATGCCCGGGTAATCCGATTCCGCCATCTCCTGCTCTTCGGCCACGAAATGATGGATGACGTACTCATCGAGGAAAGCGAGGAACAGCTCGATCTCCTCCCTGCCTTTCTGCAGTCTACACGCCTCCAGCAGTGCGTTGAGCCGCAAGAAAAGCTCCCTGTGCTGGTCGTCGATCATCGCGACGCCGGTCTCGAGATCCTCTGTCCACATAAAGATCATGTCCGTCCTCCTTGTGAGAGGGTGTTCCGGTCGCCAGCGCAGGCTGCGCGCGAAAACAGGGCCAGGATGCATGATTGGTCGTTGTGCGTCACTGTTTTGATGCGCGCCCGGGCCGCCCGGCAGAATGGGGGGAGCATATCTGCCGGGCGGCCGAACACGTTACGTCGGGGAGGCGATCCGGTGGATCCGGTGATCGTGATGGGGGTGATGATCAAAGATACGCGAGCCGCCGAGAAGACCTTTCGCTCGCTAACCCCGCAGCAAGCTACGGGGAATGCGCTCGCTCCTGGATTCACCGGTGTATGAACGCACCCTCCCTATCGTAAACTGGTTCTTCTGCAGGATCGGCAGTCTGAGCGGAACCGACGTTCTTGAGCCGCAGGAACGCTCCCAGGGCGCGGTCCGAATACTTGATGTGATTGAGCAGCCAGTCAACGACCAGGTCGGCCGTCTCCTGCTGCAGCGCGGGCGTGAGGCCTTCCGTGAACATACGGTCCTTCAATCGCTGGAACACCTTTACGAACTGCGCGTGCTGGGCCTTGTGGCCCGATGAACTGGAATACCGGTGCCGGTCCATGAGTTTCTCTTCGCTCCCGAAATGGAACACCACATAATCGGTCAGATACTGAACGACCCGGCCGATCTCTTCAAGGCCGGCGCGGCTGTTATTCTGGGCGGCAAGCAGACGATTGATCCGCGCGAACAGCTCCTTATGCTGGTTGTCGATCTCCGCCGAACCCGATGCGAGCGTCTCGCTCCATGCTATGGACATACCGTAAACTCCTTTCGATCGTCCGGCAGCGGGCGCCGCCCCCGGCCTTCGCTGACTAGTGCGCGTCCGCGCCGTTAATAGGTCTCCTCGCTCCCGAGAACGTCCGCCGCCGTTATCCGCGCCCTGAAGATGCGGTACACCCAGACCTTGTAGGCGATCACGATGGGAACGAAGACGAGGGCCACGACCGTCATGATCTTCAGGGTATAGGTGCTCGACGAGGTGTTGAAGATCGTGAGGCTGTAGCCTGTATCGATGCTCGACGGGATCAGGTTCGGGAAGAGCCCGATCACGCCGGTGGCAACGACCGCCAGGATCGTGACGCACGACGAGGCAAAGGCCGTGAGCGGGCTTCCCTTTGCCAGGAAGAGCTTGATGCCGAGCAGGGCAGCGACGGCCAGAGAGGGCGCGACCAGCAGCACCGGCGCGTTCAGGTAATTGTCATAGAGCTTCGTGAAGACAGCGGTGGCCGCGAGGAACAGAACGGCAGCGCCAAGCTCCGCATACCAGAGCTTATGCGCCAGCTCCGTCGCCCGGTCGGAAAGCTCACCCGTGGTCTTTACGCTCACGTAGAGGCTGCCGTGGGTCAGGAAGAGGAGCACGAAAAGCATCCCGGTCAGCAGGCCGTAGGGATTCAGCAGCGAAAGGAGCGAGCCGTGGTAGCCCGCGGCGTCCATGGGAAGGCCGCTGAAGATGTTCCCGAAGGCCACTCCCAAGAGCAGCGAGGGGAGCGCGCTGCCGACGATGATGCCGGCGTCCCAGGCGCCGGTCCAGCGGTCGCTGCCGATCTTGTTCCGGAATTCAAGAGACACTCCGCGGATGATGAGCGAAAAGAGCAGCAGCAGCAGGGCCGTGTACAGATAGCTGAACATGAGCGCATACGTCCCGGGGAACGCCGCAAAGGTCGCTCCACCGGCCGTCAGGAGCCAGACCTCGTTGCCGTCCCAGACCGGGCCGACAGTCCTGATCAGGACCTTTCGGTCCCCTTCGCTCCGCCCCAGGAACCGGTGCAGCATCCCCGTGCCGAGCACGAAGCCGTCGAGCATGAAGTAGACGGCCCAGAGGACCGCCCAGAGAACGAACCAAATGACCTGGAATTCCATGTTATGCCTCCTCCTTCAGGGGCTGCAAATCCTTGGCTGCGCCGCTGTCCGGTATTTCCGACCCGGCAAGCGCCGCGCCATAGGGGGCAGGACCCTTTTTCGCGAATTTCGAGAGAAGATAGAAGTCGATCACACCCAGTCCGCTGTAAAGCAGCGTGAAACCGATGAGGGACGCGTAGACCTGGACGGGACTGATCGACTGAGATACGGCATGGGTCGTCTTGAGCACGCCGTAGACGATCCAGGGCTGCCTGCCCACCTCCGCAACGATCCAGCCGAGCTGGCCGGCGATGTAGGGGAGCGGGATGGCGAAGAGCATGAGCTTCAGGAACAGCGGGTGGAGTTCCAGGGTCCCCCGCACCGAGTAGACGACCGCCAGGATCGCCATGAAGAGTATGGCGAAGCCGAGGAGGAGCATAAGCCGGAAGCTCAGGAACGTGGGCATCACGGGCGGACGTTCATCCTTCGGAAAGTCCTTCAGGCCCTTGATCTCGGCATCTGCTGTGTGGAACGTGAGATAGCTCAGCAGGTTCGGCACGCAGAGGCCCTCGACGGCGTTGCACTCCTTTTCCGTGTCGGGGATGACGATGAAATTGAACCCGACGTTCCGCTGGGTCTCCCAGATGGCCTCCATGGCCGCGAACTTCGTCGGCTGGGTCTTCGCCACCTCGATAGCGTGGAAATCGCCGATGACGGCGACGGCAAGCGTGGATGCCAGTCCGAAGACCGCGGCGATCCGGAAGGACCGCTGGAAGAACTCTGTATGGCTCTTCTTCAGCAGATGGTAGGCCGAAATGCCCATGACGAAGAACGCCGCCACCACGTAGCCGGACGTGAGGGTGTGGCCGAACTTGAGCCAGCCGTAGGGGTTGGTGAGCATGGCCCCGAAATCGACCATCTCGGCCCGGTTGTTGCGCAGTACGTAGCCCACGGGATGCTGCATCCAGCCGTTCGCCAGGAGGATCCAGAGCGCCGAAAGGTTCGTCGCGAGCGCCACGATCCAGATGGAGACGGCATGGGCAGTTTTCGAGATCCTGTCCCCGCCGAAGATCCATACACCGATGAAGACCGACTCAAGGAAGAATGCCACGGTCGCTTCGATGGCCAGGGGCGCACCGAAAATGTCGCCCACGTATTTGGAATATTCGGCCCAGTTCATGCCGAACTGGAATTCCAGGGTAATGCCCGTGACCACGCCCAGGGCGAAGTTGATGAGGAAAAGCTTTCCCCAGAACTTCGACATCCTGAGATACATCTCGTCGCCGCTCCTCACATATCTCGTTTCCATGAACGCCGTCAGGATGGATAACCCGAGGGTGAGCGGAACGAAGATCCAGTGGAACATGCTCGTGAGAGCGAACTGCAGCCTGCTGAGATCAACTACATCCATAGCCAGTCCTCCTTGTCCCTGAGTGGGGCTAGATTAGGACCAAGAAGGTCCTATACTTATCCAAAAAAAATGCGGCGCTCATCGGCCCGCGATCAACTGCGCGATCGTCTGCTCCCGGAGTCGTTTATTGATGTCCTTTCGCAGCTCTACCCAGACCGGGTGGACCGCGCATGTTGCGCTCCTGTTGCACTTCCTGCTGTCAACGGCGCAGACGTTGATGCACAGCGGGCCCTGGACCGCATCCATGACGTCCAGAAGCGAGATGTCCGAGGGTTTTTTCGCAAGCCGGAACCCCCCGTTCATACCGCGGATCGATTCAACCAGGCCCGCCTTCGTGAGTTTTTGGAATATTTTTGCCAGGAAGGTCTTCGGGATGTGCATTGTCCGGGATACCTCGGTCACATTGGCGATCTGCTCATTCGCCTGTGCCAGGTAGAGGACGCACCGGACCGCATAATCTGTCTTTCGAGTCACCAGCATGATGAACCGCTGTATAGGACCATAATAGTCCTAATCCTACCACTTGAATCCGATCTGTCAAGGTTTTTTTTCGGATGAGATTTATTTCGTTTTATCAATTGATTGCATGAGAAAGACCCTGGAAGATTTTACGGCGTTGTCTCGTGCGGCGGATGGCCAGTCTCCTGTCCGAGGTCTGAAAGCAGTTTATCGGCAACCGACAACGTAATGTATTTCCCGCCCGACAATACCTTCCTGATTTCTCCCTGCAGTTCCTTACAGGAAAAATGATGCCGATTCAGGGTGTTCTTCCGCACCGCGGCAAGTGGTATTATCAAGTAGTAGCCCTTTGGACCTTCTCGGATCATCGGGAAAGAGGGGTGAGTAGCATGCCGGTCATCAATGGATTGATCGCACGCGTGAAGCTCAAGGCGGACGCCGATGGAAAAACGCTGGAAGAACTCCACGATCCTGTCGTCAGGACCTCCCCGGTGGGAGTCTCGGTTTCCCGGCCGGTGAAGATCGAGACGGAGTTCGCAGCGCTTCAGGAACGGTCGGCCGCATGAGTCTTGATTCCACCCGGCACCTCAGGCTGATGTTCCTGGCGACGGGCGCCACGTACCCCGGTACTCCGTAAAGAGGAGATCCTGGCGTCCGGCGCTCTCCTTTTTGTGCTAGACTTTAAAGGTCTTTGCAGCCGGTAAGACGTGATATCGTGCTGAACACTCTGACGTCCCTGGTTGGAAAGGAGCATTCCGAACAATGACCCATGCCAACATGAGCGCAAGGTTTTTCGTCAAAGCCGCGGACAGGCTCGCTTTCCGAATGGTCCTGTATTTGATTCTCGTTCTTCTTGCCGGATCTTTCGCTGTTGCCGCGGAGCTGTTCCTGAAGCGATATCATTTCGCACTCACTGAACGCGCCCTGGCCGATGGCGTTGTGGTCGTGCTCGCGGTCATTGCCGGGTTGTGTTTATTCGAGCTGTTTTTGTACGGGAGCCGCAGATGGAAGAGCCGGGTCGAAGCGGAGGCGCGGAAGGCCGATAATATGCTGGCCGCGGTTGCTCAGTCCATTCCCGATCTTGTCTATATCAAGGATGTCGAGGGAAGGCATCTCATGGTGAACAAGGCCGTCGAAGAGTTCTCCGGCCATACAGCGCAGCAGCTTCTCGGCACGAGGATGGCCGATTGGGTGCCCCCCGACCTTGCCGCCCAATGCATGAAATCGGACAGGGAGCCGATCATTGCGGGAAAACCCTGCAGGGCCGAGGAGCGCTTCGAGGGTGCCGGCGGACTTCGGGTTCTTGACACGATAAAGACGCCCTTGCGCGATGATCGGGGAGAGATTATCGGCATTGTGGGCGTCAGCCGCGATATCACGGAAAAGCTCAAAGCGGAAGAGGAACGGCACCGGCTGCAGGTACAACTGCTCCGGGCGCAGAAAATGGAGGCCTTGGGTCATCTCGCCGGGGAGATCGCGCACGATTTCAACAATATCTTAACGGCGATAGCAGGCTATGCCGGTATTGTGAAAAAAATGCGCGCGAACGACGATTTTCTGGTGAACCAGACGGACCAGATACTCGCGGCGTCCCAGCGGGCGAAAACGCTGGTCAAGGGCCTTTTTGCGTTCAGCAGCAAACAGAAGATCGATACGAAACCGCTCGATCTGAACGACATCATCAGCGAGACCAGGCGGCTGCTCATGCCGATGATCAGTGAACGCATAGCCGTCAAAATGTACTGCTGCAATGACCCGTTGACCGTCAGGGCGGACCAGTTTCAGCTGGAACGCGTTCTCATGAACCTTGCGACCAATGCGGCCGACGCGATGCCGGACGGCGGAGAGCTGGTTTTCAGCACGGATTCTGTTGAAATGAAGGATGATTTTGTTCAAAAACACGGCTACGGCGTTCCCGGCATTTATGCCCTCCTCGCGGTATCCGATACGGGCAGGGGAATATCGGAAGAACACATCAGGAAGATCTTTGAGCCGTTTTTTACAACAAAAGAGGAGGGGCAGGGGACCGGCCTCGGGCTCGCGATCGTCTACGGGATCATCAAACAGCATGACGGATTCATCAATGTCTCGAGCGACCCGGGCCGGGGGACGACATTTCATGTTTACCTCCCGCTCGCCAAAGGCATTCAGCCGGATAGTCAGAGGCAGACTGAAAAAAATGCGTGAACAACCAGGGCCGTTGAAAGCCGATCTCCTGTCGCGGTCTCAGGCAATTCGTGATGCTGCCATCTCCGAGACATCCCCGAAAAATACCCCGCCGCACTTCTTGACAATTTCCGGATTGATTCTATAATCGCAACCACTCCAACACGAACCGTTGCATTCCTTTCCTGCAGCACAATCTTTTCCGAAAAAATTTTTTAAAAGGCGCTTTATTCGGTAGGATTTCGAAACATTCTTGTCTGGCGAATAACCTTAATATGCAGGTTAAACGGGTTACAACAAAATATGATCGTCAAGTATCAACGTTATATATAGGTAGCCCTTGAGTTAATCTTCTGAGCATAGAACGAAGAAAATAATCTTCATAGCCACCCATTTTAGAAATCTTCTGTTAAGAATATGCCGCAAGAATATTCTCTTACAGGAGGTTTCTTATGCACGTGACAGAATGCAGCCGGCTCGATCAGTTTCGGATTTTACGGCAATCGATTCGCGGTTCGGATAAGCATCTGATCGTAGGCATTGATATCGCAAAAGAGCGGCACAACGCCTTTTTTGGAACCGCGACCGGGAAAGCACTTTTCAGACGCCTGATCTTTGACAACACGATACATGGCTTCAGCAAGCTTCTGACCCAAACCGAGGCGATCAAAGTACAGCATGGTCTCAATCACATGATCTTCGGTCTTGAACCAACCGCGAGCTACCACAAACCGCTTGGAGAATATCTGATCAAAAGCGGCCAGATGGTGGTCCTCGTCTCCAACAGTGCGGTCAAGAAGAACCGGGAACTGCTGGATGGCCGTTGGGACAAGCACGACAAAAGGATGCCGCCAATGTGGCCGACCTGATCGCCCAGGGCAAATGCCAGTATTACGAATATCCCGAGACAGCGCTTCGGAACCTGCGAACGCTGCTCGCTCTTAAACGACGGCTGAGAAAGCATGAGTTCGGATACCGCATCTGTATCAAGAATAACCTTTTAGCTCAGTACTTCCCGGAGTTGGACAAGCTTTTCGGCCCTAAAGAGAGCATTGCCGTCGTCAGAAGATGCCTTAACCCGGCAGAGATCGCGGGGATGGACTACGATCATTTTTCCAACATGATCGCAGGCAGCAAGCGAAGCCTCCCTCAGAATCGGCGAATACAAGCTATCTGGCAGGCGGCATCCGAGTCTATCGGGTGCCAGCCAGCGCCGGCAGTCAGTTTTGAGGCCCAAGTCATGGTAGACGCTGTTAAGCAGCTCCAAACATCGATAAAGGAGGTCGAAGACAAGATCGAAGAAATCTGTTCGACCTTTCCAGCATATCGTAATCTCCTGAGCATCCCCGGCTTTGGCCCGGATGTTTCCTCCAAGGTTATTGGCGCTATCGGAGATCACTTCCGATTTGCGGCTGGCGCTCAAGTCCTGAAGATGGCTGGTTACGACCTGTGCGCCAATAGAAGCGGAGAATCCTCCGACCGGGCAACGCACTCCGCCTTTATCTATTGTCTTTAATGAAGCCAAGGTGGACGAAATTGTTAAGCCTTACCCAAGGTCCCGAGCAAGATATCATCCGTCTCTATCATGGACATCAATTACTGTTTCTCCGATTTTATGTGACCGAGCTAAATATCCAAACTGGACAAGTACGTAAATATGAATTGAGTCGTGAAGAATACGATAAGCTGACCAAATAAGGCCAGCTCGGCAGTCCTTGGGATCAAATCTTTTGCTGTCGAAAGAGATGTCAATAATTAGATTTGACCCAGAAATTGCGAATAATCCAAATAAGAATGAACAATAACTCAAAATTGCATATGGCAAGAATTCTCACATCTTTCTGTTTAATTGCCTCACTTTCGTGTGCATCATTCGGTACCGGAGAAACTCCGCGTATAATTGATGGCAGATGCACCCTCCACAATGAGTTATTGATAGATCAGACGCTTCCTATTGCATATGGGCTGCCTCACTTTAAAGACAACTATTATGAGCTCCGCGAAAAATTCTTTCCGAATTATCAGCCATTCGTCCTTGGCGGCTGTCTCGTCATGCCTGCCAATCCCAAAGAAGAAACGGTGAAGATATGCCCCGTGTGCAAAGAAGCATATGAGAGACTCAAAGAGCAGCATCAAATATAATTAACAGCTAGGGACAGTTCGGGGTCGGTTTTGGAATGGGGACATCCAGGGGACATCCGGGGTCAGTCTGCTTTGTTGCCATTTAGCTGATCTGGATATTTTCAATAATCTGTTCGATAATCGAATGCCCTCCACCGAAATTCATATACATCACTCCATCTTTTGCTCCCCCGGCCCCATCATGCGGCCAGTTCATCAAGAACACAACTCTACGGAACATAACGATTTTCTTTCCACTGAGCCCTGTCCCGATCTCCCCCTTGCTTTGGCACAGCACCTGCAAACTACCCATCAAAGTGGACTTGGGCGCAAGGTTTGATACAAATTTTAAAGGAGGATAGAACATGGGCGACCAAACAGTAATACAGATGCGGGAGATCACGAAAGGCATGGGAGCCGCGGGCAATATCGTCGAGCGCTATCTGATCCGCGTGCTCGGACCCATTGGGAAGAAGATAGCGGAGGCTTCCCAGGTCGGCAGGGTGATGGCGCTGCTCGGCGTCATCACGGTCATCGTCAGCCTCGCGCTCATTTTCACCGACGCCACGTGGTTCAAGATGTCCAACAACAAGGGCAGGCAATTTGTGAACATAACCTATGAGCAGAAAGGCTACGGTTATGCTTTCCTCGCGGGTCTCGGCTTATTCGGTGTCGGCGTGATGCAGAAAAAGGGGAAGTGATCGCTCTTGCATGTTCTGAACGAATAAAGGCTGTCCGGCGGATCTCACCGGGCAGCCTTACTTGTTTAGAGCGCGTCCGGCAGAAACCGCCATCAGTACCAGCCTGTTCCTCACTGCCTTCTCTCCCTTCCTGCCTTTGATAAATAGAGCCTTTGCTCATTTTGATATACTAAGAACATGGCGGCAGTGACACTCTCACGAAAAGACCTTGAAGTATCGGCAGTCGCTGGACGAGCAGGCGCCGAACGCACCCCGGTCGAACAAACCCTATGAAAAGTGAACGGCGGGCGGGTGCCAGGTCTTCGCCTTCCGCATCTGGTGCTTCACCGTCGGGAACGCGTTCAGATCCGTGTGCGGCAGGAACAGCGCCTGCATGTACTCGTCCATGAAGCTCCGTGAGACCGAAATCTCAGCATAGGTCACCTCTCCCGCCCGACAATGCCTTCCTGAAGGCCCCAGGCAGTTCCTCTGATTCGAGTGAGAATGTTTGACAGCGGTTATCAAAATTGCTAACATGACTTGCATGAAGTATACCATCGAGTACTTCCATTCCCGTGTCAAGCACGACATTGAACGCTGGCCCGATGGTATATTGGCTGATTATGCCCGGTTGGCGGAACGCCTGATGGAGTTCGGTCCGAATCTAAGGATGCCGCATTCCCGCGCCATGGGCGACGGTCTCTTTGAAATACGGCCACGCGGTCGTGAAGGTTCGGACGCGCTTTCTATTGCTATGTTGCCGGTCATCGCATTGTGATACTTCACGCTTTTGTAAAGAAAACCCAAGAGACCCCGGAAAAAGAACTTCGTCTTGCCCGGAAAAGAATGAAGGAGGTCCGAAATGACTGATATAAAATATAAACCCGTTTCCCACGACCATGAGGCTTTCCTCAAAAAAGCCTCGAAACGGAAGGAATTCAAAAAAGCATATGATGATCTGGAGGAAGAATACCGGCTTACCCGCGAGATGCTTGCTGCCCGGTCTAAATTCGGCCTCACGCAGGAAGCCGTTGCAGCGCTCATGGGGACGACAAAAAGCGCCGTATCACGCCTGGAAGCTGCGGGTAAGCATGCCCCCTCTCTGACTACGCTCAAGAAGTATGCGCGGGCAGTGGGCTGCCGCCTGGAGATCAAGCTTGTTCCCACCGCGCGTTTATCCAAGGGCTCAGCACGGGCTGCCAAAAAACAGGCGGCCGGTTAGCTTCGCTTCCCCGCAGCTTGCTGCGGGGTTAGCGAGCAACTACCTTGAGGATCGAAGATTCCCTGCGACCGGCTGCAGGAAGCTTCAAACGGAAATAACAAAGGCTGTCCGGCGGATCTCACCGGACAGCCTTTTTGATCACAGCAGCGTGGAATGTTCTATTCGGGCGGGTACCAGGCCTTCGCCTTCCGCATCTGGTGCTTCACCGTGGGGAATGAATCGAGGTTGGTGTGCGGAAGGAACAGCGCCTGCATGTACTCGTCCATGAAGCTCCGCGAGACCGAAAGCTCCACGTAGGTCATCCTCCTCGCGATCTCCTCCGCCTCATGCAGCATCCGGTCGCACAGCAGGCCGTAGTAGGCGCCCATGATGGACGTGTTGCCCAGGAATTGGAACGTGTCCACGGGCAGGTCGGGAAGCATGCCGATGGTGATGGCGCGCTCCACGTCGATGTACCGTCCGAACCCGCCGGCGATGAAGATATTGTCCACCTGGGTAAAGGTCATGTCCATGTGCGAGAGCAGGGTTGCGAAGCCCGCGTAAATGGCTGCCTTGGCGCGGATCAGGTTGTCCAGGTCCACCTCGGTGATCACGATCTCCTTGTTGATGGCGCCCTCGACGCGCCAGGCGATCACGTATTCGAGGCCGTTCTCGCCCCTGCGGACGCGTTTGGACCTGATCTCCTCGCGGATCTTCCCCTTCTGATCGATCACGCCGTTCAGGTACATCTCGGCGAGGATGTCGATCATCCCCGATCCGCAGATGCCGATGGGCTTCACGTCGCCGATGACCTGGTAGTTCACCTCGTAGGTCTTCGGGTCGATCTCGACCTCTTCGATGGCGCCTTCCATGGCGCGCATGCCGAACTTGATGCCGCTCCCTTCGAACGCCGGCCCCGCCGAGCAGGCCGCGGTCACGAGCCACTCCTTGTTTCCCAGCACGATCTCGCCGTTCGTGCCGATATCGATGAAGAGCGAGACCTTGTCCTGCTTGTGCATCTGCGAGACGAGCACGCCCGAGGAGATGTCGCCGCCCACGTAGCTTGCAACGTTCGGCATGGAGTAGACGACGGCCTGCGGCGTGATCTGAAGGCCGACGCTCTTGGCGCGGATCGGCGGGAAGAAGGTCGCTGCCGGGATGTAGGGCTCCTCCCGGATGTGCTGGGGGTCGATGCCGTAGAAGAGGTGCATCATGGTGGTATTGCCGGCCACGACGATGTAGTCGATCATGGCCGGAGCGATCTGGTTCTTCTCGGCAAGCTCGGCGAGCAGGGTGGTGATGTTGCCGACGACGAGCTGCTGGAGCTCCTTGAGGCCGTTCTTCTCCGTGGCGTAGACGATGCGGGTGATCACGTCGTCGCCGCACTTGACCTGGCTGTTGAAGGTCGACGCCGTGCCGATGATATGGCCGTGCTTCATGTCCACGAGGTACACGACCACGGTGGTGGTGCCGATGTCCACGGCCGCCCCGTAGCGCGTCTTCGTGGCGTTGCCGGGGAACATGTCGAGCACCTCGAACACTTCGCCGTAGCTGAAGACCGAGGCCGTGACCTTCCAGCCGCCCTCGCGGAGCACGCGCGACAGCTTGCTCAGCATCAGGTAGTTCATGTGCAGGTGCTCGGCGCTGAAGCCGGCGCTGTCGAGGGCGCGCCGGACCCGTTCGAAGTCGGCGATGTTGTCGTCGATGGTGGGCGGGGCGAGGTCGAGATAGACCCGGAAGATGCGGGATTCCAGGCACCCGCCGGCCTGCTTCATGAGCTTCAGGACGTCGTCGGGGTTGGCGCCGGTGGCGATCTTGTGCTTCGCCTGCATGCGCGATTCCTGGGGGACCTCGACGACGAGATCGCTCTGGACCTTCGAGTGGCAGGCGAGGACGTACCCGCGGCCCTCTTCCTCGTCGGTCAGGTAGGAGCGCGACTGTCCGGGATCGACCGTGCCGGTCTTCACGACGAGCTTGCACTTGCCGCAGTTGCCCTTCCCGCCGCAGGACGAGAGCACGTACACGCCCGCCGCCTTGGAGGCCTTGAACAGGCTCCCGTCGTGCTCCATCTCGATGGTGACGTTGTCAGGAAGAAAAGTGACCTTGTGTTTCATGCGAAAAACTATAACAGGGTGAACCGGAAGGGTCAAGGGATTTCTGGAAAACGGCAGGACGGAAGACCCCTGACAGGGAGACTGGGCGACAAGGCGACAGGGTGAAAAAGATCTCTGACGTATCCCCTTGTCCACTTGTCAATCACTCTTCTGCGGCAGCCATTGACATCCAGCGCGGCTCCCGTTAGTATGTCGCTGACATGCGAAACGTTCTTCTCATACTGGGTATTGCCGGGCTTCTCTTCGCCGGCTGTGCTGCTGCACCTGCGAGGCGCGTGAACGGGTACTCTCCGTCTGTCGCCGACAAGGCGGCTGACACGGCGCTCACCATGATCGGCCGGCCGTACAAGTACACGGGCGACACGCCTGCCGGCTTCGACTGCAGCGGCCTGGTGCGGTACAGCTATCTCACCGCCGGGATGGACCTTCCCCACGGGACCTCGGCCCTCAGGAAGCTCACGCGCTCCGTGGGGCTCCGGAGCGCCCGGAAGGGCGACCTGCTGTTCTTCGACCAGTCAGGCAAAAAGTACTCCCACGTCGGCATCTATGTCGGCAACGACCAGTTCGTCCACGCCCCCAGCACCGGCGGCCGCGTCCGCAAGGACAACCTCACCGACCCCTACTGGAAAAAGCACTACCTCGATACCCGCCGGTTCCTCTCATTCCAAAGACCGATTACAAAAAGCATTTTCCTGCTGAACTTCAGTGTCCTCAGTGTCTAAAGACGTATCCGCTTTTATCGCCCTACAATTCGCCTCTTTTGTGTCAAAGTCCATAGCTTTCGAAAAGAGAACCTTTGACACTGAAGACGCTGAGAACGGCTATGATAACGGCGGATACTGCAAACCACTCTGCTGTTT